>JALWOY010000065.1 GCA_027083355.1 Phycisphaerales bacterium | reverse complement strand
GGGGTCGCGGCGGTGACGGTGCACGGGCGGACCACCGAGCAGGCGTTCAAGGGCCGGTGCCGGCTCGAGGGCATCCGCCGGGTCGTCGAGGCGGTGGGGGAGGCGACCGGGGCGTACACCGGAAAGCCCGGGGGCGGGATGCCCGTGATCGGCAACGGCGACATCACGCGGCCCGGCGATGCGGCGGCGATGATCGAGGCGACCGGGTGCGCGGGGGTGATGATCGGGCGCGGCGCGTTCGAGATGCCCTGGCTGTTCCGCACGGCGTGGGCGGCGCAGAAAGCACGGGCCGCGGGCGAGGCGTTTGACCCGACCCCGCTCGAACCCGACGACGACGAGAAACTCGACATTCTGCTGCGCTATTTCGATCGGATGCGGTCCCTCCGCGGCGACAGGTACGCCCTGCACCGCGTCGGGCACAAGATCAGCCGGATGGGCAAGCACATCAACGGCTCGCATTGTCGACCTCTGAAAGAGGCGGTGCGGTGCGCGCGCACACCGGAGGCGGTGTACGGCGCTGTTGAACGTTGGCGGGCCGAACACGTCGGGGCGTGCTGATTGGTTGTGGCATGGATTGCAGATAATTCTTGTTCTTCGGGAACGAGACCCGGGCACGAGCCCTGGTGTTCTCTTTCGGTGGGACAGGCGTCCCGCCTGTCTCGGTTTTTCGCTCATTCGAGCATCTTGCAACTATATGTTTCAGACGCCGACGCTGAGCCTGCGAAGCGTCGGATTGCCGGGTGGAATCCGGGCGCACTCGATCCGACACTTCGGCTGCGTGCGCAGCCTCAGTGTCGGCGTCAAGAACCACACCACGGCGCCTGAAACAGGATGGTGCGAGTTGCTTACTCCAACGAGGCTCTAACGCAGACCGGGATTTCGCGGGATCCGTATTTCCACGTTTCCGGACGATCCGCCGCCGGGTGATCCGCACAGAGGTTTCAAAGAGCGATCGGCGTCGCGCGTCGCGGCGAAAGGGTTTTCCGCGTACCGGGTGTATCGGATTGTTGTGGAGGATCGGGTGCGCTCGTGCATCCGGGAGATACACAGGGTTTTCTAAAGCGAGGAGAACGGGTGATGAAAAAGATCGTTGCATTGATCGCCGGGGGCGTTGTTGTTTCCGCCGCGTCCGCCGACGTCGTGTTCAGTGAGGATTTCGAATCCGGCCTGGGGAACTGGACGGGCAAGAGCGGGGGGGCACACCACGGGGCCCTGGTGGCCGACCCGCTCGGCGGTGGGAACACCGTGCTCGCGTTCACCGCGATGAACGCGGCGGGCGATCTGTTTTCGTTGAATCCGATCGAGTTCGATGCGGGCACGTCGTATGTGCTCTCGTTCGACTATCTGGGTCGGACGGATCAGGGCCGCAACGCGAGCGTAGGGACGAACGGGTACGTCGGGCTTTCGCGCGGGCTGCCCGGTGAGCACGTCTGGTTGTATTCGACGCAGACCACGAGCGGGGCCAGCGGTGTGCTGGTGGACGACAACACCTGGCACAGTTACGAGTTTGCGCTCGACATCCCCGACAGTTGGGCCGACGCCGACGGCAAGACCCTCGCGCACCTGATGCTCGAAGATTTCTATGGCGGCGGCGGTGTCGCCGGCGATGCGTATTTCGACAACATCAGCATCCGGAGCGTGCCCGCGCCGTTCTCGGCCGCGCTGCTCGGGATGGGCGGGCTGGGTCTGACGTGCCGTCGCAGGCCGTGATCGCCCGCGGTGCACGCCGGGGACGTGCATGAACCTGTGAAACCGACGGCGAAACCGCCGCCGGTTTTTGCTAGGATGGATCGTTGTGCGGCGATGGGGGCCGCGCCGGGCTGCGGGGATTCTCAAGAGAAGTGCATCGGCGACCGCATGAACGACATGCCGAGCAAACTCGGTGGGTATCTGGTCGAGCGTGAGCTGGGCCGAGGCGGGATGGGTGTGGTCTATCTCGCGCACGACCCGCGGCTCGACCGCCCCGTGGCGATCAAGGCCCTGGCGAACGAACTGGCCGAGCACCCCGACCGGCTCGCCCGGTTCGAGCGTGAAGCGCGGACCCTCGCGGCGATCAGCCACCCGAATATCGCCGTGATCTACGGGATGGAGGAGGACCTGGGCCGGCAGCTGCTGGTCATGGAATACGTCCCGGGGCACAACCTCGGCGCGTTGATCCGGGAGGACGACCCGATGCGTCCCGAGGAGGCGTTCGCGGTCGGTCTCCAGATCGCCTCCGGGCTGGAGGCGGCCCACGAGATCGGGGTGGTCCACCGCGATCTCAAACCCGCGAATATCCGTGTCAGGCCCGATGGCGTGGTCAAGGTGCTGGATTTCGGGCTCGCCAAACCCGAGCAGGAGATCCGCGCAACGGTGGGCGAGAGCGATCTGACGCTCTCGATGGCGCCGACGGCCGAGGGTCGGATCATGGGCACGGCCGGGTATATGAGCCCGGAACAGGCGCGGGGACGGACCGTCGACAAGCGTGCGGATATCTGGTCTTTCGGGGTGGTGCTGTTCGAGTGTTTGTCCGGGCATCGGGCGTTCAAGGGCGAGACGCCGATGGACTCGATCGTGGCGATCTTGGAGAAGGACCCGCCCTGGGATCTGCTGCCCGCCGAGACACCCGGGCGGATCGTCGAGATGCTGCACCGTTGTCTGGAGAAGAACCCGAAGAAGCGTCTGCGGGATATCGGCGACGCCCGGATCGATCTCGAGGCGGTGCTGCACGGCGCGGAACGAATCGACCCGCGGGTGTTCATCCCGGCCCGGGAGCCCCCGCCGATCGACGCCGACCGCAGCGGCACATCTTTGCCGGGCGCCTCGGTCGGCTCGTCGCAGCACACGCGTTTGCCGGCGTCGCTGACGAGCTTCATCGGGCGGGCGAGCGACATCGACTCGCTCATCACGCTGCTCAGGGAGACGCGGCTGGTCACGCTCGCCGGGCCGGGCGGGTGCGGCAAGTCTCGTCTGGCGATCGAAACGGCGCGTCGGGTCGGCGACCGATTCCGCGACGGGAGTTGGCACGCGGACCTGGCGTCGATCGAAGACGGCGGGCTGGTGGCCGACACGGTGGGGGCCGCGTTCGGGCTGCCGCAGGCCGAGGGGCGGTCAATGGTCGATCAACTGATCGAGGCGCTCGGGGAGCGTCGGACGCTGCTCGTGCTCGACAATTGCGAGCATGTGCGTGAGCGGTGCGGGCCGCTGCTGGAGGCTCTGCTGGGGGCGTGTCCCGGTTTGCGGGTCATCGCGACGAGCCGCGAGCCGCTGGGTGTCGAGGGGGAATGGGTCTACCGAACGGGTGTGCTCGCGGTCCCGGGCGAGGACGATATCGACTCGTGCGACAGCGTCCGGTTGTTCGTCGATCGCGCCCGCGCCGCACGCCCCGGGTTCGCCCTGACCGACGCGAACCGGGGCGATGTCGCCGAGATCTGCCGTCGTCTCGACGGTGTGCCGCTGGCGATCGAGCTCGCCGCGGCGCGGATCAAGATGCTCTCCCCGGCGCAGATCGCCGAGCGATTGTCCGACCGCTTCAGGCTCCTGCGATCCCGGACGGGCGCGCCGAGGCACCGCACGCTCGTCTCGGCGATCGAATGGAGTTTCGAGCAGCTCGACGCGGACGAGCACGCGGCGATGCGCCGGCTGAGCGTCTTCCGCGGGGGGACCACGATGGACGCGGCCGAGACGGTGCTCTCGGCGGAGTACGCCGACGAGGCGATCGACGGGTTCGACGTGCTCGACCTGCTCGGCCAGTTGGTGGACAAATCGCTCGTAACTGTTGAAGAGCAGGCGGACGGGGGCGGCGCGGCGCGGTACCGCGTGCTCGAGTCGATCCGACAGTTCGCGTCGGGGCTGCTGGACGAATCGGGCGAGCGGGCCGTCGCCGAGACAGCGCATCTCCGGTGGGCCGCCGAGTTCGCGAAAGAGGCCGAGGCGCAGCTGCTCGGTCCGGACCAGGCGGCGTGGTTCGAACGGCTCGAGCGGGAGCACGACAATCTGCGATCCGCGATCGTGTTCGCGCTCGATCACCCCGAGCATCTCGAGTCGGGCCGGGTCATCGCGGCGGGTGTCTGGCGATTCTGGGCCTCGTTCGGGCATATCACCGAGGGCCGCCGGCTGCTGCTGCAACTCGACCGCGCCGGCGCCGGGGGCGAGCCGACCGCCGCCTGGGCACGCCTGCGTGAAGGCATCGCGACGATCGCGATGACGACCGGGGATCTCGTCCACGCCGTCGCCTTCGCGCGCGCCGGGCTCGACCTCGCCCGTCAGAGCGACGACGACCGCACGGTGAGCAATCTGCTCGACTGCCTCGGCTGGGCGTGCCTGGGTGATCTGCTGGTGACGCGCGCGGTGGACTATTTCGAGGAGAGCCTGCAGCTGCGCCGGGACCTGGGCGACCGGGTGCTGACGAGCATCTCGCTGGCGGGGTTGGCCGAGTGCCGACGCCGACTCGGGGATCACGACGCGGCGCGGGCGGGGTACGAGCAGGCCATCGGGCTTCTCGAGGGTGTCGGGGGTGAACTCCAGCAGGCGATGATCCACGAGGGGCTGGGCCGACTCGAGATCGACGCCGGCAACCCCGACAAGGCGATGGATCGGCTCAGGGCCGCAGCGAATCTGCGCCTGCGGATCGGGTCGCTCACCGGGCTGCCCTCGACGCTCGAAGCACTCGCCTGCGTCGCGGCGATGCGGGGGGATTTCGAGAAAGCGGCCCGGCTCTGCAAGGCGGCCGAGATCGGGCGCGATCGGCTCGCGTGCCCGGCGAGGCAATCCGAACTGGAAGATTGCCGGCCCTGGCGCGAGCGTGTCGATGCCTCACTCGACCCGGACACCAGAGCCAAGGCGGAGAACGATGGGGCGGCGATGCGTCTCCGGCGTGCCGTCCGCCACGGGATGGAGCCCTGAGCGTGTGATATGCTGGCCCCGACACCGACCGCGGAGGACAGATGAGCGGAACAGCCGTGTACGCCGGGAGTTTCGACCCGCCGACCAACGGGCACGTGTGGATGATCGAGCGCGGGGCGGTCCTGTTCGAGCGGCTCGTCGTCGCGGTCGCCCGTCACCCCGAGAAGCACTACACCTTCCCGCTCGAACAGCGGTTGGGCTGGCTCGAAACCATCTGCGCGTCGATGCCCAACGTGCAGGTGACCGACATCCAGAACAAGTTCCTGGCCCACTACGCCCGCGAGATCGGCGCGGGGCACATCCTCCGCGGCATCCGTGATGAGGAGGATTACCGCTACGAGCGGGGGATGCGGTATATCAACTCCGACCTGAACCCGGACGCGACAACGGTGTTCCTGATGCCCCCGAGGTCGTTGGGCCAGGTCAGTTCGAGTTTCGTCAAGGGCATGATCGGCCCCGACGGCTGGGAGCCGATCATCCGCGGGTACGTCCCCGGCCCCGTGTTCGAGGATCTGCGCGCGTGGGCGTCGCGCGGCGACGGTGATTGATGCGTTTGATGCCGAGGGTCAGGCCGAGGCGCCCGACTTGCTCGGCGTGGCCGAACTCGCCTCGACGGCGATCTCGACGAGCCGGTCGAACAGGCGGGGGTCGTCGATCGCGATCTGGCTGAGCATCTTGCGGTTCAGCAGCAGGTTCGCGTTCTTGACGCCGTTCATGAACTCGCTGTACCGGGTGCCGCGCATCCGGCACGCCGCCGTGATGCGGGTGATCCACAACGCCCGCATGTTGCGTTTGCGTGCGCGTCGATCGCGGTAGGCGTAGACGCCGGCGCGGATGATCGCGTCCTTGGCGCGGTAGGGGCTCTTGTGGTTCGATCCGAAATAGCCCCGCGCCTGGCGGAGCAGTTTCTTGCGGGCCTGGTTGCGGGCGGCACCCTTGCGTACACGCGGCATCGTTGAACTCCTTCACCCGGCGGGGCGTCGGCCGATTCTCCGACGTCTTCGTGCCCGACGGACTTTTCCGAACCTCAAGCACGGGCATCCCGCCCGTGTACCTCCCGCTTCTCCTTCTATCTATTGCTCAAGAAAGAGAAGCCGGGTCTTTGCTCATTCCTCGGCGGCTTCCTTCGCCGCCCGCATCTCGCGGCGCTGTTCGGGCGACGGGCTTTTGCGCATCGCCGAAAGTGCCTGTGTCCGCCCGCGGAGCCTGCGGAACAGCAGCTTCTCGGCCCGCTTGATCTCGGGGTTCGAGATGCAGCGGTCGGCGCGCAGCTGACGCAGCCTCTTGCCGCTCTTGTGCGAGCTCAGGTGCGAGTGGAACGCCGAGCGGTGGCGGACCTTGCCCGTTTTCGTCACGCGGACTCGCTTGAGCAGACCCTTGTGCGGCTTGTTCTTCGGCATCGTGCACCCCGTCGGTGATTCTTCAACCCATACAAACCCCTCAACACAGGAGCGTGCCGAGGGACCACTACGGTAGGCCGGCACCCCGCCGGGCTCCACATCGCAGACCGGGCAAATTCGCCACTGGTGCGGTTTGCATGAACCACTCGGGTATCAGCCCGTTCCGGGTAGAGACGATCTTGATCGTTCTCAATGCGTCGCGACGGTGCGGGTGTCGGTTCGTCACGGCCCGAGGAACGTGTCCTCGGCGTCTTCGGGCAACTCGTAGCCGTCGATCAGCCCCCGCTTGAGCCGGGCGTCGTGGACGAACCGCTCGATTGCCCTCGGCAGCCAGATGTTGTCTCCGTTTTCGAGCACCGGGGTGGGGGACCACCGCACCGAGTCGTCGAGGCGGAGGAGGTGCTGCCCCTCGCGCCGGTGGTTGGGCGAGGACGTCTCGGGGCTGATCCGCTGGCCCCGCAGCGCCGCCAGCAGAATCGGGGAGCGGTCCGCGAGCACGACCGAGTCGCCGTCGAGACGATCGATCCGGCTCTGCCCGGCCGGCATGAGGCGGTAGCTATAGGAAACCTCGTCGAGGGTGCGCCAGTCCATCGCCTGCGCATCCAGCGGCTCGCGCGGGGCGGCCGGGTTGCCGGGGCAGGTGAGCATCCACGGGGCGACGTGCTTCGTGCGCACGAGCGTGTAGAGATTCGCGGATTGCGAATGTCGGGGATCGCCCACCCGCGACCACGAGCCGCCGAAGCCCGCGGTCGCCATCGGCAACGCCTCGTCGTTGGACATCGCGTACAGCCCCAGGCCCAAGCCCGCGGCCTGCAGGTTCGACATGCACACCGCACGCCGGCTGCTCTCGCTCATCGAGTTCTTCACGGGAAGCATCAGACCCGCGGCGATCAGCAGCACCGCGGCCACCGTGAGCAGGTCCGCGAAGCGGAACCCGCGGGGCGCGGGGGCCGGTTCCTCGAACGGGATCAAGGACGGCTGCCGCACCGCGTCGAGCACCGCCTGCGTGCGCACATGCCGGCCCGCGGCGATCCATTGCTCGTGTTCGGGCGAGAGCGTGGTCACGGCGCGACGCAGCGCTTCGTGCCGCTCGGCCCGGGGGCGGACGGCGGGCGGTACGCGGGACGTGTCGAACCCGCTCATCACGCACGACTCGAGCGCTTCATCGTCGCGGGTGCTCAGGCGGAGGGTCTGTTCGCTCGCGGCTCTGATCGATTCGATCACGCGGGCGGTCAGCGTGCCGTCGGTGTGTTCGAGTTCTCTTGGTCGAGCGTTCATCGGTTCGAGCATGGCCGCGATGCGGCGCGCACGTTCGCGGTGATCCGCGGGGACCGCGTCGGGGTCGAACCCGGCGTCGACGAGGGCGTCGAGTGCTTCGGCATCGGCCGGGCTGAGCGGTGGTGAGTCGTGCATCAGTCCGAATCCTCCTCTTGATGGAGGGTTTGCCAGCCGCGACCGAACGAGGCGACGGCGGCGTGAAGCCGGGACTTGACGGTGCCGAGCGGGATGCCGAGTTCGTCGGCGATCTGCGCGTAGCTGAGCCTCTGGAAATAGGCGAGCAGGAGGACTTCGCGGAGGGTTGGGCTCATGTTGTTCAACACCTTCTGGACCTGTCTGTCCCGTTCCTCGATGGAGAGCCGCTCGTCGGGGGCGGGAGAATCGCTGCCCATGAGATCGACGAACGACGTGTCGCGTCCGTTGCCTGCTCCGATCGGTGCGGAGAGTTCGGCGGTCTTTCTTCGCCCTTTCTTACGAAGCATGTCCCGTGCTTTGTTCGCCGCGATCGTGAATAACCAGGGCCTGAATGTGCGGTTTTTGTCGAATGAGGCGGATGAGAGGTGCGCCTGGAGGAAAGCCTCCTGAAAGACGTCCTCGGCCCCCTGACGATCCCCGAGCATCCGGTACAGGAACCGGAGCAGGTCGTCGTGGTATCGGTCGATGAGTTCGCCGTAGGCTTCGGTGTCGCCGGTTTCGCGGAACCGGAGGAAGAGCGCCTCGTCGGTGAGCCGACCGTTTTCTTCGGTCAGGGTCCGATCATCCTCGCGGTTTGGTCGGGCACGGGGCATTGTCCCAGTGTACGGTGCGGTCGGGGAAAGGATCGGGGACCCGACAGACCGATTCTTGCTTGGATGTTGCAATGCGACGAAGCCCGGGTCGTTCGGCATCCGGGTGTATGCCACCGGTCAGGAAGGGGCAGTGATGCGGCCGATCGCCGCCGATGAGCATCCGGGGAGTGTCTCCGAGCATGACCGGCTCGGCGCGTTGGTCACGGACGCGGCTTCGGGCGATGAGGCCGCTTGGGAGTCGATCGTGTCGATGTACGCGAGGAGGATCTACGCGATGGCCAAGAGCCGGCTCCGCGACGCGGAGTCGGCCGAGGAGATCACGCAGTCGGTGTTCGCGACGCTCGCGGTTCATCTGCGGGAGGGTGGGTACGAGGAACGTGGGCGGTTCGAATCCTGGCTGTTCCGGATCACGATGAACCGGGTCAGGGACGAGGGGCGCCAGCGGCAGCGGCGATCGGCCGAGACGGTCCCGATCGAAGCGTGCGAGGTGGTCGCCGACGGCACGGGGGCGGGCGACGACGGACGCCTGGCGGCGCTGCGGGCGGCGGTGGGGGGGCTGGACGGCCCGGACCGCGAGGTGATCGAGCTCCGGCATCACGGGCAGCTCTCGTTCGCGCAAATCGCCGACCTGCTCGGCGAGCCGATCGGGACGGTGCTCGCGAGGCACCACCGGGCGCTCAAGAAAATCCGGCGTGTCATCGAGGACGAGGAGTCTTTGCAATGAATGAGAAAACGGACGGCACGGCAAGCGGCACGGACGGGGCCACGCGGGGTCTGGTCGAGATGCTCGACGCCCTGGGCGAGCATGAACGGCGCGAGCCGGACGCGGGCTTCGAGCAACGGATCGCGCGGGAGACGAGGCCGGGTGTGGTGGGGCGTGTGACGCCGACGCGTGGGAACCGCTGGTCGCCGGGATGGGTGGCGTTGCCGGTGGCGGCGGCGTTGCTGCTCGGGGTTTTCGGGCTGTGGATGCAACGGTCGGCATCGGCCCCGCCGGGCGGCGGGAGCCTGCGACTCGTCTGGGACGAGAACGACGTCGACGACTTGCTGTTCATCGACGGCCTGTGGGATCAATCCCCGATCACGGCCGACATGGACGAGACCGAGACCGCAAACGAGAACACGGCCGACGAGCAGACCGCCGATGAGTTGCTCTTTGACGTGCTCGAAGGGGGTTCGACATGAGACGGTTCGCGTTGCTCGCGATGATGACGGTGTGCGGCATGGCGTGGTCGCAGGGGCAGCCGCCCGAGGGGCCCGCAGAGGCGTCGCCCCCCCCGGTGATCGATGATCGGCCCCCGCCGGGGGAACTCGTCGAGCGTCTGCACGCCCGGCTCGAACAGATCGACGCGATGCGTGCGCGGATCGCCGGGGCGATCGAGAGGATCGAGGCCGGCGAGCCGCCCGCCGAGGCGCTCGGGCCCGGCGAGATGCGGATGCTTTTCCGCCGAGGGCGGGATGATCTGCCCGCGTTCGGCGGTGGCCCCGATGGACCGGGCGACACCCCGGGGCGTCGGGGTGAGGGCGCCGGGGGGCGTCCCGGCATGATGGACGGGCCGCGGCACGGTCCGATGGGCGCCGACGCGCCGACGCTCGACGAGGCGCGGGCGTTCATCAAAGCACACCTCCCGGAACTCGCCGGGCGGCTCAAAGAGGCCGCCGAGCGCGACCCGAAACGGGCCGAGCGGATGATCCGCCGGATGATGCCGCGGATCGCGGAGATGATCCGCCGGGAGAAGGACGACCCCGAATATGTCCGGCTGCGTGTCGAGGAGATGCGTGTCGGGATGCGGATCATCGAGCGGATGCGTGCGTTGCGCGGCATGGTTGAACAGGGGGCCGACCCGGAAGCGATCGAGGCGGCGAAGCGCGAGATCCGCGAGCTGCTCGGCCGGCAGTTTGATCTGCGCGACAAACTCGACGAGCACCGGCTTGAGCGGATGCGCCGGGATTATGAACGGGGCAAGGCCCGGCTCGCGCAGCGCCGGGCGGACCGCGACCGGATGCTCGACGAGCACATGCAGCGCGTGCTGGAGCGCCTGAATCGCCGGGGTGGCAAAGGCGGCCCGGGTCACGACTGATGAAGCACCGGCCCGGAGTGGTTGTGCGGGTTACGACACCGTCGAGCCGGGGTCGATTGCCGACATCGGCGTGAGCAGGACGACCTTGCGCTCGGCGTTTTCACCCTTCGGCGCGTCGCTCGCCGCCAGCAGCATCCCGCGTGATTCCTCGCCGCGGATCTTCCGGGGCGCGAGATTGGCGACGATCACGATCTGCCGCCCGACGAGCTGCTCCGGGTCGTAATAGCCCTTGATCCCGGCGCAGATCTGTCTCGGCTCGCCCGAGCCGTCGTCGAGCTGCAGCCGGAGCAGGCGGTCGGCGTTGGGGTGCGGCTCGGCCTGTGTGATCGTTGCGATGCGGAGATCGACCTTGGCGAACTCGTCGAACGTGATCTGCGGTTTGAAGAATGATTCGGTCTGCGTCATGGGTTCCCCAGTGATCTTTCGGGTGCGAGACGCACTGTATGCGCCGTGCGGATCGCGGAGAGAAGTTTTCAAGGGCCGGAAAAGAGCCGGGAGCGTCAGCGACGGGCCGTGCGCGCTGTCGTGATCCACCCGGCGCTCGGCCCCGCGCTCACGCTTGGGGCTCCTTGTGGTGATTTCTGATTGATACAGACATGGTTGCATGTACGAGATCGCAATGGGAGCGATACGGATTCGAAGAAAAACTTGTGCGTGTCGACCAGACCCGGGCGCAAGAGGGGGTGTTTTTCTTAACCGACGTGTTTTTCGTGTCCGCGTTTCGTGGTGTGGGCGAGTCAGGCCGACCCCATCTCTCCCCGGTCGCCGGGGAGAGGTCGACGACGCCGTTTCTTTACTTCATGCCACGCCGGTCGGGGTGTGCAAGAAAGAGGAGAGAATGATGCCCCTCACCCCGGCCCTCTCCCCGCCAGCGGGGAGAGGGAGGCAAGAACGCCCGGCTCTTGCTTCAAAGAGCACGAGAATCTTCTGGAATCCGTATGAGCGGTGCCGGATGCACAGGAACGAACCCGCCTCGGGTGCGTCCGGCACACCACCCGCTCGGCGGATCACCGAGTGTCTGTCGTGCGGTGTGAAACGTGAAGCCGATCACTCCACCGCGAAACGCGGGACGATTGTGTAGACGTTGTCGTCCCGCGTCGATGGGTCCCCGTCCCGGCCCGCGGAATAGACATAAGGCCGACCGCCCACGGCGTACCCGCCGTCGCCATCGCCGATGGGGCTGACCCCGTTGGCGGCCCAGTTCGCCCGGTCCTCGTCGGTCAGCCGATCCCGGCGGAGCAGGCGGATCGGGAAATCCGCCGAGGTGGCCGGGTCGAACCCGTCCGGCGCTCGGTTGAGGGGGAGCCAGTAGTCGGTGCCGTTGTCCGGGTTGTTCTCTGTGATGGGGCGCACTGGGGTGCCGAGCTGCCCGACGGGCCTCGTCTGGCCCTCGTTTTCTTCCACGGTGATGATCCCGTCCCACGCCGGGTGGACGAACCGCAGCGGCTTGCCCCAGGCGTCGAGGATCGTGCGCAGCTCGGGCTGTCGTTGGGGGGAGACGGTCGCCGTGGGTTCGACGAGATCGCCGTCGCCGTCCCACCGCACGATGACTTCCGGGCTGAGCGACGCGAACAGATCGTCCATGCCGGCGTCCTCGGCGGCCTTGATGAACAGGCCGATCGAGTTGATCACGGTGCGGTTCGCCTCGCCGCCTGAAAGATCAGCCGCGTCGGCCATCGGGTACGCGGCGAAGTCGGTCGCGGTGAGCGGGTTCTGGATCTCGCCGGGCGCGAACGTTACGACGAACGCCGGCGGGGCCCGGCCCACGTCGGCCATGTACGACTCGACCGCGGAATCGACAACGCGGATGATGTCGGCGGTCTGCCGGCTCTTGCCGCCCGAGATGGCGCTGGTGCCGACCGTCAGCGTCAACGCAACGAGGATGCCGATGATCACGATCACCAGCAGCAGTTCGATGAGCGTGAATCCGCGTCCGGGCCTCATGCGATTCTTCCTCCGCCGGGCGTCCGCCCGTATGAACAACGCGGGCCGATACCGGGCCTCACGCGCAGCCTATACGATCAGATCCCGCCTCGTGATCCGACTCTCGGAGAACAGTTCATCTTTTCCGTGTTTTCCCACGATCCGCGTCCTTCGCGGCCTTGGCGGCCTGCATCTGTTGATCCGCTGTCGGTTCGGATTCCCCGTTATCGGGGGGTGGAGGTGTGGGTGCGGCATTCTGATTTGTATTTTGTGAGGTTCCTGCCGCACCGATCGCCAGCCCGGGGCCGACGATGGAACTCCCCGGGATCATCCCCGCTTGTGGTGCGGGGCGCGGCTGGGCCGGCGCGACCGGGCGGAGACCCGCGGGCTGCGGCCGGCCGCCGGGCATGGCGCCGATGCCCCGCAGGGCCGCGGCGGCGCTGATGCGTGCGGTGAAGATGTAGTCCGTGACGCGGTCGCGGACCTGTTCGAGCATCTGGTTGAACAGCTGTGCCCCCTCGCGTTTGAACTGGATCTTCGGGTCGACCTGGCTGAAGGCGCGGAAGCCGATCACGTCGCGGAGTTTGTCCATCTCGTAGAGGTGGTCCTTCCACGCCGAGTCGAGCGTGTCGAGCAGGATGGACCGCTCGAAGAAGAGCAGCTCGGTGCGCAGCAGGTTCTCCACCCGCGCGCGCACGGCGTCGGCCCTTTCTTCCTCGTCCTCCATGTACCGCATCCGCTCGGTCAGCCCGGCCCCGCAGTTCTCGCGCAGGAAGGCGTCCAGCTCGTCGTCGTCCTTGATCGCGATCGCCTGTTCGATGATCGCCGAGAGGCGGTTTTCATCGACGAATCGTTGCTGGAGCTCTCGGAGCCGCTCGGCGATCATCGCGGGCGGGGTCTTCTTGATCTCGTCCTCGCTCAGTTCGAGGCCGAACCGGTTTTTGACCCAGCGTGACAGCTCGCCGAACGCCCTGGCTGGGTCCTGCCGGGCGAGCGTCATGACGAGCTCCATCATGAACTCGACGGGGTATTCGACCTCGCGTTTCGTGTAGAGCTCGCGGGCCTTTGTGATGATGGGGTCTTTGGGGTCTCGGTCGTCGGCGTCGCGGGCGGCGATGATCTCGGCCGGGTCGACCTCGAAATCGAACTTCCGCTTGACCCACTCGGCCAGTTTGTGCGCGCCGTAGTCGCGATCGACGAACGTCAGCAGGCCTTCGAGGTCGGTCTTGTCGATCTGCTCGAAGGCGGCCTGTTCGAGCCGATACTGGACCTCCCGGCGTTCACCGGCGCCGCCCTCGCGGAGCTGTGCCGCGTCGAGCTCGACGCCGAAGTGGTTCTTCGCCCACCGGATCAGTCCGGCGGAGTCGAAGTCGACGCTGACCTCGGAGCCCTCGATCGGCATGTACTCGCCGATCGTGATGTCGATCATGTGCGTGGCTTCTTCCTTGGCGATCTTGCGGATGGCCTTTTCCATCTCGTCGCGGTCCTTGCCGCGGAGGCGTTCGGGCGGGATGGAGACGTCGAGTTTTTCGCTGGCGAACTCGGCGGCGCACAGGGCGGGGTATTCGGGGTCGAGCATCTCCTCGATGGCGTCGTCGATCGAGTCCTCGATGTATTCGAAGATCAGCCCCTTGACGTCGCGGCCCTCGAGGACGCGTTGGCGCAGCCCGTAGAAATACTGCCGCTGGTGCTCCATGACCTCGTCGTATTCGAGGATGTTCTTGCGGATCTGGAAGTTGCGTTCCTCGACCTTGCGCTGGGCGCGTTCGACGTTCTTCGACAGCCAGGGGTGCTCGATCGCGTCGCCCTCTTTCATGCCCATCCGCGCGAGCAGTTTCTGCGTCGTCTCGCCGGCGAACATCTTCATCAGGTCGTCTTCGAGGCTGACATAGAACCGGCTGGAACCCTTGTCGCCCTGCCGGCCCGAGCGGCCACGCAGCTGGTTGTCGATGCGCCGGCTCTCGTGGCGTTCGGTGCCGATGACGTGCAGCCCGCCCATGTCCTCGATGTCGTCGAACCAGCGGACGCGGTGCAGCTTGACCCGCCCCGTCGAGTCCAGCTCGTTCATCAGCGTCTCGGCGTCGGCGGTCTCGATCTGCTTGGGGCTCATCCAGGTGAACTCGCTCGCCCACTTGCGGAGCAGGGCGATCTCCAGCTCCTCGAACGGCATCTGCTCGATCTCGCGCTTCTTGAGGCCCAGCGCCTTGAGCTCGGTCTGCGCGACCTTCCGGAAAACGTCCTCGCGCACCTGCTCGTCGGTCGCGTCGACGGTCAGCCTGCGCGAGCAGACGCCCCGGCGGAGCCAGTGGTCGAGCATCTCCTGGCGGGTCGGGTGGCCCAGTTTGATGTCGGTGCCGCGGCCTGCCATGTTGGTCGCGATCATCACCGCGCCCAGCTGGCCCGCGCCCTCGACGACGTGGGCCTCGCGTTCGTGCTGCTTGGCGTTGAGCACCTCGTGCTTGATCTGGTACTTCCGGCTGAGCATCTGCCCGAGGCGCTCGCTCTTTTCGACGCTGGTCGTGCCGACGAGGACGGGGCGCCCGATGTCGTGGAAGTGCTTGATCTCGTCGACGATCGCGTCCCACTTGTCCTTCTCGCGGAGGAACATGAGGTCGTCGTGGTCGACGCGGATCATCGGCTTGTTGGTCGGGATCGAGACCACGTCGAGGTGGTAGATGTCGTGGAATTCCTGCGCCTCGGTGTCGGCGGTGCCCGTCATGCCCGAGAGGCGTTTGTACATCTTGAAGAAGTTCTGGATCGTCACCGTGGCGACGGTCTGCGTCTCCTGCTTGATCGGGACGCCCTCCTTGCACTCGACCGCCTGGTGGAGCCCGTCGGACCACTGACGCCCGATCATCGGGCGGCCCGTGTTGATGTCCACGATCACCACGCTCGGCTCCGTCCGGCCCGTCATCCGGTCGGGGACGTCCATCACGATGTAGTCGCGGTCACGCTCGTAGACCGCGTGCGCGCGCACGGCCTGCTCGACGAGGTGGGGCAGGTCCTGGTTCTCGTCGACATAGAACGAGCCGACCCCCGCCACGCGCTGCGCCTCGGCGATGCCCTCGTGCGTCAGGTGGGCGCTCTTGCGCTCCATCTTGACCTCGTAATACTGCGTGTGCTGATCGCGCTCGTGCTCCAGTTCGGGGAGCCGTTTTTTCTCCTCGGCCAGTTTGGCCTGCAACTCGGGGATCTTGCTTTTGTCGCGGGCCTGGCGGATGTCGCCCTCGTAGCCCTTGATGCGTTCCTTGCACGCGGTCACCGCGTCTTCGAGTTGCTGCCACGGTTTCTGCATCTCGACGAGGTGCCGTGCGATCTTGTCGGCCATCTCGTAGCGGGGGTTGTCCTCGTGGGCCGGGCCCGAGATGATCAGCGGGGTGCGGGCCTCGTCGATCAGCACGCTGTCGACCTCGTCGACGATCGCGAAATCACGCTTGCGCTGCACCTGCTGCTCGGCGGACCGCTTCATGTTGTCGCGGAGATAGTCGAACCCGAATTCCGACGTCGTGCCGTACACCACGTCGCACCGGTACATCACCCGCTTGATTTCTTCGGGCTGCTGGTGCATCGGGTGGATCGCGCCGACGGTCATCCCGAGCCCGCGGAAGAACGGGAACGTCCAGTCGCGGTCACGCTGGACGAGGTAGTCGTTCACCGTCACGATGTGCACGCTCCGGCGTTCGATGACCGCCAACGCCGCGGCGAGCGGGGCGACGATCGTCTTGCCCTCGCCCGTCTTCATCTCGGCGATCTTGCCCTGGCTGAGGACCATCCCGCCGATCAGCTGCACGTCGAAGGGGCGTGCCCTGAACGGGGGTTTGGACTCGGGGTACGCCTCACGCACCGCCTCGTAGAGCGCCGGCGGGATGTCCATCCACACCCACGACGGCATCGGCTCGGTGCACCCCAGCAGATCGCCCTCGGGGGGGCGGGGCTCCACCGCGTCCATCTCGGCCTTGGTCTGCTCGTAGAGCGCCCGGCCTTCGTCGGAAAGCACGGACGGGTCGAACCCCAGTTCGGGGTCGAAAATCTTCCTGATGCCGACGTGCCGGTCCATGGCCTCTCGGGCGAGGGCGAAGACGGGCACGAGCAGGTCTTCGGTCTTGGCGCCGGCGTCGTGCCGCTCGCGCAGCTCGGCGACCATGTCGCGGAGTTCCTGATCGGTCTTGGGCCGCATCTCGGGTTCGAGCGCGTTGATCTGCTCAACGCGGGCGGTGTAGCGTTTGACGAATCGCTCGTTCCGTGTCCCGAACAGTTTGTTCAGGATCGGGCCGACAACGGGGATATCCTGGTTTGGCATGTCGATCTTCCTCCGGCCCGGATCGGGCCGTGGTTGGGTATCTGGATCGGGGCCGCGCAGGGGCGGCCGACACAAAGAGATAGAAAAAAAGAACCGCTGCTCAGCCGAGCGATGGGGGCGGGAGATCCAGAAGCCAGACGGGGATGGGCGGCCCGTCGACGCGCACGATCTGCGCCGTTCTGGGCTGGTCGGGCGTCGGCATCGACGCGGGGCAAGCCGGCACTTCATACCGGATGCCGTCGCGGAGTCGGCAGGCGATCTCGATCGGGAGTGCCCGGATCGGCGACGCGGTGGCCCTGGCGAGCGGATCGACCGCCCCCGCGACACCCGCGGTCATGGGGATCGAGAGGAGCATCACGATCAGCACGGAGGTGCTGAGCGGGACGCGGGTCTCTCTGCTGGATGGCGAGGAAGCCGCCTTCATGCGCACAAGTATCGACCCCTCGGGGCCGACAAGCAAGCCCGGAGCGTAGAGAGTCGTCCCCCGGGTGTGTTTCTGGACCGTGTCGGGGGGGCTGCCCGATAAATCCGTGGCACCGGGCCGATCCGGTGGGCTACGCTGCGGCCATGTCGAGCCGAGCGGAACACGATCACGGGGCGTCGACGCCCCCATCAGACGAGAGCACCATGATCGCGACGCGTCACGCCCTCCCCTCGACGAGGCAATCGATCACCCACAAGTTCAGCATCGCCAGCTTCGAGGGGTACCTGACGATCGGGCTGTACGAGGACGGGAGCCCGGGCGAGATCTTCATCAAGATCAGCAAGGAAGGCTCGGCGATCTCGGGCTTCTGCCAGGCATTCTGCCGGGCGTTCAGCCTCGCGCTCCAGCACGGGCTGAGCGTGAAGGACGCGGTGGTGCGTTTCAAGGGGATGCGTTTCGAACCCAACGGCGCGACGAGCAACCCGGAGATCCCCGAGGCGAGCTCGATCATCGATTACGTGGCGCGGTACCTTGAACTGCACTATTCCGAGCCGCCGGCGAACCGGATGCGGTAAGCGGGCATTTGAGGGAGCTCGGGAGAACGACAGAACGAGCCGCGACCGTGAGGGAGCGTTTTTTGCTCTTCGGGGCGTTGCCCTTGGAAACAGTGGTTCTGGAGCCCTTGCTTTCGCGTGCCCGAAAGCCCTCGCTTCCGTTCGGGCCTCCTTTGGTTGCACAATTTGCACATCACCCACGATGAGTTTTTTGGGCGGTGCTGACACGCATTCATGGCCGTGCGTATCGCGCTCGTTGGGTGGTTACGTCTCCGTCGCGGTCGGTCCGTCCCCCTGGTCCGCCGGGAGCAGGCCGATGAGGACGAGCAGCGAGGCGACCGCGAGCAGCCAGAGCGAGGGGCGGTTGTCCCCGGTGCCCCCGGCCAGTCGGGCGAGCATGGAATCCATCTCGTGCGGCTCGGGGAGTGTCGGGGGTGGGGGCTCGAGGGCACCGAAGACGGATGCGTTCTCCGCCTCGCCGCCGCGGACGAGCATGAGGACCTCGGCGTCGGCGGGTGCGAGCCCGAGCTGGGTCGCGGCGAGTTGCCGGATGACGGTTTCGTCCCGATCCTCGAGGGCGCCGAGATAGGTTTCGTAGCGGGTGAGGCGTTCGAGGCGGTGCATCTCGACGCGGAGGACGCGGTCGCGCCGCCAGAGGGCGCGGTCGAGGTCGCGTTTGGCGGGGATGAGCACGCCGGCGGCCATCAGCATCAGCCCGGCGAGGAGATAGAGCCAGCCGGGGTCGATCAGTGAGCGTCGGGGTTCGCGTGTGCGCACGGGCATCGGTTCTTCAGGATCGGCACACGGGCGGGATCGGCTCCAGATGTCGGGGGTGGTGCGTGTGCGGGCTCGGCCCCGGTCCGACGGCGGTGTGTCCGGGCTTCTACACTGGGCTGATGCAGCGATCTGTGGTGATCACCGGGCTTGGGGTTGTCAGCGCCGCGGGCGTTGGGGCCGGCGCGTTGTGGGAACTGCTGGAATCGGGGCGGTCCGCGGTCGGCCCCGTCAAGGCGTTCGACGCGTCGGGGCTGCCGTGCCGGCTGGCGGGTGAGGTGTCTGGGGTGCGGGCGCGGGACTATGTGCCCAAGTCCTACCGCAAGGCGACGAAGGTCATGGCCCGCGACACGCAGTTGGCGGTGGTCGCGGCCCAGCTCGCCGTCGCGGACGCGGGGGTGGCGTCGCGCGGCAGCGGAGAAACCTCGGCCTCGGCGACAGCCGACGACGCGCCGCGGCTCGACCCGCAGCGGACGGGGTGCCAGATCGGCGCGGGGCTGCTGACGGCGGAGATCGACGAGTTGACGGCCGCGCTGGACACGAGCCGGGACGAGTCCGGGGCGTTCGATGTCCGCCGGTGGGGCGGCGCGGATGATGTGCCCGGGGCGGGATCGGCGATGGACAATCTGCCGCCGCTGTGGATGCTGAAATATCTGCCGAACATGCCGGCGTGTCACGTCACGATCATCCACGGTGCGGAGGGGCCGAGCAACACGATCACGTGCGCCGAGGCGAGCGGGCTTCTGAGCCTGGGCGAGTCGGCGCGGGTGATCGAACGTGGCGACGCGGACGCGTGCTTCTCGGGCGGGGTCGAATCGAAGATCAACCCGCTGGGCATGGTTCGGCTGTGGCTCGAGGGGCGTCTCGCCGAGGCGGACGCGTCCACGGACGCGGCCGGTGTGGTTCGGCCCTACGACCCCGGTTCTCCGGGGGGGCTGCCGGGCGAGGGCGGGGCGATCATGCTGCTCGAAGACGCGGCCCATGCTTCGGGCCGGCGGGTCTATGCGGAAGTCGCGGGTTTCGGCGCGGCCCACTCGGCGCCGCCGCTGTTCCCCGGCGTGTTCGACGACGAGCCGGGGCCGGATGCTGTCGACGAGGGTGTTCGGCGGGCTGTGCTGTCGGCGTTGGACGACGCGGGGGTGGAGCCGGGGGATATCGACGCGATCGTGCCCGGTGCGATGGGGATTCCGGTGGTGGACCGCGGCGAGCAGAACGCGCTGGCGTCGGTGTTCGGGGATCGGCTCGGCGAGATCGAGACGATCACGATCACCCCGGCGATCGGGATGACCGCCGCGGGGCACGGCTCGCTGTTGGCGGCCGCGGGGGCGCTTGCGATCTCGCGGCAGCGGCTTCCGGCGCGGGTCCACGGCGGGACGCCCGCGGGGCCGATGCGGGCCGGGGCGGTCCCGGCGCGCGACGCGGATCTGCGTACAGTACTGGTGTGCACGCCTTCACTGGGCGGGCAGGTCGGGGCGTTGGTGCTGCGGCGTCCCGGGATGGCTTGATAGACTTCCCCGCTCTTCCGGTCGCCTCGGGTGGCGGCCGGGCGAGGGGCCTTCAACCGGAGAATTACTATGGCGGGCGACTACGACAACAGAGGCGGGTACAACAGGCATCACCGCGGCGGCTACGGCGGCCACCACGGCGGGAGGCATGGTGGTCATTCCGGCAACCGTCGCCCGGGGGTGCAACTCGACGAACTGGACCCGGCGCTGACGGAGCTGTCGCGGCGTGTGATCGGGTGCGCGATCGAGGTGCACAAGGAGCTCGGGCCGGGCTATCCGCTGGAGGTTTACAAGAAATCACTCCAGATCGAGTTGAAGGCCGAGGAGATCCCGTTCAAGGCCGATCACCCGTTCGAGGTCGAGTTCGACGGCGAGGTGGTCGGGACGGTGACGGCGGACCTGTTCATCGGGGACCGGTTCCTCGTGGGCATCATGGCCGAGCACATGGAGATCGGCACTCAGCCGCGGAGTGAGCTGCGGGCGAAGCTGCGTGCGGCGGACTTCGAGCTGGGGCTGATCATCAACTTCGGCGAGCGGCGTCTGAAGGACGGGCTGGTGCGCGTGCTCAACCCGGACAAGCTGCGTGAGCTTCGCGGCGAGGTGGACGAGGACGAATACGAGTACGTCGACGAGGACGAGGAACAGGAAGAGACCGGCGAGAAGGCTGCAGCGGGCGCTGAGTCCGAGTCCGAGGTCGAGGAATGAGCGGGGATCAAACAAAGCGAGGCGGTTTGGGGCCGTACGGGCTTGTCTACGGGTTGTTCTCATCCATCCGTCGAAGCCCCGCCGCGTCGTTCGTCATTTTGCTCGCGTTTCTGCTCTTCGTGTATGGTGTGTTGCGCATCACGGTCGAGCCGCATGCCGAGCGCCGTTTCGCCCAAGAAGCCTTGCAAAACCGGATGTATATTCTGGGCGTGTCGAGCATCGTCATGAGCGGTTTCCTCTTTGTCGGCGGCTGCATCCTCGCGACCCGCAGGAAGGACTGAGCGATTGAGCCGCCGCGTCGTTATCACGGGGATGGGCTGGGTCACGCCGCTCGGGCATGATCTCGAAACGGTCTGGCGTCGTCTGCTCGCCGGGGAGAGCGCGATCGGGCCGATCACGAAGTTCGACGCCTCGACGTTCGCGACCAACTTCGGCGGGGAGGTCCGCGGGTTCGATCTCGCGTCGGTGATGGGGGACGCCGCCGCGGGCCATCAACGCGCCGGGGAGGGTGTGAAGTTCGCGCTCGCCGCCGCGGCGCGGGCGTGGGCGCAGGCCGGGCTGGGTGACGAGACGGGCCGGCGGACCGCGGATTTCGACCCGGGCCGGATGGGTGTCTATATGGGCTCGGGCGAGGGCCCGCACGACTACGACAACTTCTTCGCCACGAGCCTCGACGCGTGGCGGGCCGAGGGGCGGTCGGTGGACACCGCCGAATGGGCCCGGCTGGCGCTCGAGCGTCTGACGGCCGAGCGGGAGATCGAGCAGGAGCCGAATGTCTCGATCTCACACATCGCCCGGGCGTTTGGGTGCCGGGGGCCGGCGTTCAACTGCATGACCGCGTGCGCCGCGAGCACGCAGGCCGCGGGCGAGGCGTACGAGATCATCAAGCGCGGCGACGCCGACCTGATGTTCGCCGGGGGCGAGCACTCGATGCTGCACGTCCTCGGGATGACGGGGTTCATCCGGCTGACGGCGATGAGCACGCGGCGGGACGACTACGCCTCGGCCTCGAGGCCGTTCGACCGCACGCGCGACGGGTTCGTGATGGGCGAGGGCGCCGGGGTGCTGGTGCTCGAAGAGCTCGACCACGCGTTGGCGCGCGGGGCGACGCCGCTGGCGGAGGTCGCCGGGTTCGGCTCGACGGCCGACGCGTACCGCATCACGGATATCCAGCCCGACGGGATCGGGGCGCAGCGCGCGATGGCGGCGGCGCTGCGGCACGCCGGGATCGACCCGCATCAGCCGGACGACCGGGGGCGGGCGCCGGTGCAGTACGTCTCGGCCCACGGCACCGGGACACCCGAGAACGACGGGATCGAGACGAAGGCGGTCAAGGGTGTCTTCGGCCCGCTGGCGGATCGGCTCTGCTTCAGTTCGATCAAGAGCATGACCGGGCACCTGATCCAGGCCGCCGGCGCGGTCGAGCTGATCGCGTGCGTGCTGGCGATCCGCGACGGGAAGGTGCCGCCGACGATCAACCTGCACGAGCCCGACCCGGAGTGCGATCTCGATCACGTCCCCAACGAGGCCCGCGACCTGACCGACACGGGCGGCGTCGAGGTGTGCCTGTCCAACAGTTTCGGGTTCGGCGGGCAGAACGATTCGATCTGCGTGCGGCGGTATCGCGGGTGATGAACAATCGCTTCGGGCCGGGGTGTTCGGGTTCGGTGTCCGGGTCGAAGGTGCTCATTCCGGCGTGACGAATGACCCGGGGTCGATGATCTCGATCCTGTCGCGGGAGAGGTCCCAGCGGATCGCCCGCGGTCGGCTTGATGTGCCGCGGAGGAGGTCGGTGACGATGATCCGCCGGCCCGGGGCCGCGGCCGCTTCGACGAGGCCGTCCCGGGCGTTGTAGACGAGCCGATCGGCGTTGATCTCGCGTTGTCGTTCGATGTGGAGCAGGGCGTTGCCGGTCGCCACGGCCCAGATCAGATCGCCCTCGAAATGGGCGTTCGAAGGCCCGTCGTCCGCGACGGCGAACCGGGCGACGAGTTCATCGGCGAGCAGCTCCGTGATCGTGGGTTGGGTGAGCGGTTTGTGCGCGACGCGGACGTCGTCCGTGAAGACCGCCCGGCCCGCGCCGCGATGGAAATCGAGCGAGCCGGTCCAGGTGAAAAGCGTCGTCCCGCGTCTGCCCGCGTCGTCGGTGAGTGCATCGGCGGGGTTGGCCTTGCCGGGCTCGGGGCGTCGATCGAGGATGAACAGTTTACCGGGGCCGGGGACTTCGAGCCGATCGCTTCGGGGGTCGTAGTCGATGCGTTCGCCTTCGAGCCGGAAGACCTCGTCGACGCGGGGGCGTTGCGGGAGGGATTCGACCCATCCCCTGCGTGATTCGATCGAGGCCGGGCGGTCCGCGGTGCCGATGACGAGGGCGTGGGAGAGCCGATCACCGGCGTCGGGTGCGTCCTCGGTGTATGGGTCGAGGGTGAGTTCGAGCCGATGGGCGGCCATGGTGTCGTGCGTGCCGTCGTCGGCGATGGATTCGGCCCTGACGCCGCCGTCGCATTCGAGTCGGCCCTGCCGATCGTTGAAGGACATGCGGTCTTCCCACGAGGCGTTGATTTTTCTGGACGGTCGTCCGCCGTCGGCGTCTGGTGTGTGGGTGAACGTGCCCGGGCCGACGACAAGGACGGACCGCTCGGCGTTGTCGAGTTCGATATGTTCGCCGCTGATCGCGGCGCCGTCGGTGCTGACTCGGGAACCCTCGCCCGTGATGATCGCGCGGCCCGCGGAGACGTCGGCCCACAGGTGCTCGCCCCGGCCCTCGGCGCCGTGCCCGTTGGCGAAGACGGTGTCCCCGTCCGCCTCGGCTTCGGTAACGATGATCCGGCCCTGCTCGTCCTTTGCCAGTGCCGCGTCGATGTGGTCGGCCTCGATCGATTCGGCGTCCCGTCGCGACGCGGAAGCCGACCCGTCGAGGATCACCCGACGCGGGACGAGCACAGCCGAGCGGGTGTCGAAGTGCACGCGCATGTGTTCGCCCGCGAGCGAGCCGCCTTTGCCGTCCGTGCCCCGGGCGTTGTCCACGTCGATCTGGATGAGCCGAGGGGATCGGCCCTCCGGGGTGTCGAACATCGCGTCGAGGTGGTCGCCGCGGAGCGAGGCGTCGCGGTCGGTGCCGGCGACGTCGCCCTCGAACCGGGCGAGTTCGATGCGGTCGGTCATGCGGCCCGCGTCGTCGAGCGCGAACTGGAACAAGGCCGACGAGGACCACTTGATGTGTTTGCGTTCAGGCTCGGGCCGATCGGGTCTCGATGTCAGCTCGCCTGCTGTCGGGACGGTGACGACCCCCGCCGCCAGTTCGATGTACATGCTGTTGACGCCCGAGATGGTGCCGGTGTCGGGGCTTTCGAGGCGGATCGAGCCGGCCGGGCCGAGCAACTCGACGCGTTCGCGGCCGGCGAAGTAGGCGACGGACTGTGCCCGGCCCCGGGCGTTGCTCTGTGTGTCTTCAAACTCGACGTGCCCCTCGGTGACATCGAACCGCAGCGCGATGTCGTCGCCCATCGTCAGCGGTTCGGGGGCGTCGTCGAGCGGGTTGACCTCCATCGGGCCGTCCCATGTGAGCACGACGGGCTGCGTGTCGCCGTCGGTGGCGGTTTCGTCGGGTAAGACTTGAGATTCGGGGGTGACGGGTGTGCCGGGTGTGGGTGCTTCCGTGGCGGTGTCGGCAGCGGGCGTCGAGGCGAAGGGCGCGAATGACAGGAGCACCGGGAGCGGGGCACGGGCCGAGAGCGGTGCCGGGGTGTCGTCCGGAGGGATCTTGTTGTCGATCAGTCGCGCCCAGACGGTGAGTGTGTCCGAACGGATGACTTGATGGCCCCGGGCGGCCTGGACGTTGCCCTTGAACTCGACGCGGTAAAGGTCGATCTTGGGCCCGGTCGGCTCGGCCGGGGAGGGTTGCGCCGCGGGCTGCCACGCGACGGGAACAACCGCGGCGGCGTTGGGGGAGGTGGGAGAGGCTCGGCCGATCGACTCGGGCTGTGCGGGCTCGGGCGGGTTCGCGGGGCGGTGTCCGAGTTGATCGAGGGGGTCGGCGCGGCCGGTGCGCCGGAGCGTTCGCTGGTCTTTGCCATCGCCAGGGTGGCGCTGTCGGCGAA
>JALWOY010000064.1 GCA_027083355.1 Phycisphaerales bacterium | reverse complement strand
GAGTGCGGCTGCGCGATCCCCGTGAACAGGTGGATGTCCCCGACCGTTCGCCCTGCATTTCACGGTTCGAGTGCGCCGCGGCGTGTAACGGCTGGTATCGTCAGGTGTTGTGTCTGGCGTCGTGGTCCGCTGCGGACGGCGGGCCAACCCCCGCATGCGCGTCGTTTGCGGGGCGTCGGCGCTGAGCGTCGGCGAGAGGCGTCGGGAGCCAGGAGCTAGGCTAGAGTTTCGCCATTTTCATAGGGGGAGGGAAGCGGGCCCAACAGAAAAACGTCCTGCCTGCCGATGCAATGAGTGTGCGCTCAACAACATCGGAGGCAGGACGTGGACTCTACTCTTCCTTCGACAATACAGGCGATCCTCTTTAGCTTCAATGGCTGTTTCACGAGGCCGGGCTTCGAGAACTTCGTCGCGCTGGTGGTCGGTTGGATCGTCTGCCAAGGACGACGAAGCATAAGCCGGGTGATCCAGGCTGCCGGTGACGCGACCCGCGGCAAGCACCACAGCGCCTTGTACCGATTCCTCTCGCGGGCGAGTTGGACCGCTGATTCGCTCGGACATGCCGTTTTCCGGCTCCTGCAGCCGGTGCTTCCAGACGTGATCACGGTGATCGTCGACGACACGCTGGCCCACAAGGGCGGCCCCCACATCTTCGGGGCCGGGATGCACCACGACCCGGCTCGCTCGACCTACGGTCGTGGGACCGCTGCAGGACGCAGACCGTCGTTCTCTTTCGGCCACAACTGGGTCACGCTGGCGATCTGGGTGCCGTTGCCGTGGTCGCGAGATCGGGGAGTGGCGCTCCCGGTTCTCTTCCGGCTCTACCGCTCCAAGAAGCGCTGCCCCGAGGAACAGTACCGCAAGCGCACCGAGTTGGCGCTCGATCTGTTGAGGGTCGTCGTCGGTTGGTTGCCACCGGAACGCGGATACCGACTCGAGGTAGTCGGCGACAGGGAGTACGCTTGCCGAACGATCGTTCGCAACCTCCCGGCCAATTGCGTCTTCACCGGTCCGATGGGCATGGCTGCCGCTCTCTACGCCCCACCCGAACCCTACCGGGGCAAGGGCCGCCGGCGGCTCAAGGGCGAGCGGCTGCCAGCGCCCAAGGTCCTTGCGGCCTCGGACTCGATCCCGTGGACCAAGACGAACGTGGCGATCTATGGCAGGAACGTCACGATCCTGGTGAAGTCCCAAGTGTGCTTGTGGTACACCGTTGCGGGAACGAGGCCCGTAAGGATGGTGGTTACGCGCGATCCCGCCGGTCGCATCGAAGACCGCGCCTACTTCTGCACCGACTCCGGACGGTCGGTCGAGGACATCCTGATCGGATTCGCTCGCCGTTGGGAGCTGGAGGTTGCCTTCCGAAACGCCAAGCAGTACATGGGCGCCGAGGATCCTCAGAACGGGTGGTGGCGCCGCAAGTCCGGCACGCCCGCGCCGAAGAAGAAGGCCGGACCGAACCCCCGGGGCCGCAAAGGCCAGAAGGCGGTGCAGCGTACCTTCCCCCTCGTCTTCGTCGCCTATGCCGTGGTCGTGATCTGGTACCTGCAGCACGGCTGTCCCGATCTCGACGTCTACCGCGTCCGGACCGCAGCCCCTTGGTACCGGCACAAGTCGACACCCTCTTTCGCTGACATGCTGGCCGCCATACGGCGGGCGTTATGGGCCGGGCGACTTTCTGCGCACCCGC
>JALWOY010000063.1 GCA_027083355.1 Phycisphaerales bacterium | reverse complement strand
CATGCTACTTACCAACCGTCACCCATCTGTACGAACGGGTGTTACCTATGTCCCAAGTCTGAACAGCGGGGAGAGGGGGGAAGGTTTCGGCGGGTTGTGTGGATCGTGTGGGAATCCGACGCTTCGCGGGCTCAGCGTCGGCGTCTGGAACATGTTGAGGCAAGATGCCCTACCGATCGTTGCCGGCGTTTTCTCTGCGCACATATGGGAAGAAGCGTTTGAGCTTGAGGAAGTGCTTCTCGTAAAGGTTCCATGAGAGCCAGCCCGCGAGCCAGCAGGCGGCGAAGGCAGGGATGTAAAAGAGGATCTGCCCCGGCAGCTCGGACCCGCCGATGCGGGGGAATTGGAACATCGCGTCGCCGAAGCGTGAGCCGTTGAAGTTGGGGCCGAAGATCAGGTCGCGGATGACGGCTCGTATTGGCATGTGCATGAGGTAGATGGCGTAGGAGTATTTACCGCAGGAACGCAGTGGCCGCCAGGTCCAGAGGCTGTACCAGAGCGATCCGGGGCGGGCGGCCAGGGCGAGCACCAGCACGGCCGCGAAGCCGACGGCAACGAGTGTGTAGCCGGCGTAGACCGTGAAGCGGGTGTGCGAATGGACGGGGTGATCGCTCAGATAGCGGGTGCCCTCGCCGAGCAGGCTCAGGCCGAGGCAGGCCGGAGCGATGATCTTCGCGAAGGGGACGAGTCGTTCCAGCCGACGTGCGGGGGCGAGGTTGTCTTCGTGGGCGTGCTCACGACCGCGGAGGTGCAGGGCGATCAGGGCGCCGAGGGCGAGGCCTTCGAGGCGGCCGGGGGTGAGCACATAGACATCGAACACGGAAGTCGGGCCGCCGAAGATCGGGTCGGTGTCTCGGACAAGGAGCCAGGCCCGGAAGAGGGGCGAGGCGACCAGTAGCAGAACGCAGACAACCTTCATGCGTGCCCGGCCGAGCAGGAAGATGAGCATGGGCCAGATGAGATAGAACTGTTCCTCGATGGAGAGGGACCACGAGACGTCGAGGATGCCGTGGCGCCAGCCGTTGACTTTGGCGGCGACGAAATTACTGAGGTAGGCCCAGTAGTACCACTGGTCTCCGCCGACGGTGCCGAAGCGGTTGAGCTTGGAATCGATCGTGGCGGCGGTGGCCTCCGAGACGCCGGGGAGGGCGGCGAGCATCGGGCCGATGTTGGGCAGGACGATGAAGGAGAAGAAAACGATGCCGTAATAGAGCGGGAAGATGCGCAGAACGCGGCGGGCGTAGAACGACTTGAAAAAGCCCTTGTGGCCCCGGGTATCGGCGAGGATACCGGTGATGAGGAAGCCGGAGAGGACGAAGAAGAGGTCGACGCCGAACCCGCCCCAGTGCAGGAAAAGCGTGGCGGCGGCGTCGACAGCGTTCGCATTGGTCATGTCTGTGCAGTGGTGGAAGAGGACGAGGATGATCGCCAGCCCGCGGATGCCGTCGAGGACGGGGATGTGACGACGAAGCTTTTCCGCGGTGAGCGGGGGCTCGACCGGCGTGGCCTTGTCGCTTCGTCGCTTCGTCGCTTCGTCGCTTCGTCGCTTCTTGTCATCGTTCTCCCCCCGCTACGATCGTTCTCATTGTTCGATCGGAGGATACCACACGATGGGATGGGTCAAGGTCAGGGATGCGTTGCGGAGCGAGCCGGGGCGGGGGATCACGGTCAAGGGCTGGGTGCGGACTCGGCGCGACAGCAAGGCGGGGCTGAGTTTCATCCAGCTGCACGACGGGACGTGTTTCGACGCCATCCAGATCGTCGCCAAGAACGATCTGCCGAACTACGCCGACGAGATCGCCCGGCTGACGACGGGGTGCGCGATCGAATGCGACGGCGTGCTGGTCGAGAGCCAGGGCAAGGGGCAGTCGGTCGAGATCCTGGCCGAGACGGTGCGGGTGGTGGGCTGGGTGGAGGACCCGGATACGTACCCGGTGCCGATGAAGCGGCACACGATGGAGTATCTGCGTGAGGTCGCGCACCTGCGGGTGCGGACGAACACGTTCGGGGCGGTCGCCCGCGTGCGGCACACGTTGGCGTGCGGGATCCATCGCTTTTTCGACGAGCGTGATTTTTTCTATGTCCACACGCCGATCATCACCGGGAGCGACTGCGAGGGCGCGGGGGAGATGTTCCGGGTGAGCACGCTCGACGCGGTCAACGCGCCCACGACCGAGAACGGCGACGCTGACTTTTCCCGTGACTTCTTCGGGCGGGAGACAAACCTGACCGTCTCGGGGCAGCTGAATGTCGAGACGTACTGCCAGGCGCTGAGCCGGGTGTACACGTTCGGGCCGACGTTCCGGGCCGAGAACAGCAACACGAGCCGACACCTGGCCGAGTTCTGGATGATCGAGCCGGAGATCGCGTTCGCGGATCTCGCCGACGACGCGGCGTTGGCCGAGGAGATGCTCAAGTATCTGTTCGACGACATCCTGACGCGGCGGGCGGACGACATGGCGTTCTTCGACCTGCGCATCGAGAAGGGTCTGATCGACAAGCTGCGGCACGTCATCGACACGCCGTTCCGCACGCTGCCCTACACCGAGGCGATCGGCGTCCTCAAGAAAGCGAAGAAGAAGTTCGAGTTCCCGGTCGAGTGGGGGCTGGACATGCAGTCCGAGCACGAGCGATACCTGACCGAAGAACACTTCAAACAGCCGCTGGTCATCATCAACTATCCGAAGAAGATCAAGGCGTTCTACATGCGGCTCAACGACGAGGGCACCGACGGGGCGCCCGAGCCGACGGTGGCGGCGATGGACGTGCTCGCGCCGGGCATCGGCGAGATCATCGGGGGCTCGCAGCGCGAGGAGCGGCTCGACGTGCTCGACGCGCGGCTCGACGAGATGGGGCTGCGCAAGGAAGATTACTGGTGGTACCGCGACCTGCGGAAGTACGGCACGACGCCGCACGCCGGCTTCGGGCTGGGCTTCGAGCGGCTCATCCAGTTCTGCACGGGGATGGGGAACATCCGCGACGTGATCCCGTTCCCGCGGGCCCCGAAGCAGTGCGAGTTCTGACACGCTTCCCGGGAGATCCACGGCGGGCGGTATTGTTTATGGGGCGCGTGCGACCCGTCGCATCCGCGCGCACATCGAGTCTCAAGCCTGAGCGCGGGGCCAAAGGGTCTACTGAAGAACAAAGGCACGGATCCCTTCGGCCCGTCGCTCACGCTCCGGGCTCTTTTCGTGTCGATTGATCGGTTGTCGTGCAGATCCTCAAATCCTGCAAGATTCGAAGGGTTTCACTGTTCATGGGCCGCCGCGGATCAGCCCATCTTGTCGAGTTCACCCTCGACGCGGTCCCGGATGCGTGCGAGCATCGACGGGCCGAAATCGAACTCGAGGTCGGCCGCCGCGAACAGCTCGGGCAGCGGGCGAGAACCGCCGAGGCTCATGGCTTTCTTGTACGCGGCGATCGCGGCCCCCGGCCCTTCGTCGAGCGATTTGATCCACAGCTGATACGCCCCGAGCTGGGCGATGCCGTACTCGATGTAATAGAACGGGACCGAGAACGGATGGGGCTGGGCGTGCCAGGCGGTGTCGCGGGCGTCGGTGGTGGTGTCGTCCCACGCAACGCGGCAGCCGCGCAGGCCGAAGCGTTCGATGAGATCTCGCCACGCGGCGGTGCGTTGATCGCGCGAGTGCGTGGGGTTTTCGTAGACCCAGTGCTGGAAGGCGTCGATCGTGGCGATCCACGGCAGGAGGCGAACGCCGTGGTCGGTGAGTTGCATTTTCCTTGCCCGCCGGGCGTCGGCGTCGTCGTAGAACGCCCCGAGGTGGGGCATGGTGAGCAGTTCCATCGACATGCTCGCGACCTCGGCGAATTCGAGCGGGGCCGATCGGTAGTGCAGCAGCGGTTTGTCGTTGCACAGCAGCGAATGGAAGGCATGGCCCGCCTCGTGGATCATCGTCTCGACGTCGCGGTGGACGCCGGCGGCGTTCATGAAAATGAACGGCTTGCGGCTGCGGTCGAGCATGTATTGATATCCCCCCGGCGCCTTGCCCGGCCGGCTGTCGAGGTCGAGCAACTCACCCGCGGCGATGCCCTTGTCGTTGGCGCCGTCGCCGAGCGTGCGGAACATCCCCGCCAATTCGCCGTCGAGTGCGTCGAACACGGCTCGCGTCTTTGCCACGAGTTCGACCCCGCCCCGGAACGGTTCGAGCGGGCCGGCGCCGTCGGGATCGACCCCGAGATCCCAGGGCCTGAGTTCATCCAGCCCGAGCGCATCGCGGCGTTCGGCGTCGAGCCGGGCGCACAGCGGCATGATCTCCTTCTCGACGCCCTCGTGGAAGGCAAAGCACGTCTCGGGCGAATAGTCGAAGCGGTGCTTGGCGGCGAACATGTAACCCGTGAAGGAATCGAAACCGGCGTTGCGGGCGACCTTGTGGCGGAGTTCGACCATCTCGTCGAAGATCCCGTCGATCGCGTCGCGGTCCTGCAGCCTTCGCTCGGCGCACGCCCGCCACGCCCGCTCGCGCACGCCGCGGTCGGTCGATTCCTGATAGACCGCCATCTGCGGCATGGTTTTCGTTTCGCCGTCGAACTCGACGGTCATCGCGCCGGTGATGGTCTGGTGGTCCTGGCTGAGATTCTCGAGCCGGGTTTCGAGCGGGACGTTCTCCTCGCGGAAGAGGTCCACGTCGGTCTTCGTGTCGCGGTGGAGCACCTCGTAGCGCCCGCCGGTGAGCCCGAACCGCTCGGCGAGGGCGGCCTGCCTTTTGTCGAGCTCGAACGCCGCCGGCTTCATCTTCGGGGCGACATCCTCGATGTACCGCCTGTACGCGCCCGCGGCGGCCTCGTCGGCGGTGTCGCAGGTCATGTTGATATACAGCCGGGCGACCGACTCGGAACACGCCGCGTCCAGCTCGGAGCGGTCCAGCAGCCAGGCCTCGAAATCCCCGGCGGAATCGATCGGCCTGTCCATCAAGGCCCGCCAGAGCGGTTCGACGTTCTCCCACCGGGTCGCGTCGAGGTCGGCGGGGACAAAGGCATCGGTCGCGGTCGTCATGGGAATCCTCCGGATCGGTGAACCGATGACAGGTTATCTCGCCGCGGGCTCGCCGGCGCACGGGCGCACGAAAAAGGGCGGTCCATCGCGGACCGCCCCGGTTCTGTATCCCGTGCGATTCGTCAGGGTTTCATCAGATCACGGAGCAACTGCTGCTGGTCCTCGTACCAATACTTGAACTGATCCGGCGGCAGATTCAGGGTGAAGAGGAACGAGTTGGGGCTTTCCTTGAAGTAACGCTTGATCTGCCGGAGGAACTTGCGGGCCTTGCCGACCATCATCGCCCGTGCCCTGCCCTGCGTGCTCTGGGCGGTCGAGAGGTAGAGCCGATACTTGGCGACCGCGATCTGGAGCCCCTGGTGGTTCTGGTCGATGAACTCGCGCCAGCGGCGGTTCTCACGCTCGGCCGGGCCGACCGGGAAGACCAGGTCTCTCTGCCAGTCGCCGACCCAGTCCACCTCTTCGTAGCCCATCTTGTGGGCGAGCTCGTCGAGAGTCCGGGCGGTGCCCTGCGAGAACCGGAGCTGCTCGGCCTGGACGGCGTTGAACGTCAGGACCTCGGTGCCGGGGTTGACAAGGATCTCCCCGTCGTCCTCGCTGGTGTACCAGGTGACCTCGCCCGTCTGCGGGTCGATCGTCGCGCTGAGCGGGACCTCGGCCTCCGGATTGCCCTGCATCGCCTCCATGATTTTGTAGTCATACCCACCGCGGGCGACGATCTTGCGCATCATCTCCTTGGCCTCTTCGAACTGTCGCCCCTTGACCGCGGTCAGGTTGCCGTACCAGCCCGTGCAGGCGCCGAAGTTGCCCTGCGGCATGAAATACAGGCGTTCGAGTGTGATCGAGTTCATCGCGGCGGCGGAGATCGCGGACTCGATCCATCCAACGGTCTCGAACTTCGGTTTGAGCTTGAACTCGATCACGTCGCTGAGGGGCTGGATCTCGAGCAGGGCGCCCCCGCCGGAGTTGATCTTGAGCACGAGGATGCCGCCCTCGCCGATGTCTTTTTCGATCTGCGGGATGAGGCTCTCGAGGTGGCGGGCGGAGTACTCGATCCCGACCATGCCTTCGAGCGTGATGACCTCGCCCTTGGGGATGTTGCCGCTGGGGGCGCGGGCGGGCTTTTCGGCCTCGTCCATGTCGCCCTCGTCGGGGGTTGCGTCGCGGACCACCCGGTCGATCGAACCGGCGGCGAAAAATTCCTGCTTCTTGATCTCGCCGATGTAGACGATCATCCAGATGTTGCCGTCGATCTCGCGGATGATGTCGCCCTCGACGCGGCGTCCGTCCTTGAGCGTCACCACGTCGCGTGCCGCGGCCAGCGGCGAGGCGATCGTCAGGACGACAAGGGCCAGCAGGGCCAGGATGGTGTGTTTCAGTGTTCGCATGGTGTTGTTCCTGTTGGTTCGGTTCGGCGCGGACCGCCCCGTTGGGTTCAGGTGTTCAGGAGCATGATCTGGATTTTGAGTTGCTCGATCATCATGTCGATCTGGTTCATCTGCGGGACACCCTCGGAGAACGGGTTGAACGCCTCGCCGTACTTGCGGTAAAGCCCCTGGATCTCCTGGAGGATGCTGATCTGCCGGCCGAGGGCCTGCCGCTGCTCGCGCGGGGTGCCGCCGACCTGCACTTCGTTGTATTCACGCCAGAGCCGAGGGATTTTTCGCTCCGCCCTCGTGACGCTCTTTTTCCAGTTCTCGACGATCTCGGTGCTCCGCCCCTTGAGCATGACGTGGTTGCGGAGGATGCCGAGGTGGTCGAGCAGCTCGTCGAGGTCGGCGGCGGTCCCGCGGGAGACGCCGAGCTTCAGCCCGACCTCGGGCGTGATGGTGAGCACGTCGTCGCCCTCGCCTGTGATGAGCTGCTGCATGGTGTCGGCGTTGTCGCCCTCGCCGTCGTCGGTGAGCACGATCTCGCCGGGGTTCTCCGGCATGCGCTCGTAGATGTTGCCCCGGTTGTCGTAGCAGGCGACATAACTCTTGCGCGCCATCGCGGTGATGAGGCGGTAGTCGTACCCGCCCGCGATCGCCACGCCCTGCGCCATCCCGAGACGGAGCGAACGCTGCTTCTGCCGGACGACCTCGTCGCCCGTCCCCTCGAAGAGCTGTTCGAGCGTGCCGATGCCGCCGATCCGGCCCTCGGGGTGCATGTAGATCTCGTCGGCCACGAACGGCAGGAAAGCCGCCCCGCCCATCGCGTTGCGCACCCAGAACACCAGCGTCGGCTGCTTCTCGAACGTCAGATCGATCTCGTTCATGAAGATCGGGATGATCTTCTCGGCCACCATGAACAGATCGAAATTGCCCTGGACATCGCTGGGCAGCTCGCCGCCGAGGGTGCTCCAGTCGTTGTTCAGATAGACGATCAGGAAATCGGGTTGCGCCTTGCGGGCCGCCTCGACCGCCTGCCGCACCGGTGTCGGCGAGATATCCCGCCCGAACTTGCCCTCGAGCTTGATCAGGTACACCGAGGGGGCGTCCGTCGAAGCCGAGAGCATCGGGGTGTCATCGCCTTCATCGGCATCGTCCGCCCGTTCGTTGTCGGTGTCCGACCGCGGGCCGGCCGATTCGTCCGCCTCGGGGGTGTTCCCGGCGCGGATGATCTTGAGGATGTCGGCCTTCGGGTAGGTCGTCGACGCCCGAAGCGTCCCGACGATCACCTCCATCTCGACCTCGTCGGCCGATTCGTGGAGGATCCGCCCCTCGATCACCTTCCCGTTCCGCAGGATGATCTGATCGAGGGCCTGCTCATCTTCCGCGGGCTCGAACGACGCCCAGACCGGGCCGGCGAAGAGAACCGGCCCCGTCATCGCCATCGGGAAGGCAGCCAACAACACCGCGACGAGAGCGGCACGAAGCCACCCGCTCAGGACTTTCACCGTCTGCACCATGATCGCCTCCGTCGTGCGCCCACCGGCCGAGACCCCGGGGGACAGTCGATGCTCATTCGTCGTTGGACTAGACGCCGAAACCCTCGGCGAGTTCCCGGGCCATCCGCTCGGCCCCGGCGCGGTCGGACACGCGGCCCTCCAGCTGCGCGTCATAGACCGTATTCAATATACGAGCAAAGTCCGGCCCGGGCGTCAACCCCATCTCAATCAGGATCTTTCCGTCCAGATACGGCTCGGGCCACAGCCCCTCACCGATACCCGCGAGTTCGTCGAGCCGTGCTTTCACGCGGGCTTCGGCGTCCGGGTCGATCAGCCGTTGCAGGATCCGGGCCTCGGCGAACCCCCGCGAGGCGGCGGCGCGTTTCTGGCCCGCGACGGGCAGCCCCCCCCAGCCGCTTCGCAACGACTCGAGATGTTCCAGAATCCGCCGCACGGTGTCCCGCTCGTCGTTGCTCAGGCAGAGCGCTCCGCGCCACGCGGCGGCCCGCTCGGCGGCCTCATCTGGCCCGTGGCGATCGATCGCCCATGCCGACAGGGCGAGCGGCACCGAGGCATCATCGGGCAGCCCCGCGAGTAAGACCGGCTCGGCGTCGGTGTGCGGCTCGTTGAGCACCGGGGCGTCGAGACCCAGCCGCGTCAGCAGCCGGACCGCCTCGGCCCGGGCCGGCCCGGCGAGCATCCGGCGGATCTCGTCGCCGATCCGCTCCCGGCTCACCCCTGCGAGCTCGGCGGCGTGCTCGGTGATCGCGTCGGCCGTCGCCCCGTCGAGCCGGAACCCGAGCCGGCATGCGAAACGGACCGCCCGCAGTGCGCGCAGGTGGTCCTCGGCGAGCCGCTCGGCGGGGTCGCCCACCGCGCGGATGACCCCCGCCTCAAGATCCCGCACCCCGCCCACGTAGTCGATCACCCGTTTCGATTCGTCCGTCTCGAACGGGTCGAGAAAAAGCGCGTTGACCGTGAAATCGCGGCGGCGGGCGTCGTGCTCGGCATCAGTGAACTCGACGCGATCAGGACGGCGTTTGTCGCTGTAGCCGAACTCCTTGCGGAACGTTGCGACCTCCGTTACCCGGCCCGGCCCGTGGTGCACGAGCACCACCCCGAACGATGCCCCGACCTCGCTCGTTCGAGGGAAGAGCGACGTGATCACGCCCGGCTCGGCGTCGGTGGCGACATCGAAATCCTGCGGCATCAGCCCCAGGAGCTCATCGCGCACGCACCCGCCCGCGAGGTACGCGGTGTGGCCGTGGTCGCGGAGTGTGCGCACGATCCGGACGGCCCGCTCGCGTGCGCGTCGGCTTTCGATACCCCGGTCGCTCAACCGTCCGCCCCCTTTCCGGGGCCGGGGTTGAGCATGGATTCGATGTGCGCGATGAACGCCCGGCGCAGATCGGTGTAGGCGTCGCCCGTGGCGGGGCCGCTGAAGCCGGTGTAGACCGCCTCGATCTCGCCGTCGGCGTTGATGAACAGGGTCGTGGGGTACGACCGCACGCGGTCGAGCACGGGCAGGATTTTGCTCGCCTTCTCCTTCTGGCTCAGGCCCGCGATCAGCAGCGGATAGTGGACATCGAGATCCGCCGCGTATTCACGCACCCGGGCGGCCGCGGACTCGAAATCTTTCTCGTGCTCGAACGCCAGCCCCGCGATACGCAGCCCGCGGGGGGCGTATTTCTTGTGCAGCCGGGTCAGCAGGCGCGTCTCGTCGTGGCAGTTCGGGCACCACGAGCCGAAGATCACCACCAATCTGGGTGTCCCGGGCGGGGCGACACGAGAAACCGGTGTCGGCTTGCCTTCGAGATCCCGGAAGACGAGCGATTCGAGGTCCGCCCCGGTTCCCGTGGCGTGGGTCTGGGCGAACGGGTCGGGCAGGCGCGCGTCGGGGTCGGGGGTCGCGGTCCACGTCTCGTGCCACCAGCTGCCGGACCAGAAATCGCCCGCGAGCGAGCCGTCCGGTTGCAGGTCGGCGTGGAACAGGAAGGCGTGGGCGCCGTCGAAGCACGAGAGCCGGAGCGTGCCGCCGGAGCAGTTGCCGGTGAGGTAGCGGTAGTCACCCGTCGTGGTCAGGAACGTGCCCGAGGCGGAGCCGTCCGGGCTGATCTCGAACACCCCCACCGCCGGCTCATCGCTCGAAGAAAAAACCACGCGGTATCGGCCCGGAGCGACCCGCGGCTTCTCATCGGGCAGGCCAAACAGCGGACCAGCCCCGGCCCTTCCAGATGCAGGGGTCAGCGGGACCGCGACGGTGCCTCCCCGGCGAGGTGTCCGCCATTCGCCCGTGATCCCGCCGGCGGCGGTTTTGCGCCATTCGAGCTCCGAGCCGAAGCCCCCGAACCGGACGACGTACCGGCCCGATCCGTCGGGGGGGTAATCGACGACGCGGGGCGTGAGCACCTCGGGCCCGTTGAGCACACGCACCACGGGCGGCCCGTCGTCGGCCCGATCGACCGAAACGCGGAACGGGAGCGGCCCGCCCGGGGTGTCCAGCGCGAAGCGCATCGAGCGGTCCGGGGGGGCGGGGTTTTCCGGCTCGGCCCGCCCGTCGGACACCGCCGACATCGTTACAACGCCCAACACCGCCAGGATCGCCTTGCACATGCCCACACCGTACACGATCTTTTCAGAGGAAACGACCTCGGCGGGATCAAACGGGGGAATGAATCGGCGTGATCGCCGCGGGGCGTAGGATCGATCCTGATGATCTCGCATCGGCACCGCTGCATCTTCGTGAAAGTCCCGAAAACCGCGGGGACCAGCATCGCCCGTGCTCTCTCGCTCGGGCACGTCGGCAAGCCGCACCGCGACATCGTGCAGATCCGTGAGGCCATCGCGGACAACCCCGCCTGCGCCGCCTATCCGGGCTGCTTTGAAAGCTACTTCAAGTTCGGTTTTGTGCGCAATCCCTGGGACCGCGTCGTTTCTCTGTTCTGCCGCAAGGAGCGGGGTCGCGAGCTGGGGCCGGCGGGGTGGGACGAGTTCGTCGCGTGGATCGAGAACGCGAGCGACACCTGCATCCATCCGACCCCCCACCGCAACCAGATCGACTGGTTCCTCGACGAGCAGGGCGATGTCGCGGTCGACTTCATCGGGCGATTCGAGAACCTCGCCGACGATTTCGCGACGATCTGTGACCGTCTCGGCATCCCGGCCCCGCCGCTGCCGCACGAGAAAAGGAACTCGCCCGGGCGGAAGCATTACACCGAGTATTACACGCCCGCCCAGCGCGACGCGATCGGCGAGAAGTTCCGCGTCGACATCGAGCGGTTCGGCTACACGTTCGGGGGCTGACCCTCACCGCACTCGCAGCCGGGCCCCGGCCCGTCGTTGTCGATCGGCATGCCGATCTTGCGCCGTTCCGCGCGTTGAGGCACACGCGACGAATGGCCCCGCCCGGATTCGAACCGGGGACCGAGCGATTATGAGTCGCCTGCTCTAACCGCTGAGCTACAGGGCCCGGGGCCTTCGCGGCCCGTTTGAGCGTACGCGGACAATCCCGGCGAAGACGCCGCCGGGGTATTCAGGGCACCGCCTGCACGCCCGTCACATCGGGGACATGCCGGCGGAGGTTGTGCTCGATGCCGGTCCTGAGGGTCATCTCGCTGGACGGGCACCCGATACACGCACCCAGGAGCCGGATCTGGACCACGCCTTCGGGTGTGATGCCGACGAATTCGAGATCGCCCCCGTCGGCGCGGATCGCCGGGCGGATCAGCTCCAGCACCGCGCGGACGCGTTGTTCGAGGCTTTGGGTTTCTTCGCTGGTCAAGCGTCGGCCCCCGATCGGATGGAAGCCCCCCGCGGTGGTAAAGTAGCGGACCATGGACCATCCACGGGCTTCCGCCCCGATCATACGAACCCGAGCACGACGAATCACGCGCCGGCTCGCCCCGGTGTTGCTCGCCGCCCTCTGTGCTGTTCCGACCGGGTGCACCTCGCCCGCGCCGATCACGACCCCCATGCTCGACACCCGTAACCCGGAGCTGAAGGTTTCGAGGCGGGTCGAGGCCGCGGACATCGCGTGGTCGTCTTCGTTCGACGACCCCGAGGTCCACCGCAAAGCGCGGGCGGTGTTCAAGTCGCTCGTCTGGTCGACCGAGACCCCGCGTCCGCTCCGTCTGGCGTTGGTCGACAAGCTGTTGACGGACGAGACGCCGGAGGGTTCGGCCGATTCACGCCGGTTTACCACGCTCCGCCTTCCGACCGAGCCGGACCGGGCCGTGGTCGGGATGATGGCGCTGGCCGCGGCGAGGAACGGGTGGACCGAGGTTTCGCCGTCGCTCGTGCGTCGGTTGGCCGAGCCGATCCGGGGCATCCCCGACGGCGAGCGTGTCGAGGCCCGGGCGCTGGGTGCGCTGCACCCCGGCGAACCGCTCGACCGGATCGTGTTCGACATCTTCACGAACCCCGGCGTGTCGGACACGCCTCGTGAACTGGACTGGGCCTCGCGCGTGCGGGCGGACGCGTGGGCGTTGCTCTCGCGGCTGGACCCGGAGGGCGACATCCGGCGGTCGTTGATCCACGATCCCGGCCCCGCCGCGTTGAGCAGCGCCGGGCCGCTGCTGAACGACCTTCGCGCCGCGGTCGACGATCTCGGGGTTGTCCCGGATTCGGCCGCGGAGCTAGAATGGATCTCGGCTCTCCGCGATCCCGACGATGCGCGGAGCCGGGCGTGGTGGAACGAGTCTGCGTCGATCGTCGCCCGTCTCGGGCCGGGACAGCGTGAACACCTGCACCTCAGGCACATCGAGCCGATCCGTCTGGCCGCCCACAAGTCCCCGAAACTCTTGACGATGAGCCGGGATGATCTTCTCGGGCTGCTCCGTCGCCGTCTCGGGGATCGCCCGCATCACCGGCGCACGGCCGAGCTGGACGGCATCCGCAAAGAGACCAGCGAACGGCTCGACGCCTGGGCGGACCGGATGTCGTGGGGCGATGCGCTCACCGTGCTGATGATCGACGACGCGGTGCGATCGCCCGGCGTGGTGTCGGCGTTGTTTCAGCAGGTCGCGCTGGACCGGCAGGACACGAAGACGGAGTACGGCGGGGTGATCGAGGCGGTTTCGGGGCCCGACGGACGCCCCGGGGCGTACCGCGTCGTGCTGTTCCCGCCCCGCACCCGTGACCGCGTGAACGATGAACGGTTTATCGCCAGTCACGACATGATCCGCTACGCCGACCGGGCGCTGGCGCAGTACCACCTGCATGTGCAGCGTCCCCGCAACACGGAATACGCCGGGCCGAGCGGGGGCGATCTGCGCAACGCCCGGATGAGCGGACGCAACAGCGTGGTGTTCACGTCCCTGAGCCGGACCCGCCTGGGGGTCGATTACTACCAGCCGGACGGTGTCGTTCTCGATCTGGGCGAGCTCGGCGGCTGAGAATCGCATGTCGGCCCTTTACGCCATTGTCGTTCTTGTCTCGTTGAGCATCGCCGGTTCGATGCCGGGGGGGCTGCTGCCGGGGGGCACGCCCTCGTGGGCCGGGTGGGCCGTGGTGCTGGCCCCTTTCGCGGTGCTCGGTGTGTTGCTCACGCTGATATCCGGGTTGTGCGCGCGTCGGATCGACCGACGGGGCGACGGGCGGGCGGTCGTGCTCGCCCATCGGCTGACGGGCTGGGCGAGGCTCGCCGCGCTGGCGTGGCACATCGTCTGCGTCTTTCTCTTCGGTGTGCTGGGGCTGGCCCGGCGGATTACGGGGGATCTCGTTCTGGTCGATGAGTTGATGGCCGCCGCCCCGGCCTTCGGGCTGCTGTTGTGGTCGTACCGGGCGTTGTACCCGATCGAGAAACGCATCCGGGCGGCCTCGCTGATGCGCGACCTCGACGAGGGCCGGCCTATTTACGCCTTCCCCTCCGGACGCCGGTATGTGCTCTCGATCGCCCGCAACAACCTCTCGATCATGGCCCTGCCGCTGGTGTTGATTCTCGGTTGGGCCGAGCTGCTCGACCGGGCTGTGCTGTGGCTCGATATCCCGCCAACCAATACGGCGGCGCTCGTCGTGCCGGGCGTGCAGCTGGCCGGGGCGCTGGCCATCTTTGCTCTGGTCCCGCCGCTGATGGTCCGCGTGTGGGACACCGTGCGCATCCCGCCGGGCGAGCTCCGCGACGGGCTGGAGGACCTCGCCCGGGCGCACCGGGTCCGCGTCCGCGATTTCCTGATCTGGCGTACGGGGGGGATGATGCTCAACGCCGCCGTGATCGGTCTGATCCCCCGGCTCCGCTACATCGTGCTGACCGACGCGTTGCTCGATCATCTGCCCGAACGCGAGGTCGAGGCGGTCGCCGCGCACGAGGTCGCCCATGTCCGGCATCACCACATGGTCTGGCTGGCGGTGTCCGTGCTCGCGGCCGCGATGCTGCTGGGCGGGGCCGTGTCGGCGGGCTCGCGATCTGCTGGCCTCGGATTCTCTGCGGAGACATGGATCGGCGGGGGCGTGATCCTCGCCGGGGTTCTGCTCACGCTCGGGGTGGTCAGCCGGCGATTCGAGTGGCAGGCCGACGCCTTCGCCGCCCGTCACCTCAGCCGGCCCGGGGCGGTCATCTCCGAACAGGCCGCGTGTGCGATGTCCGACGCGTTGGCGCGTGTGTCGGGCCTCAACGGCATCCCCGAGAGCAAGTTCACGTGGCGGCACGGCTCGATCGCCACGCGTCGGCGGCGTCTCGCGGCACTCGTCGGCGTGCCGGCGGGCCGGCTCGGCATCGACCGGCAGGTGCGTCTGATCCGCGTGCTCGCCGCGGTCGGCTTCGTCGCCGGGCTTGTGTTGACCGTCGGCGGATCGGTCGACAAAACCCCGGTCGGGGACGTCACACCTCATCGGCGCATCCCCTACGCTGAGCGGTGATGCTGAGTGAAACCGAACAACGGATCGCCGCCGCCGTCGCCGATCGCGCCGGGGCGCTGCTCGACGATCTCCGCCTGCACGTCAACACCCCCACGGGCAAGGCCTACAAGCCGGGGCTGGATAAGACGCGCGAGCGGCTGACCGCCCGGCTCGCCGCGCTCGGGGCCGATATCAGCCTGCACCCGGGCGAGCCGAAGCCTTCCTGGCTGATCGGTGGCGACCCCGAGAGCGAGCCGCCGCCCACGGCGGTCTGCCGGCGGACGCGTCCCGGCATGCCGTCCGTGCTCATCGCGGGGCACCTTGACACCGTGCACGATCCGGAGAGCGATTTCCGCGAGCTGTCGATCAGCCCGGACGGCAAGACCGCCACCGGGCCCGGGTGCGTCGATATGAAGGGCGGGCTGGTCATCGCCGTCGCGGCGCTCGAGGTGCTCGAAGAGGTCGGCGTCGACTGCTCGTGGACGTTCTTCTTCAACAGCGACGAAGAAACCGGGACGTATCACTCACGCGGAACGCTCGAGGATGAATCCCGCAAGCACGACCGGGGGATCGCGCTCGAGCCCGCGCTGCCGGGCGGCGAGCTGGCGATCGAACGCATGGGCTCAGGTCAGTTCATGGTCGAATGCCGCGGCCGCAGCGCCCACGTCGGCCGGGCGTTCACCGAGGGCGTCAGCGCGGTGACGAAGTTGGCCGAGTGCCTGCTGAAAATCGCGGAGATGCCGGACCCGGCGCGGGGGCGGATCCTCAGCGTCGGCCCGCTGCAGGGCGGGCCGGTCGTCAACGCCGTTCCGGACCTCGCCCGGGCCTGGGGAAACGTGCGTTTCAAGGACCCGGCAATCGGCGACGAGATCGGCGCGCTGCTCGACGCGCTGGCGACCGACAAGAACGCGATGCCGGCCGTCGAGGTTTTCCGCAGTTTCAACCGGCCCGCCAAGCCGATGATCCCCGAGACCGAGGCCCTCGGGCTGCTCGCCCGCGACGTCGCCGAGAACCTCGGGCAGAAACTCCCCTTCGCCAGCACCGGGGGGGTCTGCGACGGCAACATCATGCAGAACGTCGGGTTGCCCACCATCGACACGCTCGGCGTCCGCGGTGGCGGACTGCACACGCCCGACGAGTGGATCGAGCTCGACAGCCTCGTCGAACGCTGCCAGCTGCTCGCGGTGCTCCTCGCCCGGATCGCCGCGGGGTGAACCCCCGAGCCGGCCGCCGATCGGCGGTGTGTCTCGAAGCATGTGGGCCGCACGAAAAAACTGCGTGCTTCACGCAGACCCGGAAGCCCGGGTGTTTCTCCGGTTGATTGTTGAGAAAACCGCTCCCTACCTGTCGCGGCTCGCTGTGGGCGGTACGCGGTCGATGCATGTCACGAACACCCCGGCTTGCGCCCGGGCCTCGTTCAAACACATGCGTTTTTCCTGCTGTTCGCGTCGGTATCGGTATCCAGAAGCGCACCTTGTTCCGATCGCGTGAAGCATGATGCGGGTTGCTCTTGCAGACGCTTTATCGTGACGCTTTGACGATGACGAAGGTTACGTCGTCAAGGATGGGCGCGTCTTTTCGGAACGACGCGAGGTCTTCCAGCAGGGCGTCGCCGATCTCGCGTGGCGGGCGGTCCGCGTGGTTGCGGATCACTTCGCGGAGCCTCGCCTTGCCGTAGAACGCCCCGGCCGAGTCGCGGGTCTCCCAGATGCCGTCCGTCCCGAGGATGAGCACATCGCCGGGCAACGGCGCGGGCCCCGACGCCGTCTCGTAACGTTCTGAATCGGATACCCCCAGCGGCAACCCGGAGCCTTCGAGCTGCTCGAAGACCCCGGTCGTCGATCGGAACAGGAGGGCCGGGTCGTGCCCGGCGCTGGCCCATTGCATGCTGTCGCCGTCGAACACGACGATCGAGAGCGTGACGAACCGCCCGCGGTCGGCGTCACGCGAGGCCGTCTTGTTGACGATTGTCAGCAACTCGCCGGGCGAACCGGCCCGACCGGCATGGCTGATGATCAACGACCGCACGGCGGTCATCCCGAGCGCGGCGGCGACGCCGTGACCGGTGACATCGCCGACGATCACGCCGCAGCGCTCCCCTCCGAGCAGATCGGGCGTGAGGTAGTCGAAGTAATCGCCCCCGGTCTCGTCGCAATAGATCGAGCGGCCGTGGATCTCGTAGCCGGGGATGTCAGGATCGCCCTTCGGCAGGAGCCCCCGTTGGATTTCTTCGGCCAGCGCGATGCTCTCGCGCAGGCGCATCCTGTCGGCGAGCGCGGGCACCATCGCGTTGAACGCTCGGGCGAGTTTGCCGATCTCGTCGCTCCTCGGCCTGACCTTGACGACGGTCTCCAGATCCCCGTGCCCGATGGCCTCTGCGGCGTCGGCGAGCCGACGGATCGGGCGAGAAAAAGTCTTCGACACCAGATACGCCACGAAGACCACGAGCACCGCGACGATCAGCGTTGCGGCCGCGGTCGATCGCGCCGACTCGTGCGCCAGTGCGCGCAGTTCCTGTCTGGCGCCCTCGACGAGCGACTCGATCCGGTGTTTCGGGACGATCATCAGCACCGCGCGATTGCGGGACATGATGCTGTACGCCCAGAGCGAGGGTTCACCCCGGAACCCGACGTCGGCGACACCACCCCGCCCGTTCCTGATATCGGCGATGATCGCCGCCTGCACCGCGGGATCGTCGGCGACCAGGGTCTCCGGCATCGGCTCGTCCGAGCGCCAGAACTGCAGCGACCAGCCTCCCTCATCGTCGAGCATGACGATGCACGACGACGACCCCAGCGCGAGCTCGGGCGGGAGCTCGAGCACCGTCGTCGGGATCGCGATCGAGAGATCCACGCCGGTCACACCCAGCAGTTCGCCGCCGGGCCCGTGCATGGGCCTTGCGCATGTCACGACGGTTTCGCCCGTGGGCGCATCCCGGTACCGGCCGATCCAGACGGTGTCCCCTGCCTCGACCGCCGCGGCGTACCACGGACGTTTGCGGCCGTCGAAATCCTGCGGGTAGCCGCCCTTGCCGGGGTAGGCGATGTGCACGCCGGATTCGAGGCAGACAAACTGGCCTCGGATACTTTCCCGCAGATCGCGCGTCATCGCGTCGAGGATGCCCGCGAGGCCCGTGATGGGCGCGGCGAGGCGCTCGGCGGTCGCCCGGTCCACGCCCGGCGACGGGACCACGACGGGCGAATCGTAACTCACCCGGTGGTTCTGCTCACCGGGAAAACGCGTCTGCTCGCGCAGGGGCGTCACGGCGCCTTCATCGAAATCCCGGTTCGTGCGCACGGGCCCGGGTGCGGCTTGGAGCGTCCCGTCGAGAACGCCGGTGAAGAGCATTTCCTGCGTGCGCACGATCGCTATGGTCTGACGGCGGAGCGATTCGAGACGGTCACTCGCCGAGCGGACGTGCAGCAGCAGCTCGTGTTCGACCCGGCGGGTGATGGCCGAGGACATCTGGCGGACTGCCCGGCCCGTGAAGCGACCGATCGCGCGGGCGTCGGCGATCTTGAGCGCGATCAGCGGGGTCAGGGAAACGACCAGCAGCAGCAGAGTGAGTTTCCATCTGATCCGCATGTGCGACAGCCCTCGGCGGGGGTGGTGTTGGACGCGTCGTTCGTTGTCCCGCCGCCGGCATTGTTGCACACCGGGAGAGTGAAGAAGAAACCGGCATTCCGGGAGCGGGCGGAAAAACCGACGCTGGCTCAGCATCGGCGTCCGTTCAATTCGAAGCACACCCCGACAAGTGAAGCATGGGACCGTGACGGGGCATTCGCTTCTGGGGAGCGAAGAAAGCCCTCGCTTCCGCTCGGGCTTCATTTTGAAGGAAGTTGAAGATGAAGAAGAGACGGGCTGGAAGCCCGTCCCACCGAGAGGAATTAGGAGAGGAAGTGACAGGCTGGAAGCCCGTCCCACCGAGGGAGAGGCGAAAGAAGAGAAAGCCCCTCACCCCGGCCCTCTCCCCGCGGGCGGGGAGAGGGGGAAGAACGCCCGGGTTCGTGCGGCTGTGATCGATGGCAACCGATCACCCGTACATGATCGCGGCCTGGGCCGCGGCGAGCCGGGCGATGGGGACGCGGAAGGGCGAGCACGAGACGTAGTCCAGCCCGGCCCTGTGGCAGAAGTGGACACTGGCGGGGTCGCCGCCGTGCTCACCGCAGATGCCGACTTTGAGTCCGGGGTTGGTGCCGCGTCCTTTGCTGACGCCCATCTCGACGAGTTGCCCGACACCGTTGACATCGATGCTCTGGAACGGGTCGCCGTGGAGGATCTCCTTGGCGATGTACTCGGGGAGGAAGACGCCGGCGTCGTCGCGGGAATAGCCGAAGGTGAGCTGGGTGAGGTCGTTGGTGCCGAAGCTGAAGAAGTCGGCGACCTCTGCGATCTCGTCTGCGGTGACGCAGGCGCGGGGGATCTCGATCATGGTGCCGATTTTGATCTCGACGCGGCCGGTGAATTCGAGGGCCTGGCGCGTCTCGCGGATGGTCTGCTCGATCTGCTCGCGGAGCATGGCCAGCTCGCTCTTGAGCCCGACGAGGGGGACCATGATCTCGGGCACCGCCCGGACCTTGCGCTTGGCGCACTCGATGGCGGCCTCGGTGATCGCGCGGACCTGCATCCTGAGGATCTCTGGGTAGGTCACCGCGAGGCGGCATCCCCGGTGTCCGAGCATCGGGTTCATCTCGTGCAGGCGTTCGACGCGCTGCCGGATTTTCTCGGCCGGGACTCCCAGCTCTCGGGCGACCTCGGCCTGCGACTCGGCGTCGTTGGGGAGGAACTCGTGCAGGGGGGGGTCGAGGAGTCGGATAGTGACCGGCAGCCCCTTCATCGCCTCGAAGATCCCGATGAAATCGTCGCGCTGGTAGGGCAGCAGTTTCTCGAGTGCTTCCTCGCGCTGCTCGACCGTCTCGGCGATGATCATCTCGCGCATCGCCAGGATGCGTTCGCCCTCGAAGAACATGTGCTCGGTGCGGGTCAGGCCGATGCCCTGGGCGCCGAACTCTCGAGCGCGGCGGGCGTCCTCGGGGGTGTCCGCGTTGGTGCGCACGCCGAGGGTTCGGTGCTTGTCGGCCCAGCGCATGACCTTGGCGAAATCGCCCCCGAGCTCGGGTTCGACGCGATCGACGGCGCCGAGGATGACCTCCCCGGTCGATCCGTCGATCGAGATCACGTCGTCGCGGGTGACCTTCGTCGACCCGACGTGGAACACGCCCGCCTCGGCGTCGATGACCACCTCGCCGGCGCCCGCGACGCAGCAGGTGCCCCAGCCCCGGGCCACCACGGCGGCGTGGCTTGTCATCCCTCCCGTGCTGGTCAGGATGCCCACCGCCGAGTGCATGCCCTCGACATCCTCGGGGCTGGTTTCACGCCGGACGAGGATCACGTGTTCGCCCGCGGCGGCGCGTTCGACCGCTTCGTCCGCGGTGAATGCGGGCTTGCCCACGGCCGCCCCGGGCGATGCGGGCAGCCCCCTGGCGAGGATCTTGGCCGATTCCTTGGCCTTGGGGTCGAAACTGGGCAGGAGCAACTGGGTCAGGTCCCCGGCGGGGATACGCAGCAGTGCCTCGGTCTCGGTGATCAGCTTTTCCTTGACCATGTCGCAGGCGATCTTGACCGCGGCCATGCCCGTCCGCTTGCCGGTGCGGGTCTGGAGCATGTACAGCTTGCCGCGTTCGATCGTGAACTCGATGTCCTGCATGTCCTTGTAGTGCTTTTCGAGCGTGGACTTGATCTTGAGCAGCTGGCTGTACGATTTTTTGTCCCACTCGGGCATCTCGCTGACGGGCCGCGGCGTGCGGATACCGGCGACGACGTCCTCGCCCTGTGCGTTGACGAGGAACTCTCCGTAGAACTTGTTCTCGCCGGTGCTCGGGTTTCGGGTGAATGCGACGCCGGTCCCGGAGTCGTCGCCCATGTTTCCGTAGACCATCGCCTGCACGTTGACGGCCGTGCCGAGCAGGCCTGTGATCCCGTTGAGCCGGCGGTATGCGATGGCGCGGGGCGCATCCCAGCTTTTGAAGACCGCCTCGATCGACAGCTCGAGCTGCTTGAACGGGTTCTGGGGGAAGGGGTCCGCGACGCGTTTCTGGTAGACGTCCTTGTACGCCTCGCACAGCTCGACCATGCCCTCGGCGGGCACGTCCGTGTCGACGGCGGCGCCGTACTTCGCCTTGATCTCATTGAACGCGTTCTCGAAGTGCTGGTGATCGATGCCCATCACCACGTCGCCGAACATGTTGATCAGCCGGCGGTAGGCGTCGTAGGCGAAGCGGCGGTTGCCGGTCTGGGCGGCGAGCCCCTCGACGGCCTCGTCGTTGAGCCCGAGGTTCAGCACGGTGTCCATCATGCCGGGCATCGAGATCGCCGCGCCCGAGCGGACGGAAACCAGCAGCGGGTTCTCGGGGTCGCCGAAGACCTTGCCCGTCTCCTTCTGGACGGTCGCCATGTGGCGGTGGACCTCGTTCATCAGCCCGTGCGGGAGCCGCTTGCCGCCCTTGTTGTACTTCTGGCACGTCTCGGTGGTGATCGTGAACCCCGGGGGGACGGGCAGGCCGATCGAGGTCATCTCGGCGAGGTTGGCGCCCTTGCCGCCGAGGAGTTCCTTCATCGAGCCGTCGCCCTCGGTCCTGGTGGCGCCGAAGGAGTAGACCATCTGGCCGGGCTTGGCCTTTTTCGATGCGCCGCGGGCGGGGCGTTTGGCCGTTTTCTTCGTTGTTTTCTTCGCGGTCTTCTTGGTCGTTTTCTTTGCGGTCTTTTTCGCTGCCGCCTTGTGCCCGACCTTCCGGCTGCTCGCCGACCGTGCGGAGGTCTTTTTGCCTGTCTTCTTGGCCTTCACTTTCTTTGCCATCGCGGAGCACCTTCCTGTAGCAACAACCTGTGCGGGACGCGGCGCCCTCCCCCGGCGGCGGCGTCATGCGGCCCGGCCCGCGCGTGTCGCGCCGATCGGGCCGGGAGGGAACTTTAGTACGCACTCATCTCTCCGACGACATCCCGGGCCGTAGCATCGGCGATTCATGCACGAAATCACACCGCCGGGAACTGGTGCATCACAGATCGGGAGCCCCTCCGGGCTGCTGTCGGCCTGGCCCCCCGACCGCCCCCTCGCCCTCTTGACCGCCGATTCTGGCCGATGGACGCTCTTTGCGGCCCCCTCGGCGTGCCGGGCGATCCGGTCCCTCGACGATTTCGACTCACTCGGCCCGCTGCACCGCCCGCCGCGGTCTTCGCCGGATGAACCACCGTTCAGATCGGGGCGGATGCTCGTGCTCGCCTACGGCCTCGGGGGGCTTTACGAACCGACCGCGTGCGCACAAGACGCGGGTAACGAGTCTTTCGGGTTCATCCTCGATATCCCCGGCGTGCTCGCCCACGACCGGCAGACCGGTGCATGGACGGCCTCCGGCGACGCGCCGGAGATGCCCCGTCCCGCCGACGCCGCGGTTTTTTCGGTTGGCCCGCTGATGAGTGTTCCGGGGCGCACCGGGTATCTCTCGATGGTCCGCCGCGGCCTCGACGCCATCGCCGCGGGCGATGTGTACCAGGTGAACCTCGCGCACCGGCTCTCGGCCCCGTTCGGGGGCTCGCCCCGGGCGTTCTTCGGTGCGCTCATGCGCCGGGCGGAGCCGATCCACGGGATGTACGCGGAAGTGCCGGCCGCGTGTGGCACACCCGATGCGCGTGCCACGGCCGTCCCGGCCGTGCGGGGGTCTGATGGCGTTGGGCACAACCGGGACGACCGATCCACAAGAAACGCCCCCCCGGCCGCGATTACCGCCGTCTGCTCCGCTAGCCCCGAACTCTTTCTGCGCTACGACGCGCGCACGCGGCGGGTCGTGACGCGCCCGATGAAGGGCACCCGCCCGATCGACGCCGACCCCGACGAGCTCCGCCACGCCGAAAAAGACCGGGCCGAGCTGAACATGATCACCGACCTGATGCGCAACGACCTGGGCCGCGTCTGCGAGTTCGGCTCGGTCCGCGTCGACACCCCCCGCGCCATCGAACCCCACGGCCGCAGCGTGCTGCAGGCGACGAGCACCGTGTCGGGGACGCTCCGGCGGGGGCTATCGCACGCGGACCTGCTCGCGGCGACGTTCCCGCCGGGCTCGGTGACGGGCACGCCGAAGATCCGCGCGATGCAGCTGATCGACGAGCTCGAGCCGACGCCGCGGGGGTTCTATTGCGGCGCGATCGGGTGGCTCGACGACTCGGGCGATATGGAGCTGAACGTGGCGATCCGCACGGCCGTGATCGCCCGCGGCGAACTGCACTACCACGTCGGCGCCGGCATCGTGGCGGATTCGGACCCCGAGGCGGAGTGGGCCGAGACGCTCGACAAGGCGGGGGTGCTCGCCGGGGCGATCGGCGGCGGTCAGCACATCGTCATGCCGCCGTCGACGGTGATGACCTGACCGGTGAGATAGCCCGCCTCGTCGCTGGTGGCGTAGGCGACGGCGGCGGCGATGTCCGCGGGCTTGCCGAGGTCGCGGACCGCCAGCAAGCCCTTGATGTGCGCCACGACCTGCTCGGGCAGGTCCTTGGTCATGTCCGTCTCGACGAACCCCGGCGCGACGACATTGGCCGTCACGCCCTTGGACCCCAGCTCGCGGGCGATCGTGCGCGTGAAACCGATCAGCGCCGCCTTGGACGCGGCGTAGTTGGCCTGCCCCGCGTTGCCCACCAGTCCGCTCGTCGAGGCGATGCTCACGATCCGCCCGAACCGGCCCTTCATCATCGGCCTGGCCGCCGCCCGGCAGGCGACGAACGCGGACCTCAAGTTCACACGGATCACTTCGTCGAACTCCTCGTCGCTCATCCGCAGGAGCAGGTTGTCGCGCGTGATGCCGGCGTTGTTGACGAGGATGTCGAGTCGGCCGCGTTCCTTGGCGACGCTCTCGATCGCGCCCGCGAGGGCCGCGCCGTCGCCGACGTCGACCGGGCACACGCTCGCCGACCCGCCGCGCTGTTCGATGGCCGACTTGAGGTCGTTCAGCGGGCCTTCGGAGCGCGACGCGAGCACGACGTGCCGCCCGTCGGCCGCGAGCCGCTCGGCGATCGCCCGCCCGATGCCCCGGCTTGCCCCGGTGATGAACGCAACGCGCTGGATGGATTGTTCGGTCACTTGTGTTCCTTCTCGTCGATTGCATCAACCCGGGCACGAACCACGACGGCGCGGGCTTTGGTTCTTCGGTGAATGAGCAACCGCTCCCTCACGGTCGCGGCTCGTTCGATTTTCGCTCAGCCGTCGTAGATCTTCTGCATCTCTTCGATGGAGATCCCGAGCGCGTCGGCCATGGCCTTGACAATCGCGGCGTCGTCCCACGACTTGCCGAGCGTCGGCCCTATCGCCTTGATCTGCATCGCGAGCATTTTGACCATCACCGAGGGTGGCTTCGACCCGCTCTTGACCAGTTTCTCGCCCTGGGTTTCGAGTTGCTTGATCGTTTCCTCGTCGATGTTCATCCCCGATGCCTTCGCGATGGCGGAGAAATCCACCTGGGCGCGCATCGCGTCATAATCGGGGCCGAGCAGGTTACGGAACGTCGCCTGTGAAAAATAGAACCCGACCGCGGCATCGGGCCCCAGTGCAGAAAGATCCATCGCCGGCGCATCGGCCCCGCCGCCGCCGGCCCAACCCGACGCCGACGCGTAATCGGCGAATGAATCCGAGTCCCAGTCCGATGCCCGCGGGCGTGTCGCGTCGGCGGTGAACAGCGGGCTCATCACCCAGCCCCCGTCCGTCTTCGATGCCGACCAGCCGAGGGTGTACGCCCCGTCCGGTTCCTGTACGGCGAGGACGAACTCCGCCGACGACGCGTTCTCGTCCTCGTCGGGCGATTGCGCGAGATAGACCACCCGCACCGCCTCGATCTTGTCGGCCGACTCGTACCACGTGCCGTCGGCGACCATCCCGTCGAGGACGCCCCGGGCGTCATCGTCGAGGGCACGCCCGAACGCCTCGTCGTCGCCGGATGCGAGAGCGCCGGCGAACGCGATCACGGCCTCGGCGAGCGAACGGTCATACGGCGCCTTTTCCTGCGGGAACTGCACCCGGCTGTCGGCCCCCGCCATCAGCGTCGAGAGCGTCACACGCTCCGGCTTGGGC
>JALWOY010000062.1 GCA_027083355.1 Phycisphaerales bacterium | reverse complement strand
CCGTCTGTCTCCCGAATCACCGACCCTGCGGAGGCCAGCTGATCGAGAAGCTCGCCCAGGCGCTCGTTGCGGATCCGAACGCGTTGTCGGAGAGCAGTGCGACCGAGGGGTCCGGCACTCAGGGCATCAAGGACACGTTGCGTGACTTCGTCGGCGCCACTGCTCGAACCCGGCGCGACGACCAGGTGCTCTGGAGCCGTCGACAGCGACACTCCCACCGGATCGGGCGCGGCGTGATTCCGATGCTCGGCATGCAGCTCGAGCCTGTCACGCCGATGGAGCAGGAACAAGTTGCTGTCGGCCCAGGCGTGCAGGTCGCCGGAGCCGCGGAGCGACTGCCCAGGCTGACCCGTGCTCCCTCCCTTCCGGACATGGTGGACCACCGCGATCGCCGTCTGAGTCTCGCGCTGCAGGTGTCGGAGGAAAGCGAGCAATGCGCTTGTGTCCGACGCACTGTTCTCGTCGCCGTGGTGCAGTCGAACAAGCGGGTCCAGAACCAGGAGCTTCGGCCGCGTCTTGCGTACCGTGCGGAGAAGGCGGGTTTGATCCTCCAGCCGATCCAGCGCGATCGACGGCTCGGTGATCAACCCGACCGCCAGGCGCTCGATGTCGAGCTTCCGTGCGCGGGTGATGCCCACCACCCGACGCCGGATAGCGGAGGCCGAATCCTCCGCAGCGTACAGCAGCACGGGTCCGCGCTGGACCACAGGAAACCGACCGAGGCAGGGCCTGCCCGAGGCGACAGCGACCGCCATCTCCAGCGCGAGCCACGTCTTGCAGCTCTTCGGGGTACCGCCGATGAAGCCGACGGCTTCGGCTCCCCAGAGGGATCGGATCAGCCAAGGCGGCTCGGGTTGGTCGGGGGCGGCGTGCGCGACGCGCACGACGGGAAAGGGCTCGTGGCTCATTGGGAACTCCAGGCACAGGAAGGCCGACCCCGCATCCACGAGGTCGGCCGGAGAGAGGGGGGGATCAGATCAGGGGCGTGTGGTGCAGGGCACGGCGAACCACTTCGCGGTCCACACGAGGCAGGTCGTCGCGGGCGGCCAGTCGCAGCGCCGCGCCGGCGAGCACGTCGACCGTTCGCAGGAGTCCACCCGTCTCTTCGTGGATCACGCCCAAGGCGTCGGCGGTGAACAGCTCGTCGCGGGCACCCGCATCGCAGAGACGCTTCTGGATGTAGGACTTCGTCATCGAGGGGTCGCCGGGCGTGATCTCGACCTTCGTGTGGATCCGGGTGAGCAGGGACCGGTGCATCGACATGCGCAGGCGGTCGTGGAGCTCGACGAGCCCGACGAAGACGAAGGAGAGCAGCGGCTGACTGTCCCAGGCGAAGTTCGTGAGCACATGCAGATGGCCGAGCGTGACGTCGGGCATCAGCTGCGCTTCGTCGAGCACGAATACCGAATGGACCCGGTGATCCTGGGTGTTCTGCGTGCACATCCGTTGGATGCCCTCGAACATCGCGGCGGGCGTGGTCTTGGGCTCGATACCGATGGCGAAGCAGAGCTGCCGGTAGAAGTCGCGTCGGCCGAGGGTGACGTGGGCGGTGTAGTGCAGACGGAAATGAGCCGGTGAGAGCTTGGACTTCAGCGCACGCAGGACGGTCGTCTTGCCCGCTCCTGGCTCCCCAAGCACGAGCGCGTGGCGTCGATGGGTGACCGTGTCGACCAGGAGGTCGAGGGCACGCTGACGGCC
>JALWOY010000061.1 GCA_027083355.1 Phycisphaerales bacterium | reverse complement strand
GCCCGCAGCAACGCCCCGGTTTTCAGTTCATGAATCCGGTCGACACGGTCGGCGTCGGACTCGCCGGGCTCGAACCCCCCCACCGTGTCGTAGACCTGCCCCGCGATCATCCCCGACGTGCCCCGGGTCAACTCATCCACGAGCCGGCAGCAGACCGCAGGGGGGAACGACTCGCCGCCGTCGATCGGGCAGGAGACCGCCGAGAAAGCGAGCGCGAGCATCGCGTCCCCGGCGAGGATGGCCATCGTCTCGCCCGCGTGCACATGCAGCGTGGGGCGACCCCGCCGCAGATCGTCGTTGTCCATCGCGGGCAGATCGTCGTGGACGAGGCTGAAGGCATGGACCAGCTCGACAGCGGCACCCGCCGGGAGCGTCGCCGCGCCCGCGTCCGGGTCGCCGGCCGCCGCCACACCGCAGTGCCACGCCAGCAGCGGGCGCAGCCGCTTTCCCCCGCCGAGCAGCGCATACCGCACGGCCTCGCGCAGCGGCGCGGGCGAGACATGCCGATCGACGAACGCTTCGAGCCATCCGTCGATATGTCGGCGTGGCGCCATGAATGCCGGGTCGTCCATCGGGCGAGTGTATGTCCGCCCGTGCCCCGGATCGGTCCGCCGCTACGATGCCCCCATGTCGTTCGATGCGATGATCTCGCTGTTCAAGGCGGGCGGATGGGTGATGTACCCGCTCGCGGTGCTCAGCGTCGCCTCTGTCGCGCTCACCTTCGAACGGGCCCTGTTCTGGATTCGCAACCACGGCGCCTCGACCCCGAGAACCATCGAACGCATCACCCGCGAGATGCGACGGGGCGATCTCTCCGCCGCGGCGGCCGCGGCAAACCGAGATCGACGCGTCTACGGCCGATTCGCGGCGGCTTTGCTCGACGAAGCAAGGTCCGGCAACGGACACGTCGATGAATCGTTCGCCCTCCAGCAGGCCGAGGCGCTCCGCCCGATGATCGAACGATGGGCGACGACGCAGGCGACCATCATCACCGCCGCCCCGATGCTCGGCATCCTCGGCACCGTCACGGGCATCATCCGCTCGTTCCACCTGCTCAGCGCCGACCAGATCGTCACCGACCCCGCCTCGATCGCCGGCGGGATCGCCGAGGCCCTCTTCACCACCGCGTTCGGGCTGATCGTCGCCCTCGTCACGCTCTTCCCGCACGCGTTGTTCCGGGCGCACACGGAACGCTGCTTCGCCCGGCTCGAACTGATCGCCGCCTCGATCACCCGACCGACCGCAACAGACCAACCGGAACCCTGATCCGCGCCGCGTGAACACCGATCCGGTGCGCTTGCTCTGGTATGCTCTTCGTCGGGAGAGGAAGCCGAAAATGACCAACGAGACGAATACGCAGAAAAAGCCGGGCTTCAGCAGGGCGACCGCCGACGCGGTGATCGAGGTGGTCTCCAAAGACCCGGAGTCGGTTTCGAGGATCTCGAGCTGGCTGGGCGATGTCATGCCCTCGTCGCTGGGCTGGACCGGATCGGTGCGGAACTGGTTCTACGTCTTCACCGGGGAGGACCCGACCGAACCGGACGTCGCGGCCAAGGTCTGCACCGGCATCGCCGACGCGACCGCCGCCGCGATCAACCGGGCGATCAAGTCGGAGAAGGATCCGCTCCGGGGCATCCGCCGCGCGACCACGATCGACAGGGCCAGCCCGCACATCGGCGTGCATCACACGGCCACACACGTCCTCACCGACGAAGGGGGCGAAGCGGTCTTTGACTGGCACGCCACCCTGGAGATCGACAACCCGATGATCTCGAAAGTCGCCGACTGGTTGAACTGCACCGGCGAAGTGCCGGCCAAGCAGTTCACGGGGTGGTGAACGCTCTCAGTCGGATTCCAAGTCAATTCATGGGCATCAACCAGCCCCGGACGCAAGACCGGGTGTTGTTCTTGATCGGCGGATATTTCTGCACCCGTGATTCGTGGTGTGTAATGCGGGATGCGAGTCCCACCTCTCCCCGGACGCCGGGGAGAGGTCGACGACGCGCAGCGTCGTCGGGTGAGGGGCTTCAACTTCTTCTCCTCCTTCATTCCTCGCCTATCGATGCGTGTGAAAGAGCGAGGAGAGACAAGAGCCCCAAGCGTCAGCGCGGGGCCGAAACCCAACCAACCGTCCATCGGCACAGCAACACCCGCACCACGGAATCGACACAAGGCACGCCGACCCCCGATCAGCACGACGCCCCATCGCTGTCGGAATCGGTCAGCCCGTCGAGATACCGCCGGAGGATCGCCGCCGCCGCGATCGCGTCACGCCGGGCCTTCTTCTGCTTGTGCGTCAGCCCCGACCGCGCCATCCGCTCGTCGGCGTCCATGCTCGACCGCCGCTCGTCGCACAGATGCACCGCGCGCCCAGTCCTCGCACCGATCCGCCCCGCGAACGCGCGCACCAGTTTCGCCCGCGGCCCCTCGGTCCCGTCCATATTCAGCGGCAGCCCGACGACCAGCTCCGCCGGCCCGTTGCCCACCAGATCCTCGACGGCCGACGCGATCGCGTCGAGCAATGCCCCGCCGCCACGCTCGTCGATCGACACTTCGAGCACGCCCGTCGGCGTGGCGATCCCCGTGACCGTGTCACCCAGGGCCAGCCCCGTGCGCTTGTCCCCCAGATCGATCCCGATCAGCCGCCCCACGCCGACGCTCACTTCAGATCGTCCGGCAGTTCCGCGTGCAGTTTCTTCAGATCCTGCGCCCGGTCCCGCGGCATCACCAGCGTCGCCGCCGGCGTGTGCACCACGATCAGATCCTCGCAGCCCAGCAACGCGACCGTGTGGCTGTCGCTCGAAGACACGATCAGGTTGCCCCGCGAATCGTGCAACGCCGACCCGCCCCCGACCACGCGGTTGCCCGCCGCGTCGGGCTCGATCGTCTCCCCGTAACTCGGCCACGACCCCACATCAAGCCACTCGACATCCATCCGCACGCCCGCCAAGCTCACCGCCGGGTCGCCCGCCGCCGGCTCCATCACCGCGTAATCCACGCTCACCTTCGGCAGCGTCGGGTACACCTCTTCGAGCACCCGCCGCTGGTGCTCCGTCTCCCACGCGTCGCGGATCTTCATCAACCCCTCGAAACTCTCCGGCTTGTGCCGCGCGAGCATCTCCATGAACGTCCCGGCGTGGAACACGAACATCCCCGCGTTCCAGCTGAACGTGCCCGACGCGAGATACTCGCGTGCCTTGTCCAGCGGCGGTTTCTCCACGAACCGTGCAACCCTGAACCCCAGCCCGTCCGTGCCCGCGATCTCGCCCCCGTCCTCGATATAGCCGAACCCCGTCGCCGGATACGTCGGCTTGATCCCGAACGACACCAACTGCGTCGGGTCCTTCTCGACGAGCGAGAACCCCACGTCCACCGCCCGGGTGAACGTCTCCTGCGGGCGGATCAGGTGATCCGCCGTCAGCACCGCGAACACCGCGTCCGGGTCCGCCTTGCCGAACACCGCCGCCGCGAATCCCACCGCGTTGACCGTGTCCCGCGGCACCGGCTCGCCCAGAATCCGCTCATCCGTAAAACCCGGCAGCCGCTCGCGGATGATCTCGCGGTACCCCTCGCCCGTGCAGATATATTGCCGATCAGCCGGCACCAGATCGCCCAGCCGCTCCGCCGCCAGTTCGAGCAGACTCACCGGCTCGCCCCCACCGGGACGCCGCATGAACCGGATCAACTGTTTCGGCTCGCCCGCCCGGCTCATGGGCCACAACCGCGTCCCCGAACCGCCCGCCATGATCATCGCATACCGCATGGATCAGTGTATGACCGACGCACCACGGAACCCGAAGATCCCGTGTTGAACCGGCGCAATGGTTGATCCAAGCCCTCGCTCCCGCACAGGCCTCTTAGTGTCAACAAATGCTCGACGCAAACGAGCCCCGGGCGCAAGCCCGGGGATTCTCCGGGCAACTTGATCAAAACACCCGCCCGCGAGGAAACAACACCACGGCGCGAAACCCTCACCCCCCCGCGAACGCCCGCGTCACGATCTCGTCGGCGCTCAGACCCGCCGCGTCGACACCCCGCAACGCACGCGAGACCGCCCGCTCCGCCTCCGCCCGCGTCTGCCCCAGCGCGATCAACGCCGCCACCGCTTCATCCGCCGCCCCGCCCGCGGGCCTCGGCTCGATCGTCCCGACGCCCTCGGGCAACTCCGCCGCGAACGCGCCCAGCTTCCCGTGCAACGCCGCGATCACCGTCTCGGCCAGACGCTTGCCGATCTCCGGCAGTTTCTGCAGCGCCCGGGCGTCCCGCGCCGAGATCGCCGCGGCGATCATCGCCGGCTCGATCGTCATCGCCCGCAGCGCCCGGCGGCTGCCCAGCCCTTTCACCGAGATGAACAGGTCAAAGAACGCCCGGTCGTCGGCCGTCGGGAACCCGATCAGCCGGGGTGTGAACGATGCCCCCTGATTCTGGGATTCGAGGTGCAGCTTTGTGTGCAGCCGAACCACGCGCCCGACCGACTCGACCGCCTGTTCCACCCAATACGCGGGGATCATGATCTCGAGTTCGACGGGGAATGCCCCCTCACCGCTCGGTCCTCCGCCCGGGCGAACAACGACGGTCTGTCCGTTCGCTTCGATGACGCGTCCTGTAATGCTGTGGATCATCGTTGTATTGAAGCACACCCGGCCCGGGGCTGCGCGGCCTGGACGTTCGTATTTTATTCCGGGCAAACGCCCGCACACGATCTCCCGACGTGATAACGTACCCGCAGACGGTCCGGGGGCAGTTTCAGGACGACAACCGGTCCGTCTGTGACCGCTGGATCCGTTCGTTCCATCGGCCTTCAATCATCGTTCGATGCAATGCTCCAAATGCTTCGACCGTCGCCCGATGTAGGCCCCGGAGGCAACGATGACCGCGACGAGAGCACACCAGGTCTTCAGCGAAACGAGAGCCCGCAGAGACGAAGCAAGGGCACTGCTCCGCGCCCTGATGGACGCCAAGGCCCACACCGAAAGCAGCAGCGGCGATTATCGCCCCCCCGACTTCCTCCGGGATATCACGGGCCGATCCGCCATGGACAAGGCCATCGAGAGCACACGACGCCTCATCGACTCGTTCAACCGCGTGCTCGACGAGCTCCGACGCGACCTCAACGACGACGACCTCTCACTCCTGGCCGAGATCGACGCCGAGTACGGCGGGGGGACCCCCTCTCCCGGTCACTGACATACCCTCCGGCTCGGCAAAGCAAAGGAGCCGGAGTGCAGCACACAACCACCGAGACCGACCGAGCCGTCCCCCTTCGCATCAAGCGACTCGACGCTCGCGCCACCATCCCAACCTACCACAGTGAACTCGCCGCCGGCCTTGATCTGGCCGCCTGCCTCCCCCGCGGAGAAATTGAAACAGAATCGCTCCTCGTCCACCCGGGCCGAATCGTGAAGATCCCCACCGGCATCGCCCTGGCCATCCCACCCGGCTACGAGGGTCAGGTCCGGCCCCGCTCCGGCCTCTCGACGAAGCACGGCCTGACCGTCCCCAACGCCCCCGGCACCATCGACGCCGACTACCGCGGCGAGTTGTTCGTTGCACTGATCAATCTCGGCGGGGAACCGTTTGAGATCCGCCACGCCATGCGCGTCGCCCAGCTTGTCATCGCCCCCGTTGCCCGCACGGAAGTCATCGAGACAAACGAACTCGACAAAACCGCCCGCGGCGAAGGCGGCTTCGGCAGTACCGGCGGGCATTGATCCCCCATTGTGGGCACGGATCTGGATTCCGGGTGATCCCTGAGTTATCTGGAATCCACACTCTCTGTTCGTTTCGGGTTTTCCCCACGAACTTCCCGGCTGCTCGCGAAATAGTTCTTGATAGAGACGGTTTTTCAAGTAGTCTTCGTAGACCACACAGCACACGAGCAGGCAGGAGGCTTGCCATGCGTGCGACATCGAAAACCACGACCGATCAACACCGCAACCGGGGACGCCGCACCGCGGATCGGCAAGCGCCGGATTTCACGGTATGCCCGTTCGGCCGATGCGGCCCGCTCGACCCCGGGCGTGCCGCCGAGAGCAGCCCGGCCTATTCGCCGCAACGGCGACCGGATCGGCGGATCGTCGAGATCAAAGCAACTCGATGATCTCGAAGGTCTTGATCCCCCTCGGCGCCTTGACGTTGATCACCTCACCCACGCGGGCCTTCATCAGGGCTTCGCCCATGGGGCTGTTGGTCGTCACCTCGATGTAATCATCGTTCATCTCGCCGCTCGATTCACCCACGAGCCGGTAGACGTCTTCGTCTCCCGTGCGTTGGTCGCGGAGCCGGACCATCGACCCGATGAACACCACCCCCTCGGCCCCGCTGCCCTTCTCGATCACCTGCGCATTGGAAAGCCGCTGCTCGATCCGCCGGATCTCGGCCTCCTCCATGCCCTGCTGCTCGCGGGCGGAGTGATACTCGGCGTTCTCCTTCAGATCCCCGAGGGCGCGGGCCTCGGCGATCCGCTGCGAGATCTTGGGCCGGTTGGCCAGCAAAGCGTTGAGCCGCTCTTCGAGTTGTTTCTTCTCGTCGGGGGTGATGAAATCCATGTCGACTACTCCAAGTCTGTCCGCCGATCGGGGAGCCTAGCACCACCCCGACCGCAGAACCACACCGTCAGCCACAACAACCCGGACGCCCCCACCAGCAGCCGGATGATCCAGATCCAGTGTTCCCGGGCAACCCGGGCCGGTCGCCCGCTCCAGCTCCGGTCCCGCAGCACCTCCTGCACCGACGTCACAGGGGTCCACATCCACCCCGGTGTCACCCCGTGCCCCGCCGGCCCGAGCTCCAGCACGCCCGCACGCCACAGCAACAGCGGCAGCCCCACCACCAGCAAGACCAGCATCGCCGTCACCGCGACCCCCGCGGCCCGTCTCTCTCCCCCACAACCCCGCCACCAGCAGACCGCCGACGCCGACACCAGCGACCAACCGACCAGCAACGCCGACACCGCCGACACCGTTTCGATCGACCACCCCGCCAGCAGCACCTGCGGCCACATCAGCGTCAACGCCGGGATCAGCAGAACCACCAGATCACGCCCCACCCGCACGACACCCTCGCCACTCGCCCCACCCCCCCACTCCTCGCCCTCCCCCGCGCCACGCCCCCCGCG
>JALWOY010000060.1 GCA_027083355.1 Phycisphaerales bacterium | reverse complement strand
GGATCGGATCGGACTATGAAATCGTTCGCCCGCGCGGCAATACGTTCGCCATGCGGGCCCAAGGTTTAGCCCGGATTATTCATCGCGTTGATTGGTGATTGGATTTGAAGGGATTTTTGTAGATCGGCGCGGAGGGTCCCCCTCCCCAGGTTGATCTAATTGGCGGACGGGTTCGTGGCGACATCGGCGAGGGAGAGCTCAACAGCGCTGCACCGTTTGCAGGACGAGCCGCCAGGTGGGCAGGCTGGGCCAGGCGGAACTCAGGCGGACCAGCACCCGACGCGAGCTGACGATCACATCGGCGGCCACTTTGACCAGTCGCAGCCGCCAGGTCGCGGGTTGGGCACGGCGCAGTTCGGCACCGCTCGGTAAGCCGGGAGGCTCGGCGTCCGGCAGGGGGGCGGGTCGGGGACGAGAGGCGGTTGGTTCTTCCTCCGGGTCGGGCGGATCAGGCAGTTCGCTTCGCAGGCGAACCAGCAGGTTGAGGGCGAGTGTGTGCAGACACAATCGGAACAAGTTGGCCATGAACCGATGATCGCTCAGCCGACCGCCGCACAGGTCGATCTTGAGTTCTTTGTTCCGGTTCTCACTCTCGCCGCGCTGCACATAATCGTCGTAGACGCCTTGCGGGACGATCAGTGCGCCGGGTCGATTGGTGACGACGGCCCGGCGATTGGTGCCCGCCACATGCGCCTCGGCTTTGATCACCACGTTTCGCGAGCGGTCCCACGTGCCAGCCTGATACTCCAGCGCGGTGAACAGTCGCTGCTTGCTGCTGGTCTGTTCGTACTGCGCCACGGCCTGACTCAGCAAGTCGTCACTCTCGCGTTTGAGCCGGGAATTCATGCCGATTCCGAACGTGTACCACACGCCCAGTCGCTCGCAGACTTCGTACATCGAGGGAACTCCGAAGCCGCTGTCCGCGCGAACTTCGATGTCCACATCGGGCCACTTCTCGCGCAGGCGGGTGACCAGAAACTCCAGGTCGTCGTTGGCTCCCAGCGCGGCGTGAGCCGTGCCGTGCCGTAAGGCGACCATCACTGTCAGGTCGGTCTCGGCGTTGGTGATGATCAGCGGAAAGTACTGCTTCTGTTTGTAGTAGCCATGGAACAACGTCAGCTGTTGCTCGCCATGGGCCGGGTCGTCGAAGCCATCGATGTCGAACGTCAATCGCCCCGGCTGCTCATCGAACGAATCGATGAACTGCTCGACCAGCAATGTCCGCAATCGCAACAAGGCCTTGACGCTGATCGCGTTTTCGAACCGCGAGAGCGTCGGCTGCGAGGCGAGTTCGGCTCCGTCTTCGGGGAGTCGATCGCAGACGAGTTGAAACACCGGGTCATGCCGCAACGTGTCGTGATCGTTCTGATCTTCGTAACCGGCGAGGATGCCGTAGACACGCTGCCGAACCATCGCCAACATGGCGTGGGCTGGTTCCCGCCTCGGGTCGTCGAGCACGGTCGCGAACGCCGCGGTCATCCCGATCCGTTCGTCAAACTCCCGAACGACCAGGAGCCCCGCATCGCTCGACAATCGCCCGGCCGAATTCTCGACGACAACTCGCTTTTGCGGCAGAAACTCCAAACACTCCGACCACACAGTGTGTATATTCATCAGCAGCCTCCTGCGGCGTCCCAAAGTGAAGTGCACACACACTTAAGACGCCGCAGAGGCTGCTTTCGTTTGATCGCGATGAATAATTCGGGCTAGAAAACCACCGGTGGATTG
>JALWOY010000059.1 GCA_027083355.1 Phycisphaerales bacterium | reverse complement strand
ATCACGCCCCAGCTCCGCCACCATCTCCGCCATCCGCTCGGCCGCGGTCTGGCCCGATGCCAGCCGGCACGACTGGAGATACCCCGAATCCGCGTTGCTCGTGCGCACGAGCACATACACCCCCAGCCCGGCCTCGACGAACGGCGTCACCGCGCTGGGGCCCATATACCCGTTGACCGTCACCGCGTGCGCCCCCATCGACACCACCGACGCCGCGTAGTGCGCCGCCGTGGTGCCGATGTCGCCCCGCTTGACGTCGAGCACGACGACGAAGCCCAGATCGCGTGCGCGGCCGATCACGTCCTCGAGCACCGCCACGCCCGGTGAGCCGAACCGCTCGAAACACGCCGATTGCGGCTTGACGGCGGGGACGACCCCCGCGACCGCGTCGAGCGCGCCGAGGCAGAACGTGCGCACCCGGCCGACCCCCTCGCCTTCCACGTCCGCGGGGATGCGTTCGAGCACGGGGTCGATGCCGACGCACGCGGGCGTGCCCGCCTTGTCGATCGCGTCCGTCAGCAGATCCCCGTAATGCTGCATCGCCGTCTCCTACGATCCGCCGTGACCCAGCCACCCGTGCACATCGACCTCAAGAAGGACCGCGGGCTGACGATCCAGTGGCCCGACGGCACCGGATCGTACTACTCCATCGCCTACCTGCGTCGGATGTCCCCCGCGGCCGACCAGCGCGAGCTCCGCAAGCAGATGCGCCGCGACCCGCTGACGATCCTGCCGGCCGCCCCCGCCGCGGGCGAGATCACGGCCCTGGGGGCCGAGCTGGTGGGCAACTACGCGATCAAGATCGCGTTCTCCGACGGGCACGACGCGGGCCTGTACACCTGGGACTATCTCCGCAAGATCGACCCGGCCAACCAGCCCGAGGGCGAAAACACCCCCTTCGCCGCCGGCGACGACGGCCCGCCCCACGACCGCCCGCTGGGGCTGTAGAAGCCGAACGTTCACGTTCCCACCTCTCCCCGATCGCCGGGTGAGGGGCTTCAACTTCTTCTCCTTTCTCCATGCCTCGTCGATCGACGCGTGCGGCAGAGCAAGGAGAAAGAGGAGAGAAAGGAGACCCCTCACCTCGGCCCTCTCCCCGCGAGCGGGGAGAGGGAGGCCGATCCCACCTCTCCCCGGTCACCGGGTGTGCGGCTATTTCTGTTCTTCATTCTCGTTCTTTTCGTTCACCAGTCGGCGGGTTTTTCGGAGCAGTGATTCCAGCACGCCGTCCGTGTTCTTTTCGAACTCGGTGACGCTGACACGGAAGACCTCCAGTTTGAGCGAGGCCATGTACGCATCCCGTTTCGCATCACGGGCTCGGTCATGCCGTTGGCCGTCGAGTTCGACGACCAATCCGGCCTCGGCGTAGAAGAAATCCGCCGTGTATGGGCCGATCGGGTGTTGACGCCGGAATTTGAATCCGGCGAATCGTCGGCCGCGCAGTCGTGACCAGAGTTTCCGTTCAGGCGGCGTCATCGAGGCCCGGAGTGAACGTGCTCGATCGCGAGCGGGTTTACTTCTTGCATGATTCTCCGGATTGAACTTCATGGTGTAGAGAATACGAGCGGAAAAGAGAGAGGAGAGAAGGGAGCCCCTCACCCCGGCCCTCTCCCCGCGAGCGGGTGTTCAGACTTGGGACATAGGTAACACCCGTTCGTACAGATGGGTGACGGTTGGTAAGTAGCATGTTTGGCTTCATTGGAAGGAGGCCAGTCATGCCTTGGCGGGAGCAGTCTCTGATGTTTCA
>JALWOY010000058.1 GCA_027083355.1 Phycisphaerales bacterium | reverse complement strand
CGGTGGCGACCGCTGTCCCGACGGGCAGCGGTCGCACCTACTACGTCTCGCCGCAGGGCGATGATGCCGCGGCAGGGACGCGCGAGCATCCCTGGGCATCCCCCGGTTACGCCTCGCGCCAACTCGCCCCGGGCGATACGCTCATCCTTCTGGGCGGACGCTACATCCTGAGCGAATACGACGCCGACATCCTCACGCCGACATCCGGCAGCGCGGACGCCTGGGTGACGATTCGCGGCGAGGCGGGAGATCGTCCCATCCTCGCCGGGCGGAATAATCTGATGACCGCCATTGCCCTCGGCGGCGCGCAATACGTCCGCATCGAAAATCTGGAAATCACGCACGATGACCGGGCGCAGGGCGAAGCGGCTTGGTTCCGCGATGGAATCGAAATCCTGGGCGCGCCTGCCGCCCACATTGTGCTGAAAGACCTCTATATTCATCATGTGGACGAATTCGGCATCAACGCGCAGGATGTCAGCGACCTGCTCATCGAAAACAGCCGCATTGAATACGCCGGGTTTGGCGCGCTCGGCGGACCGGCGGGAGAACGCGGCGGCTGGCAAAACGTCACCGTGCGCGGCTGTTCGCTTTCCTGGAGTGGACATTACTATCAGGGCGGCGACGGCGCAGACCGTCCCTACGACCGCCCCGACGGGTTCGGCATCGAAGCCTCGGCGGGAGCTGTCGTCATCGAAGATACCATCGCCGAACACAACTACGGCGACGGGCTGGATTCCAAAGCCGCCAACACGCTCATCCGCCGCGCGGTCGTCGCCAACAATTCTTGCGACGGCGTCAAACTCTGGGGGGCGGGCAGCCGCGTGGAAAACACCCTGATTTACGGGCGCGGCGACGGCAGCGAGGCGCGCACACCCTGGGCGGCGGTCGTGATTGATTACGAAGGCAGCCCGGGCGCGTCTTTTGTGCTCATCAACGTCACCATAGACGACGCGCTGGGCGGCAACTACCTGATGTATGTGCAATACGACCACCCCGATGTAGCAATTGAACTCAGTTTGCGGAATGTCATCTTTAGCAGCCGTGGACCCGAGGCGCATATTTACCTTGCGCCCGCCGTCCAATTGAATGCCGACCACAATTTGTTTTACTTTCCCCAAAGCAATCTCGTTCTGGAACACGGCGAGCGGCAATATGACGCAGCCGGCATTGCCAACCTCGGCGACGGCAACCGCTACGGCGACCCGCTTTTCGTGCAGCCGGCTTGGGGCGAAGACGGCGACTACCGCCTGCTTCCCCAAAGTCCGGCAATCGCCGCCGGGAGCAGCGAAGGCGCGCCCGCCGAAGACCTTGACGGCAAGCCTCGCGCCACCCCGCCCGCTATCGGCGCGTATGAACCATGAGGACGCGCCGATAGTTAGACAACTGTCCACCAAAGGAGAAGACAAATGAAAAAGACTCGTCCCCAACGCTTTATTTTTCTGCTGGTCATCGCGTTTCTTTTGAGCGCGTGCGGCGCGCCCTCTACCGCGTCGCCCGCCGCGGACGCGACCGCCGCGCCGCCCGGCGTCTGGGTGCGACTCGGAGGCCCGCCCGGCGGCGTCGGCTACGACATCCGTATGCGTCCCGATAATCCCGATATCATGTTCGCCACCGATGTCAATTCTGGGCTGCATAAAAGCGTAGACGGCGGCAAAACATGGTATCCCGTCCACACGGGGATGCCTGTCGAGCCGGGACGAATCGGTCCTCCCATCTTTTGCGCGACCATTGACCCGCATAATCCGAATATCG
>JALWOY010000057.1 GCA_027083355.1 Phycisphaerales bacterium | reverse complement strand
CATCGAGATCCCCCGCCTGACGCGCACCCCCCCCGCCCCGGCCGTCCACACCGGGGGGGGTGCCGATCTGCTCTACGTCTCGAATCACTCCGCCACACCCGAGCGCGCGGTCGAGCTCGCCGTCGCCACCGTAGACGCGAAGAACACACAAGGGCAGGACTTCATCCGCGCGTGCGCCCTCGCCCTGATCGAACACTATGAAAACGGCGGCATCATCGAAGACTCGCTCGACCTCGACGCCTTCCTCGAACAGACCTGCTCGGCCCGCGGCCTCCGGACACCGAACCTCGACACCCTCCGCGCCGTCGGCGACACCCTCGGCACCACCGTCAACAACGCCCTGTACCGCCAGCAGGGCCTCCGCTGGGCCGCCGACGTCGCCGGACAGCTCGGTCTCACCCTCCGCATCCACGGCAAAGGCTGGCAAGACAACCCCGAGTTCGCCCCCTACGCCGCCGGCCCGCTCAACTACGCCGACCTCCCCGCCGAGACGAGCCGGGCGCTGTTCTGCCTCGTCCTCGAGCCGTACTTCCCCACGCAGCACCAGCGCGCCCTGGACACCTGGGTCTGGGGCGGGCTCCCGCTCATCCGACGCCGCGCCCGCGACGATCAGCAGCAGGCCTTCAACCGCTGGCTCGCCGAGATCCCGCCCGAGGTCGACACGCTCGACGCCGCCCTCGAACACCTCGGCGAGCGGGCCGACGCATTCCGCCGCGTCCACGACGCGCAGGTGGGCCTGCACGCCTGGGACGGCCCGGGCGATCAACTCGCCCTCGCCCGCCAGCGCGAAAGACAGGGCATCGGCTACCTCAATCATCTGCCACCGCGCTACGACGAAACGTCCTTCCGCGACCGCGACACACTGGCCCGCCTCGTGCGCACACTGCGCGACGACCCCGACCGCTACGAACAGATCCGCCTCGAACAGCACGACTGGGTCCGACCCCGCTTCTCCTACGAACTCGGCGCCAAACGGCTCCTCGAACAAGTCGCCGCGAACCTCCCCGGTGCGTGATCCGGCTCTCAAGAGAAACCCGTGTGCATCAACGAGCCCCGGGCGCAAGCCCGGGGTGTTTTTCTTGATCGACGGATAGTTCCGTGCCCAAGGCTCGTGGCGTGCGGTTCGGGATGCCAGCCCCACCTCTCCCCGGTCGCCGGGGAGAGGTCGACGACGCGAAGCGTCGGCGGGTGAGGGGCTTCATCTTCTTCCACTTATTCATCCCTCGCCGATCAATGCGCACGACAGAACAAGGAGGAAGTGAAGAAATAGAGCGGTTTGCAAAATCCTGTTCCGCGTGCCACGGCCATTTTGGCCGTGTGAAATGGTTGAGTGTCGCAAGTGTGTCCCAAGACACGGCTCACAGAGCCGTGGCACGCACCGAAACATGATGATGCATGACGCTCGAAGAGCTGATAGAGCCCCTCACCCCGGCCCTCTCCCCGCACGCGGGGAGAGGGAGCACCCGCACCCGGGCATGGTTTCGGTGAGTGTTGCACATCCCCTACAAGGAGCCGCGACCGGAAGGGAGCGGTCTTCTCACGAACAACAGGTGTCTCGGGAAAACGATCCTGCGCCGCTCAAATGGAGCCGCCGGGCGCGTTGCCAAGTGTCTTTCCGCGTGGCACGGCCATCTTGGTGCTTTGTAGACACCATATATCAGACAGCGACTTCGTCGCGGCGGACCGCGTAGGCCAGCACCTTGATCGTTGCTTCCGCGACGAGGGTCCGCTCGGTCCGGCTGCTCAGGCTGCCCATCGTCG
>JALWOY010000056.1 GCA_027083355.1 Phycisphaerales bacterium | reverse complement strand
AAGCGTCGAAAGCAACAGAGCAAAGAGTTCGCGTTCCATACCAGGTCTCCTTCATGGGTGAAGGACCTAGTATGGACGCAACTCTTTGAAAGCGCAAGTCTTACACGCATGGCGCAAAAGGCCCTTGACGCTCGGGGCTCCTTCCCGAGAGAAGGCGGCGCAAAAGAGCCCCAAGCGTGAGCGCGGGGCCGGTCTGAAGTGAGTGACCGGCCCGCGCCCAAATCGAAATAAAACGGGTATCTCGCCGGGAACCGAGCCGCGGAGCATCTACGGGTCTCGGCGTTCGCACGAACGAAAGCTCGCCCCGTGTCGTCCCAATGAGGGGTGGATGCCCGGGGTCGGCCCGGGACCGGGCGGGAGCCGGGCGGGGTCCGGTCTATGATCGGCCGGGCACCAACGGGCGTGCAACACGCGAAGAAGCGGGGTGGATTGTGTGGAAATGGATCGTCGTGCTCGTGGTGATCCTCGCCGGTGCCGGCGGGGGGGTAGCGTGGCTCGTGATGCGGGGCGACGGGCTCGAGGGCGTCTCGTTTTCCTTCGGGACGGTCGATGACAGCGCCGACGCCACCCCCGTCCGGGTCGAGCCCGCGGCCGTCGGCGATCTGGTCCGCACCGTGTCCGCCCCGGGCTCCATCGAGCCGCGGACGCTGGTGAAGATCAGTTCGCAGGTGTCGGCCAAGGTGCTCGCGGTGCCGTTCCGCGAGGGCGACACGGTGCACAAGGGCGACGTGATCCTCCGGCTCGACCCGCAGAACCTCGTCGCGCAGCTCGAGAGCGCCAAGGCAAGCCTCCGCAGCGAAGAAGCCCGCCTCGACGGGGCCGAGGCCGATCTGATCAACGCCCGGCTCGAATACGAACGCCTCCAGCAGCTCGTCGAGACCGGCGACGCCCCGAAATCGGAGCTCGACGCGGCCGAGGCACGCTTCCTGCGGGCACGCTCGAACCGAAAGGTGATCGAGGCGTCGATCGAGATCGCCAAGGCGAACATCGAGCGGGTGAACAAGGACCTGGAGAACACGGTCATCTCGAGCCCGATCGACGGGACGGTGATCGCGCTGAACACCGAGGTCGGCGAGACGGTGATCGTGGGCACGACCAACAACCCGGGCAGCATCGTGATGGAGATCGCGGACCTGTCGTCGATGCTCGTCAAGGCGCAGGTGGACGAGACGAACATCGCCGCGGTGAAGGTGGGCCAGCCCGCGACGGTCTACATCAACGCTTACGACGACGAGGAGTTCCGCGGCAAGGTCGAGAAGATCGGCCGCAAGCGGATGGTGTCGTCGTCCGGCACGGGCTATTTCATCGTCGAGATCCCCCTCGAACTGGCCGAGGGGCGAACGTTGTTGAGCGGGCTGACGGCGAGCGTGGATATCGAGGTCGAGCCGTTCTTCGATGTGGTGAAGGTGCCGAGCCAGGCGGTGATCAACGTGCGCGTCGAGGAGCTGCCCGACGAGATCCGCGACATGGACCTCGTCGAGAAGGAAAAGACCTACACCGACATGGTGTACCGCATGATCGACGGCGAGGCGATCGCCACGCCCGTGCGCAAGGGCCCCAGCGATCTGACACACACCGTGATCCGCGAGGGGCTCGAACCGGGCGAGCTGATCGTCATCGGTCCCTACCGCGTGCTCGACCCGAGCCGGGGCGATTTCCTCAAGCACAAGCAGGCGATCCGCGACGAGGACGCCGACAAGAAGGGCGATACCCCGGCGGGCGACGAGAACGGCGAGGGCACCGGGAACGATGACGAGGACGGCGATCAGGACGGCGGCCGGGATCAGACCGTCGCGGGCTCCGGCGACGATGCCGGGCAGGATGGTTGAGCATGCCCGGTGAAGGCACACCCGCCATCGAAGTCCGGGGCCTGAAGAAGATCTACCGGATCGGCGTCGAACGCGTCCGGGCGCTCGACGGCGTCGATCTCGTGATCCACCCCGGCGAGTTCGTCGCCATCATGGGCGCCTCCGGTTCCGGCAAGAGCACGCTGATGAACATCCTGGGTTGTCTCGACAAGCCCACCGCGGGCCGATATATGCTCAACGGCAAGCCGACGCACAAAATGGGCATGCAGCAGCTCGCCCGTGTGCGCAACGAGGAGATCGGGTTCATCTTCCAGAGCTTCGAGCTGCTCAACCGGGCCAGCGCGCTCAAGAACGTCAAGCTGCCCATGCTCTACAGCCGCAAGCACATGTTCACCGCGGGCCGACGGGCGAAGCGGGCGCTGCGCCGGGTGGGGCTCGAAGACCGGATGCACCACCGCCCGAACCAGCTCTCCGGCGGGCAGAAGCAGCGCGTCGCCGTGGCCCGCGCGCTCGTCAACGAGCCGTCGATCCTGCTCGCCGACGAGCCGACCGGCAACCTCGACAGCAAGACGACCGAGGAGATCATCGGGCTGTTCGAGGACCTGCACAACCAGGGGCAGACGATCGTTGTCGTCACGCACGAAGAGGACGTCGCCGGGCACGCCGAGCGGATCGTCCGCCTCCGCGACGGCCTGATCATCTCCGACAATCCCACGCGCGAGGACGCGGTCCACCGCGATTGGCTCCGCACCGTTTCGGCGCGGATCGGCGCAGCACAGGAGCCGGCGACGGAACGCAACGGCGTCGGCACACCGGGGGGCCACGCCGCGGGCCCCAGCGGGGCGGCATCGGCCGGGCACGTCCCCGCCGACGGCACAGGAGACCGGGCATGATCAGGTTCTTCGGCTTTGTCTTCGCGCCCGTGGCGTGGTTCGTCCGGATCTTCATCCAGACCGTCCTGCTCGCGCTCGGGCAGGTCTGGGCGAACAAGGTCCGGTCGATCCTCACGGCCCTCGGCATCATCATCGGCACCGGCTCGGTCATCGCGGTGGTGGGGGGGCTGACCGGGATGAAGAACTTCGTCCTCGGCGAGTTCGAGACATTCGGCGCGCGCAAAATGTGGGTCTGGGGCCAGGTCCCCGACTCGAAGCGGTCGACCCTCAGCTGGGAAGACGTCCGCATGTCCACTTACGAGGCGGAGTTGATCCTCGACAAAGCATCGTCCATTTCCACGCTCACCCCCATCTGCTCGACTTCGGAAGAGATCAGCTTCGGCAAGAAAACGAAGCGGGGCGTCAGCGTCCGCGGCATCTGGCCCGCGTGGCACGAGATCGAGGACCGCGGCGTCATCTACGGCCGACCCCTCAGCAAGATCGACGTCGAAGAAAAACGGCAGGTCTGCCTCATCAACGAGGCCGCTATCGAGGAACTCAATCTCGACCGCGACCCCACCGGCGATTTCCTGCTCGTCGGCAATCGGCGCTTCCTCATCATCGGGGTCCTCGAGACAAAGGAGGCCTCGGTCATGTTCGGCGGCAACGCCGCCCGCAGCGAGCTCTACATCCCCTTCGAGACGTCGAAGATGATGAACCCCTACACATGGACCTACTTCGTCGTCCAGCTCGACGAGCCCTCCGGGGACCGCACGATGGACGACATCGCCGCCGACGCACGGGCCGAGGTCCGGTTCCTGCTGCGAACCCACCGGGGCCTCTCCGGCGACGACGAGGACACCTTCGGCATCGAGGTCATGGCCAACCACATCGAGCAGTTCATGCAGGTCGCCGGGGTCATCGGCATGATCGCCACCGCCGTCGTCAGCATCTCCCTGCTCGTCGGCGGCATCGGCATCATGAACATCATGCTCGTCAGCGTCAGCGAACGCACGCGCGAGATCGGCCTCCGCAAGGCCGTCGGCGCCCGGCCCCTCGTCGTCCTTGTCCAGTTCCTCGTCGAGGCCGTCATCCTCTGCCTCATCGGCGGACTCATCGGACTGGCGGCGGGCTTCGGCCTCGTCACGGCCCTGCATTATGCCCCCAACATGCGGCTCGACGGCGCCACCGTGCCCCCCTGGGCCGTCACACTCTCGCTCGGTTTCTCCGCCGCCGTCGGTGTGATTTTCGGCATGCTCCCCGCCATCAAGGCCGCTCGCCTCAACCCGATCGACGCGCTCCGGCATGAGTAACAACACGCCACGAGAAAAACACATGCCCACGCCAGAACACGCACGAAACCGATCCGCCGCCGCCCCCGCTCTTCTCGCCGTCGCCCTCGTGCTCGCCGGGTGCCGGGGCGGGCCGCTCGGCCGGTCCGAGCAGGACTTCGACCGGCGTGTCAGCCTCCAGAGGCTCCGCGTGATCGACACGCTCGACCTCGAAGACCTCCCCGCAGAGACACCCGAACCGATCACCGACCCCGCCGGTCTCGACCGGATCCGCGCCGATTTCGAGAACGCCGATCGGGTCGACCTCACCCTCGAACAGGCCCGCGCCGCCGCGCTCGAACACAACCTCGACCTCACCGTCTCGCTCATCGCCCCGACGATCGACGCCGAGCGCGTCAACGAGGAGCAGGGGCGGTACGAGGCGTTGCTGTTCGCGGGCGTGCAGCTGGCCGACCGCGACGACGCGGTGGCCCTGGCGACCGAGAGCAACAAGTCGAAGTTCTATTCGCTCCGCCCCGGCATCCGCGTCCCGCTCCGCACCGGCGGCACCGCCGAGATCCGCGCCCCGATGTCGCGGTCGAAGACGGACAACCGCTTCTCGCTGCTGAACCCCGCCTACACCGCGGACCTCGAGTTCAGCCTGTCGCACAACCTGCTCCGCGGCGCGGGCCGGCGGGCCAACTCGCTGGCGCTGCGCATCGCCGACTACAACCGCCAGCGGTCCGAGGCGCGCGCCAAGCTCCAGATCATCCAGCAGCTGACCGCGGTCGACCGCGCGTACTGGCGTCTCTACGCCGCACGACAGGCCCTCGACGTCCGCGCCCGGCAGCACGAGGTGGCCGAGCGTCAGCTCCAGCGCGCGCAGCGGCGCTTCCGCGCCGGCGCCGTCGCGGAGGTCGAGGTCGCCCGCGCCGAGTCGGGCCTGGCCGACCGCGTCCGCGATATCGTCGTGGCGCAGAACTCGGTGTTGCTGGCCGAGCGTGAGCTCAAGCGGCTCATCAACGCGCCGGGGCTCGATGTCGCGAGCAAGAAACACATCGTGACCGTCACCGACCCCGAGCCCCTGCATTACATGCTCGACGGGCCGGCCCTGGCCGAACGCGCGATGGATTCCAGGATGGAGCTGCTGGAGCTCGAGCTGCAGATCGCGCAGGACGAGGCCGCCGAGGCGGTCCGGCGAAACGAGGCCCTGCCGCTGCTCAGCGCGCAGCTGACCTACCGCATCAACGGCCTGGGGGCGGAGTTCAACGAGGCGGTCCGCGTCGCCAGCGAGAACAATTTCGAAGACTGGGAACTCGGGCTCAACGCCGAGCTCCCCCTGGGCAACGAGCAGCGCCGGGCCGCGGTCGAGCAGGCGGTCCTGACGCGCCTCCAGCGTCTGGCTTCGCGCGACGCACGCCGGCAGACCATCCGCAAGGAGGTGCTCGACGCGGTGGACAACATCGATTCGGGCTGGCAGCGCATCCTCGCCGCCCGACAGGCGGTCGCGTTGAACGAGCGGACGCTGCGGAGCGAGGAATCGCAGTTCGACAGCGGGCGATCGACGAGCACCGACGTGCTCGACGCCGACGCGAGGCTCGCCGACGCCCGCCTCCGCGATATCCAGGCCGTCGTGGATTACCAGCTGGCCCAGATCGACCTCGCCCTCGCCACGGGCACCCTGCTCGGTGCCGACCGCATCGAATGGGCACCCATCGACCCACGAGAGCCCGCCGGCGACGGCGCCGACCGTCCCCGGCTCATCGGCTCGAACAAGACCGACGCGCCGACCGGCGAGCCGCCCGAGGTCCATACCGAGGGACAAAGCGAAATGCGGAACACCGGGCGCTCCGACGGGCGGCCCTGACCCCCCCGGCGGCGAGCGGTGCCGCCGCCTGCTACGCTCGCCGCATGGGCCGTCTCCCGTTCGATCCCGACAAAATGCGGGGCGCACCGCCCCCCGCGCGCGCCGAGAAGCGGAAGACCGACGAGCCGATGACGGTCTCGGCGCTCGCCTCGCGCATCGAACGCGCGGTCGCCGACGCCTTCCCCGCACGCGTGACCGTCCGCGGAGAAGTCAGCGGCGCCCGGCACCGCACCCACTGGTATTTCAACCTCAAGGACGAGTCGGCCGTGATCTCCGCGATCATGTTCGCCTCCAGCGCCAAACGCTCCAAAGCACAGCCCGCCGACGGCTCCGCCGTGATCGCCCGCGGGCGGCTCGACTACTACAAGCCGCAGGGTCGGCTCTCGCTCATCGTCGATTCGCTGACCCCCGACGGGCTCGGCAGCCTCGACGCCCGGTTCCGGGCGCTCTGCGACGAACTCCGCCGCCTCGGCTGGTTCGACCCCGCGCACAAGGCCACGCTGCCCGCCTTCCCGCGACGCATCGCCGTGCTGACCAGCGGCTCGTCGGCGGCACTGCGGGACGTGCTCGACACCACCCGCCGCCGCTGCCCCGCGGTCGATCTGCTGCTCGTCGATATCTCCGTGCAGGGCGAACGCGCCGCCCGGGAGATCGCCGCCACCATCCGCGGGCTCGACGCCGACCGCGAACGCCTCGGGATCGACGCGCTGCTGCTCACCCGCGGCGGGGGCTCGCCCGAGGATCTGTGGTGTTTCAACGACCGCGACCTTGCCCGCGCGATCCACGACTGCCGCCTGCCGGTCGTCGCGGCCATCGGGCACGAGAGCGATACCACCGTCGCCGAGCTTGTCGCCGACCGACGCGCCGCCACGCCGACGCAGGCCGCGATGGTTCTGACACCCGACCGCGACGCGCTCGCCCGGCAGCTCGACGCGATGCACGCGCGTCTCGCCCGCACCGTCCGCGTCCTTCTCGACACCGAACGCCGGCATCTCGACACACTCTCCCGCCGACCCGTGCTGGCAGACCCCGGGCGGATCCACCGGATCCACGCCGAGCGGCTCGCGGCGTTGTCGCAGCGGCTCACGTCGGCCCCGAAGCGCCTGCTCGACGCCCGACGGCAGAACGTCGATCGCCTCGCCGCGGCGCTGCACCGGTGCAGCCCCGCCGCCGGTCACGCCCGACTCGAGGGCCGGCTCGACGCGCTGGCAGCTCGGCTCGACGGGGCCGTCGCGCGTTCCCTTGCGGGCGCTCGCCACAGGATCGACCGCCTCGCCGCGGTCCTCGACGCCGTCGGCCCCGCCGCCGTCCTCGCCCGGGGATACTCGATCACCACGCGCCCAGACGGTGCCGTGCTCCGCACCGCCGGCGATGTCGAACCCGGCGATCGGATCATCACCCGGCTGGCCGAAGGCACCGTCCACTCCATCGTCGATGTTGAATCTGGGGATGGATCGGATCGCACCCCGCCGGCCCGCCGGCGACGCTCGGCCCGCAAACCCGCCCGGAAAC
>JALWOY010000055.1 GCA_027083355.1 Phycisphaerales bacterium | reverse complement strand
CAACTGGGTCCGCCGGCGGGGCCGCGTCGAACGCTGGGTGATCGGAAAACTCCTCATCGACGCGGCACACCGACGAAAAAGAAAGCTCCCAATCGCCGCATGATGCAAAAGGCCCGTCAGCCCGGGGATTCTCCCCTCCCTCTCCCCGGGCTTTGCGCGGAGAGGGCCGGGGTGAGGGGCTCCTTCCTCTCCTCTCTCTCCATTATTCTGTCGCACGCATTGATCGGTGAGGCATGAAGAAGGAGAAGAAGGTGAAGCCCCTCACCCGCCGACGCCGGCGCGTCGTCGACCTCTCCCCGGCGACCGGGGAGAGGTGGGGCTGGCTTCCCGAACCCCACATCCGGAGCCCCGGGCGCGGAAAGATCCGTCGATCAAGAAAAACACCCGGGCTTGTGCCCGGGTCTCGTTGACGCACGCGAGTCTTTCCTGCAACCCGTATGGATTCTGCTTTCCGGGTTTCGAGCGCAGGCCTACTCGTCGGCGCTGATCGACCGGGGCCCCATCTTGCCCGCGGTGCGTTCCATGTAGCCGTCGCCCCGTTTTTCGTACTTGGTGAAGCCGAGGCGTTCGAGGTTTTTGTTGCTCAGGGCGCTCTTGCCCTTGAGGTCCGACCACTTGCCGGCGATGTTGGGGGCCTGCGGGATGCGTTGCACGGGCCGCCCCTTGTGCTTTTTCAGCGGGTCGGCCGTGATCGGCTGGACGATCTCGAAAACCTCGTCGGTCGGGTTCCCGTCCTTGTCGAGATAGGCATAGACGTAGGTGGGCATGCGGAAGGATATGCGCTCCCGGCCCGGGTTCTCGTCCCGGAGCGCCCCGAGACATAAACCCACACAGAACCGGGAGGCCTCGGCCCCGGGGAGGTCGTCAAGGATGATCCATCGCGGGTGGACACCGGCGTTTGCGGAACGCGGCCTGTACGCCCACGAAAAAACCCGCGGAACGATCCCCGCGGGTTCGTGGATGCGTGGGATGCGATCGGGCTTACCGCGCGAAGTGGGCGAACGCCTTGTTCGCCTCGGCCATGCGGTGCGTCTGGTCGCGGGTGCTCATCGCCTTGCCCTCGCCCTTGGCCGCGGCGATCAACTCGTCGGCGAGTTTGTCGGCCATGGGCCGGCCCTTCTCACTCCGGGCGGCCGAGATCAACCAGCGGAACGCGAGCGACTGCTGACGCTTGCGGTTCACCTGGATCGGCACCTGGTAGTTCGCACCGCCGATCCGCTTGCTGCGGACCTCGACATACGGCTTGACGTTCTCGACCGCCATGTGGAACACCGCCAAACCGTTTTCCGGCTTGTCCTCGGCATCCGACTTGGCCAGCCGTTCGTCGATTTTCTTCAGGGCGTCGTACATCACGCGCTGGGCACGGGTTTTCTTCCCGTCGTACATGATGCAGTTGATGAATTTCGCCAGGATCAGGTCGTTGTAGACCGGATCGGGGCGGAGCTGTTCTTCGGATTTGGTGATGCGGCCGGCCATGCGATTCTCCTTCGGCTCATCCGCCGGCGGTGTCTGCGCCGGCCTTGTGTTCACCCGCGCGATCAGGCCATGACCCGCGGATTACTTGCCATCAAACCCGTCGCGCACGCGCCGGGCTCTGTCAGTTTTACTTGCCCTTCTTCACGCCGTACTTCGACCGGCCCTGCTTGCGGCCTTCGACACCGAGCGTGTCCAGCGAGCCGCGGACGATGTGGTAACGCACGCCGGGGAGGTCGCGGACGCGGCCCCCGCGGACGAGGACGATCGAGTGCTCCTGGAGGTTGTGTCCTTCGCCGCCGATGTACGCGGTGACTTCCTTGCCGTTGGAGAGCCGAACACGGGCGATCTTGCGGAGCGCGGAGTTCGGCTTCTTGGGCGTCGTGGTCTTCACATTCAGACACACGCCCCGACGCTGCGGGCACTTGTCGAGGTCACGGACCTTCGACTTGACCACGGGCGATTTGCGAGGCTTGCGGACCAGCTGATTGATCGTCGGCATAGAGTACGGCCCCTGTCCGGTTTCCTTCTCCGGCCACGCCACCACGGCGCACCGAACCCCACCTCCCAGCGGGGGACCATGAGCATAGGCCCCGACCGCCGCGAGGCAAGCCCGGGCGTGCAGATAGCCAGAGGGCCAGAGAGCAAATGGCCAGATTTGTGCGCACGTGCTCTGCTCGCGAATCCGGGCAACAGGTCATGATACGGATCCCAAGAAAAAATCGCGTGCATCAACCAGACCCGGGCACAAACCCGGGTGTTTTTCTTGATCGACGGATCTTTCCGCGCCCGGGGCTCCGGATGTGGGGTTCGGGAAGCCAGCCCCACCTCTCCCCGGTCGCCGGGGAGAGGTCGCTGACGCGCCGGCGTCGGCGGGTGAGGGGCTTCACCTTCTTCTCCTTCTTCATCCCTCGCCGATCAATGTGTGCGACAGAACAAGGAGAAAGTAGAGAAAGAAAGCGGTTTGAGAAACCCTGTTCTGTGTGGCACGGCCATTGTGGCCGTGTGAATTAGCTGTGTCACCAGTGTGCCCAGGACACGGCTCACAGAGCCGTGGCACGCACTGAAACATGATGATGCTTGACGCTCGAAGAGCTGATGGAGCCCCTCACCCCGGCCCTCTCCGCGCAAAGCCCGGGGAGAGGGAGGGGAGAACCCCCGGGCTTGCGCCCGGGGCTCGTGATATGGGGTGAGGGAGGAGAGAAAACACCCGGCTCTTGTTCCAGAACTCACGAGAATCTTCTGGAATCCGTATGCGTCATCCAATCCTCTCTACCCTTGACCCGTGTCCGACTCGCCGCTGATCGCCGAAACCTTCGCCTCGATCCAGGGCGAGGGCGCCCTCGCCGGGGTCCCCTCGTGGTTCTGCCGGTTCAGCGGGTGCAACCTGCGGTGCACGTGGTGCGACACCCCCTACGCGTCATGGAACCCGGAAGGCACAAGGCGTTCGGTGGATGATCTGGTCGCCGAGGCGCGGGGTTCTGGCCTTCGGCACGCGGTCATCACCGGGGGCGAGCCGATGTTGTTCGACGCGCTCGGGCCGCTCTGCGGCCGGCTCCGGTCGGCGGGGATGCACGTCACGATCGAGACGGCCGGCACGGTCGACCGCGATGTGCCGTTCGACCTGATGAGCATCAGCCCCAAAATGTCCAACTCGACCCCGCGGAACGACCCCCGCGACCCCGGCGGGGCATGGGCCGAACGGCACGAGGCAAGGCGGATCGATCCCGCGGCCCTTCAGTCGCTGCTCGACCGGGCGAGTCCGGGATCGGGACGCGCCCGGCAGATCAAGTTCGTCGTCTCGGACCCCGGCGATCTGGACGAGATCGACGATCTGCTCGGTCGGCTCGACGGCTGGCGCCCCGAGGAGATCTTCCTGATGCCCGAGGGCGTGACCGCCCCGCCCGAGCAGCGCGTGCGGTTCATCGTCGGGGCCTGCCTCGACCGCGGCTGGCGGTACGGCCACCGCCTGCACATCGAGCTGTTCGGGGACACCCGCGGGACATAGCAAGCCCGTGATCGCTCCCCCCGGCTCCCTACCATCCGGCTCCATGCGCTACCGCGTCTGCAAAGCGTTCGAGTTCGAGGGCGGGCACATGCTCAGCAAACACCCGGGGCGGTGCCGGTTCCCGCACGGGCATTCCCGCCGGGTTGAGATCGTTCTGAGCGGGGAGACGCTCGACGAGAACGACATGGTGTGCGATTTCAAGGCCCTGAAGCTGGCCGTCGAAGCCGAGATCGACCGCCTCGACCACGCCCTGATGATCAACAGCGACGACCCCTCGCTCGACGCCCTCCGCGATTCGGGCGCTTCGGGCCGACTCGTCGTCTGCGAGGGCGAGGACCCCACGACGGAAGTCATCGCCCGGCGCATCTTCGAGAAGGCCCGCGACATCCTCGCCTCGGGCCGACCCGTCACCGACGCGGACGGCGTCGAGTACCGATTCCCCGAGCGCGTGCGTGTCGAGCGGGTCCGTGTGACGGAGACCCCCTCCTCGTGGGCCGAGTACGGCCTGTGACCCCTTCCCCGGCGGGCCGACCCCGCCGACGCAGAAAGGCGAAACGATGAACCATGTCGCCCCGACCCGGCTGATTGCGGTGCTGTCCTGCCTGATCGCGCTGGGGCTGCCTTGCGGCGTCCTCGCCTCGACCCCGGCGGAGGACCTCGAATACGCCAACGCGCTCTCGCGGGCCTTCGAGCACGCCGCCGACACGATCGAGGATTCGGTGGTCCACATCACCACGGCCGCCCAGATCCAGCGTGTCCGGCGGGATTTCTTCGGGCGGCAGTACCGCGTCGGGAGGCCCCAGCTCCAGCCCACGGGCCTCGGCTCGGGCGTCATCATCGACGAGAAAGGGCTGATCGTGACGAACCGTCACGTTGTCGCCAACGCCGACAAGCTCATCGTCCGCCTGCACGACGGGCGCGAGATCGAGGCCTCGCTCGTCGGCGCCGATGAAGAGACGGACCTGGCCGTCATCCGGATCGACGCCCCGGATCTCCACGCCGCGACCTTCGGCGATTCGGACGCGCTGCGTGTCGGCGAGTGGGTCCTGGCGATGGGCAGCCCCTTCGGGTTCGACTATTCGGTCACGAGCGGGATTGTTTCTGCCAAGGAGCGGAGCCTGTCGCGCGACCCCACCGAGGCGAGCTACCAGGAGTTCATCCAGACCGACGCCCCGATCAACCCCGGGAACTCGGGCGGCCCGCTGATCAACCTCAAGGGCGAGATCGTCGGGATCAACGCCGCCATCATCAGCCGGGCGCAGCAGTCGGCCGGGCTGGGCTTCGCGATCCCGTCGGTGGTCGTCCGCCGGGTGGTCGATTCGCTGGTCCAGACGGGCCGAGTCGAGCGGGGCTATCTCGGTGTGTATATGGCCGAGCTCTCACCCGAACAGCGGCGCACGCTCGGGCTCCGGCCTGACGAGGGCATCGAGGTCACGGGGATCGAAAAGGACGGGCCCGCCGACCGCGCGGGCCTGAAAGAGGGCGACATCCTGCTGAGAATCAACGGCCGCGAGGTCGTCGGGGGGATGAACCGTGTCCGCAATCTGATCTCGCTGTCCAAGCCCGGCGAGACGATCGCGCTGCAGATACTCCGCGACGGCAAGCGGATCGTGAAGAAAGCCGTTCTTTCGAGCCGATCGGCGCTGCTGGGGTACGCCGAGATCGAGAGTTTGGGCCTGACCGTCCAGCCCATGACGCGCGAGATCAGCCGCCGGCTCGGGTACCGCCGGCACATCCCGGGCCTGCTCGTGATGCAGATCACCCCCGGCGGGCCCGCCGACGATGCCGGGATCGAAGTGGGCGACATCCTCACCGCCGTCGACGGGCGACGCTTCGCCACCGTCGACGAGATGCGAGACCTGCTCTCGAGCAGCCTCGGCGTCACGACGATCGAGATCGTCCGCGGGCGGATGCGCGGGACCGTCGAGGTCGAGCTGGAATAGCCCGACCCGGGGGCGATCCGGGGGCGATCCCGGCGGGGGTGAGTCCGCCCCCATACGATGCCTCTCTTTGGGAGGTACTCCGATGCGCGCGATCGTCACCGGCCAGGTCGGGATGGACAAAAAGCCCTACTTGCAGAAAGCCGTCGATTTCGCCGGCCGGCAGGGCGAAACCATCGAACTTTTCAATATCGGCGACATGATGTACGCCGAGGCGAAGGACGTCCGCCCCGGCCAGATCCTCAACCTGCCCCTCTCGCGGCTCAACAGCCTCCGGCGGGCGGCGTTCAAGGACGTGATCGCCGACGCGCGCGACGCGGAAAACATCATCGTCAACACGCACGCGACGTTCCGCTGGCGTCACGGGCTGTTCAGCGCGTTCGACTTCGACCAGGTCTCCAAGCTCGCCCCGGACCTGATGATCTGCCTCGTCGACAACATCGAGATGGTCCACCACAGGCTCCACGCCGAGCACGACATCGACGCCACCCTCAAGGACTGCATGGTCTGGCGAGAGGAGGAGCTGCTCGCCACCGAGCTGCTCAGCCAGGCCATCCCGGGTAGCCGGTTCTACATCGTCAGCCGGGGCCGGCACAACGACACGTCACAGACGATGTTCCGCCTCGTCTGCCGACCCGAGATGCGCAAGGTCTACCCGAGTTTCCCCATGAGCCATGTCATGGACATGCCCGAGGTGCTCGCGGAGATCGACGCCTTCCGCGCCGCCCTCGCCGAGCATTTCATCACATTCGACCCGGGCGACGTCGACGAGAAACTCCTGCTCGACCGCGCCCTCGCCGCCGCCAAGGCCGGCAACGTCGATCAGTGGCTCGACGTCACACCCCACACCTTCGGCGGGTCGAAAACACAGACCGGCGACCCCCTCCGCGTGCGTGTCCGCGAGGTGCTCGACATCGCCGGCGACATCGACGGGCAGATCTACATGCGGGACTTCAAGCTCATCGACCAGTCCGACATGATCGTCTCCTACGTCCCCGAACTGCCCGGCACCGACGGCAAGACCATCCCGGGCCTCTCCTCCGGCGTCGAACGCGAGCTCCAGCACGCCTTCGAGCACGCCAAGGAGGTCTACGTCGTTTGGAAGCCGACCAAGGCCCCCAGCCCCTTCATCACCGAAACGAGCACGAAGGTCTTCACCTCCACCGACGAGGCCCTCAACTACTTCGAGGAAAAAGGCATGTTCGTGCCGACCAACCTCTTCGGGCAGTAATACCGCCGCAGGTGGGCACAAAAGCGCGGACAACGGTCATTGAGAGAAAATCAGCGTGAGCCTTCGATCTCTTGACGTGAATCGACCGGATCGGCATTGAAACTACGTAGCCGGTATTGCTGACCACATTCCGGGCATATTATTGTTTGTTTATCGTCTGCGGAACATTCCGGGAGTGGATAGCCGCATGAATAGCACAAACGATTGGACGCGAACACGTCGAGCATGCGCGTGACTGATTTATGAACCAGCCGGTTCGAAATGAAAATTGTCGGGGCTGGAATCAGGATGAACAGGACGAATAGTTGTACAAGATAGCCAATGTCGTGCCAAAACCCGAACGGTGTCGGAGTGGGCATGACTCTTTGCATGAACGGCGTCAACCGGCCTGTTAGTACAAGGAAAATCCACGAGAGCAATAACACATATTCAACCGCCCAAATAAGCTCTACGCGGAACCGGATTCGACGGAAGCACTCCTTCGCAAGCCGGTTGCACTCTGATTCATCAAGCGCATATGTATTCCGCAGAGCATTACTAATCCTTTTTTGGCATTGATTAAACACTGGTTTCAAAAACATGTGTGTCGATATTCTCAGTTACTCGTAACACATCGAGAAATCATGCGGACCAGGATGTTCCAGGCCGCAAAGACGCGCCGCATCTCTCCGCCGACGGGGCTATGCAAGCCCCGAAAGCCTGTGCACCATCCCCACCGCCTCCTCGGGCCGGGGCGGGTGCTCCAGATCGATCGGCAGGTACACGCCCTCGTGGTGGTCCGAGTTGATCACGACCGCGTTCGGCTCGAACAGCATCGCCCCGCCCGGCACGTGCTCGTGGCCCAGCACGAACATGTTGATCCCCCACCGTTCGACAAGGTCCTCGAGCTGGTCGGCGTCGTAGCCCCGGCCCCAGACCATCAGGTGGGCCGACCCCTTCCGCGGCATGTAGTCGTCGTCGGTCAGATCCCGCTCGATGATCGTCGGATCGAACTTGTGCATCACCCCGACGCCCGGCAGGCTGTGCGCACAGAGAATGTCGCCCCGAGCGGACACGCACCTGAGCGCGATCGGCATCGAGCGGACGAACGCCTCGATGGCCGACTGCACCCGCCCCGCCTCGTCGCCGAAGACGTACTCCACGCCGTCGTTGAACGCCTCGACGACCTTCACCCCGCCCTTGATGATCCCCGCGCCGATGATCTGGCTCAGCTCGTGGTTGGCGAGCATGGTGTGCACGTGCTCGGGGTGGTCGGCCTTGAGGGCCGCGACCCGGGCCAGCGCCCGGTACGAGAAGTCCATCCCGTTGAGCAGGCTGTCCGAGTGGATCACCTCGTGCAGCACGAGGTGCTTCGGGTCCGGGAAGTGTTCCAGTTCCGCCACCTCGGCGTCGTCGCGTGCGTGCCCCTCGAAGCCCGCGAGGTCGACCAGACGCTGCAGGTGCAGCGGGTTGTCGTGCAGGTCGCCCGTCGCCAGCAGCGTCCCCGGGGGCTCGATCAGGTCGATCGACCCGCGCCGGCACGACGCCGACAGATTGGCCTCGGCGCCCTCGTGCAGGGCTGCGGCGGTCGCGTCCGGGTCCTGGAGGTCGATCTCGCGAATGGCTCAGGCCTCGTCGTCCACGACCTGAGCCGCCGGCGCTTCACGCATCTGACGCTCGGCCCGCAGCTTGCCCAGGATCAGTTCCAACCGATCGGCGATCTCGCGCATCGAGCCGGGCCGGTCCTCCGGGTTCACCTCCACGCAGCGCATGATCAACTCGTCCAGCAGCGGGGGCACCCGCGGGTTCAGCTCCAACGTCCGCGCCGGTTTCTCGATCAGGTTGTCGTCCTTCGAGCCCAGCAGCGAATCACCCCGGCCCAACGCCGTCGGGATGTTCTTCCGCGTCATCACCCAGTACATCGTCGCGCCGAAGTTGTACACGTCCGTCCGCTCGGTGATCGCACGCCGGTGCACCTGCTCGGGGGCGATGTAGTCCGGCGTGCCCTGGATCCGGGGCTTGATCGTCCCTACGCGGCAAGACTGACCGAGGTCGATGATCTTGGCCGTCCCATCGTCCGAGACCACGATGTTGTTCGGCTTCATGTCCGCGTGGATGTACCCGCGGCTGTGCATGTGCTCGAGGCCGTGCGCCACCTGACGGAAGATATCGATCGCGCTCTCGAAGGTCGCGGGGGGATGGCGCTCCATGGACATCCCATCGACCAGCTCCATCACGAGGAAGATCTCCTTCGTGCGCAGCAGGGTCCCCTTCTTGATCAGCTTCGGGATCTTCCGGATCGCCGGGTGGTCCAACGCCTGGGCCGTCTTCTGCTCGATCTCCGCCTGGTCCAAGAACCGCTGGTCCTTGTCCGTCCGCTTCTGGATGTGCTTGAGCGCCCAGATCTGCTTGGTCTTCTCGTCCTGGGCCAGATAGATAATCGACGCGGCCCCACGCCCGATCTCGGAGAGGATCCGGTGGCCCTCGACGACGTCACCCTTCTTCTTGGCCACCAACTCATCAGCCATCAGGCTTTCGCTCCGTCGTCTGATCGGCCCGCCGCCGAATCCATGCCTCGATAAACCCTTACGCCGCACCGCCGGTGCGGCCGTCTTCCCACGCTCCGCCCGTTCGGGAACGCACCGCGGCCCTGCGGGTCACGGGACCCATTCTACCGCCGACCCCGCCGGGGGATGCGGCACATGGGCACGCCGCAGCATCGCCCCCGCGCGGGGATCGCCGCAAGCACTATCGGATCGTCCCGGACCCGGGGCAAGCCCGAACCGGGGAACGATCGTAATCAATTCACCGGTTGAGCAGGTCGACCACCTGATCGAGGACGGAGGCCGGGAAGTAACGCCCCGGCGACGACACGGCGGCGATATCGCTGTGCAGATAGATGTGGTCGGCGGGGATATCCAGCCGGCGGGCCAGCGCGACCACCAGATCCACGAGGCGGTTGATCTGGGTCGGGGTGAAGGGCCGGCGGTCGCCGTTGCCGACCAGCGCGATCCCGATGGAGTCCTGATTCCACCTCGCCCCCGTGGGGCCCGCCACGTGCGCGCCCGGCATCTGGTCGATCCAACGGAACCCCGCGTGGATCTCCCCGTCGCCCATCTGCACGCCGTTCCCGATGACGAAGTGATACCCCAAGCCCATCAGCCCCATCTCGCGGTGGGCCGCGTCGATCGACGCCGGCGAACCCGAGGGCTGGCCCGTATCGTGGATCACGATCGCGTGCCAACGACCGGGCTCGATCGGGACACGGGTCTCAAAAACCCGCTCGATGCCCGATGCAGGGTTGACGCTGGCCAACGCCGTCACCGTCCGACCGGTCAGCGGGCCGGCATCGCGACCGCCGAGAATGAACAGCAGCCCGGTCACCACCGTCATCGCACCGACCAACGCCGACCAGACGATCTTCGTGCGGGGCGACAGCCCCGGCGGGGTCGTCGTCTCATGAACATCATGCGAACTGCGGTGGGTCATCCGTGAACACCCTGCATGGGTTGAACTGGCACTGTCCCGCCCGCGCATCCGGCGGCGGGCAAAGACGTTTGATCCGGCACAGCCCGACTCTCCCGCAGGCTACCACCGCATCGGATGTCAAGCGTGTGATTCTTGCTAATTCCGGCAAGAAAAACAAAACTCGCGCCGAGTCCGCGCCACCGAAGTCTAACGACGTCCGATCAGCCGACCCCGGAGATTCGGCTTCTTCCGCCCGTACTCGTCTTCGAGATACGCGGGCGCGTATTCATCCCGCACGAGATCGTAACGGTCGAACTGGGAACGCTCCCCCTTCTCGCTCAGCGGCGCCTGCCGGCAACCCGACAACAAAAGCCCGAGACAGCCCAGCACAATCACGAGCATCAAGGGCCAACATCTTGTGCTTTCCGCGCACCGCATCGACAAAGTGTACCACGCCCGGGTTCGGACGTGGCACACTGATCCAGAGGAGAGAAAGGTGATGAGCAATCCGGCTGGATCCCTCTCCGATCCAACCCGCCCGGTCCGTTCTACTGGACCGTTGCCGACGGGTTGCTATTCCCATAAAAGAGCGTTGAAAAAATCAGCTGACAGGCTCGATCGAGCCATGATTGTCCAGACCAACCCAACCACAGCCCAAAAAACGTTGCAACGCGACGTACATCGCCGCGCACACCGCCGTCGAAACATTGAGCGAACGCTCGCCCGGCGCCATCGGCAGCCGGAACGACGGGTACGACGCCAGCAGGTCCGCCGGCAACCCCCGGCTTTCACAGCCGAACACCAGATGATCCCCCGGACGGATCGGCGCCTCGTACACGGTCTGATCGGCTTTCGTGCTCAACAGCCAACGCCTCGCGCCCGGGGCCGACCGTTCATACGCCCCCCACGACGGGTGCGTGTGCACATCCAGCCTCGGCCAGTAGTCCAGACCGGCCCGGCGGCATGCCTTTTCCGAAACATCGAACCCCAGCGGCTCGATCAGGTGCAGCGAAGAACAGAGGGCCACGCACGTGCGGCCGATGTTCCCCGCGTTGTTGGGGATCTCGGGCTCGTGCAGCACGATATTCAGCAGCGGCCCGTCGCCGCGCCACGCCTCAGCCGTCGTCATCTGGAGCCTCGCCCGCCCCCGTCCGTCGTGCCGCCAGCAACGGGTCGGCCCGGATGGTCTGTTCGAGGGCCTTGGGGAAACGAGGTGACAACGGGTTGCCCTGCCACCGCACCACGCCGTCGGTGCTGAGGATGAGGCAGTGCGGGATGCCGCGGATTTTCAGGGCCGAGAAAAGTTTCTGGGACGGGTCGATCAACTCGGCGCACGGGGATGGGTGATCCCGCAGGAACGCCCGGATCGCGGCCTCGTCCTCCGGGTATTTCTCGCCGGCGGACTGCCCCGCGATCTTCATCACCAGCAGATCGTCCTTGTATTTTTTCTGCGACTCGTCGAGCCGCTCGCCCGCCCGCAGACAGGGCCGGCACCACGTCGCCCAGAAATCGATCACCACGACGCGGGAGTGAATCGGCGTGTCCGGCTCCGGGGTCAGCCACTTCTCCCCGCCCAGAGGCACGGGGAGCTTGTGCCCCTGCACGTTCAACGCCGACAGCCGATCGAGGTTCGGATCGGGCCACGGCGCCGACTTGTACGCCCCGGGCGACACGCCTCCCGCGGCCCCATCGCCCGCCGCGTCTCCGGATTCCGGGTCGGCCGTCTTTTCGGGCAACAGCTTGCGGATCTCCGCGAGCCGCTCCACGCGACGCCCCAGATCCGCGCGGGCCTGCTTGGGGGTTTCGCGCACAAGCCGGCCCACCGCCTTGAGCATGTCGCGGGGGTCGATGTCCGCCACGCGGATCATCCCGGCCCGGTCCACGAGATAGACATTCGGAGACGCGTCGGCGTGCAGGGCCTCCAGCAACGCACCCTCCGCGTCGTGCGCCGCCGGGCAGCGGACCCGCCCCGCACCGATGCGGTCGAGCGCGGCATCCCAGCCGTCCCGTTGGTGCACCGCCAGCACGAGCACCTCGTCCCCGCGTTCTCGGTGCAATCGCGCGAGCCTCGGCAGCAGCCGCACCGAACGGGGGTCATCGTTCGCCCACCCCATCAGCACCATGACATGGCCCTCGAGGCGTTCGGGCGTGATCGGCTCGTCGGTCCACCCGTCGAGCGACGCCAGCAGGTCGACGGGGAACGGCTTCGTCTCCAACGCCGCCAGCGTGGCGAGACGCTCATCACCGCCCAGCCGGCGGTACGGGTCCCGCCCGCCGAGGGCGACCGATCCCAACAGACACAGCACGCAGAGCATCCACCGCATCGTCCACCCCGCGATCACCCCGGTTTCTTTGTCGCCCCCGGCGTCAACCATCGGAAATCGACTCGATATAGGCCTGCTCGGCGGCGTGCCGGGCGGCCACCCCCGGGTCGGCCTTGAGGATCTTCTGCAACGCCGCCTCCCATTCCGCCCGGCGCGTCGGCGAGGCGTCGATGTTCCCGTGCCAGCGCACGATCCCGTCCGAGCTGACCAGGATGCGATAGGGCAGCCTGAACGAGTTGCTCCGCCCGCCCCGGCGGCCCTCGCCGTTGTTGGGCGTCAGCCGGGCGGTCACCAGCGAGCCCGACATATCGCTCACCCGGACGTGATTGACCGGGATCTGCATCATCTTGTTGAAGTTCTCGGCGACCTGTTCCGGGCTCAGATCATTCTCGTTGTCGCCCCGCCTCCTGCGGCGATTGTCACGCGGCTCCGCGGGGATCATCGCCCCGACGACCAGCAGATCGCGCGGATGGGCCGCCTGCAGACGATCCATCTCGCGGAACAGATCCACCACCGAGCGGCCCCCACGCGCCGATTCCGTGATGCTCTTCGGGTTGAACAGGTAGATCAGCGTCACCCGCCCCTCTCTGTGCTCCGGCATCCGGGGGACCCACGTCAACTCGCTGTTCCAATTCATCTTCACCGGCCCGGTCGGCTGATCCCGACCACGCCGACCACGCCGGCGGCCTTCGCCCAGATCCATCCTCGGCCAGGGCGCGTTCTTGTACGCGTCCTCGCCCGGGGGGATGAAGTCGGGCCACGGCAGATCGGACAGCTTGATCTGGCTCCTGATCTTCGCCGTCCGACGCGCCGCCGCTCGCGCCCGGGCCTGTTCATCGGCCATCCGGTCCAGCAGCGTCCGGGCGTCCTCCACCGTTTCCTCGGTCAGCGTCGAGACGGCCCGTTCGAGCGAGGACGTCTCGATATCCGCATACCGGATCCGCCCTGCGCGGTCCAGCACATAAAAATCGGGGTCCTGGTCCACGTGCATCGCGGCGCGGAACGCCCCGCCCGCGTCGCGGGCGGTCGGGAACGCCGCGTGACGCTGTTTGGCCACGCGCTCGGCGTCATCCCAACCCTCGTCGCCGTGCACGCCCACCACCACCAGCCCGCGGTCGCCGTACTTCTTGATGAGCCGGTTCACCACGCCCATGGGCCGGACCGCGGTCGGCAGGTAGCTGGTCCATGTGTAGAACACGACCACCTTGCCCTCGGTCGACGCCGCCGTGACCGGGCCGCCGTTGATCCAGTCGGTCAGGCCCGCCCAGAGCGCCTGATCGAAGTCGGTCAGCTCCATCTTGTCGAGCATCGCCCGCCGCTCGCCGATGCCCTCGCGGACAATCTCGTCGCCCGCCCGGGCGGGGCAGACCGCAAGTGACACAGCCAGAGCCAAGAAAGCGGCGATCCATCCGGGGTTTCGGGTCATCTGGTCCTCCCGTGTGCTCAAGTAGAGCAAAGCCTATCCCTGCGGGGTCCGGCCCGCGGCCGACCGCAGGCGGTGCAACACCACCGCGCACGCCACCGCGACATTCAGCGAATCCGCCTCGGGTTCCATATCAATCCGTACCGCCCGGCCCCCGAGCCGGTGCACGGCGTCCAATGTCTCGGACGCCAAACCCTCCCCCTCGGTTCCCAAAAGAATCAACGGCCTCCGATCACCCCGCAAACACAACCCGTTTATATCCACCGCGTCCCGCGCGGGCGTCATCGCCAGCGGCTCGAACCCCTCGGCCGCGATCGCCCCCAGCCCACCCGGCCAGGGGTCGACCGTCGCGAACGGCACATGCAGCGCGTTGCCCATGCTCACCCGCAGCGCCTTGCGGTAGAGCGGATCGCAGCACCGCGGGCTGAGCAGCACGCACGCCGCCAGCGCGCGGCGTGGATCGGGCGCCGCCAGCGCGCGCACATTGCGGAACACCCCGCCCACGTTGTCGTGGTTCGCGAGGTCTTCGAGCACCACCACCATCGCCGACCGCCTCGCGAGCTCGACCGCCGACCCCGGGTCCACCCGCCGCCCGCACGCCAGCAGGCCCCGGTGGATCGCGAACCCCGCGACGCGGTCGATGACCTCGTGGGACGCGACATACACAGGAACCTCGGGCTCCAACCCGTCGAGGTACGGCAGGTGGTGATCCAGCCGATGCTCGCCGACCAGCACGCTCAGTGTCTCGTGCGGGCTGGTGATCAGTTGCCGCACGACCTTGTCGCCCTCGGCGATGAACAGATCGCCCGGCAAGCCCGTGCCGGTGGCGTCGGGGTGGGGAGCACCGCCGGTCATGGCGGGCCGATGTCGGGCGCGCAGCCACTGGTCCCGCTGATTGGCATAGACGAGAAGCCTCGGGTCGTCGGGGTCGTTGACCCGGATCAGGTTCAGATCAGACGGCGCATCCACCCGATGACACTACACTCGACCGCCCGCCCGGGTGGTGTTGATCCAGGGTGTTGCTCCAGAAAAGAGGCCCGAGCGGAAGCGAGGGCTTCTCGAAGATAAAACGCACACAGAAGTCTCCGCTCCCGATCGGGCCTCCTGCGGACTCGGACAGAAAGGATTCCTGATGGAATGGTGGCATGCGGTCGTGCTGGGGCTGGTCGAGGGGATCACGGAATACCTGCCGATCAGCTCGACCGGGCACCTGATCCTCGCCTCGGCCCTGATGGACTTGGGAAAAACACCCGAGAGCAAGGCCGCGATCGACGCGTTCAACATCGTCGTGCAGGGCGGCGCGATCCTCGCCGTCCTCGGGCTCTATTGGCCCCGCGTCGTCCGAATGCTCAAGGGGCTGGCGGGTCGAGACCGCGACGGGCTTCGCCTCGCGATCAACATCATCATCGCCTTCATCCCGGCCGCGGTGCTGGGCGTACCGCTCAACGACCTGATCGAGGCGAACCTGTTTTCCACCTGGCCCGTGCTCGGGGCGCTCGCCCTCGGCGGGGTCTACATGATGCTGCTCGACCGATGGAAGATCCACCCGAACCGGGCCGACGGCGAGAACCAGACCGGCAAGGACATCACCGACCTCACCTGGCGCGGCGCTCTGGTCATCGGGCTGATGCAGACCGTCGCGATGTGGCCCGGCACCAGCCGGAGCATGATGACGATCACGGGGGGTGTGCTCGTCGGGCTCAAGCCGAAGCAGGCCGCCGAGTTCAGCTTCCTGCTGGGCCTGCCCACACTGGGCGGGGCCTGCGTCTACAAGCTCTATAAAGACGTCTCGGGCGAAGGCCCCAACATGTTCGAGGTGCTCGGGGTGATGCCCATCATCATCGGCATCGCCGTCGCCACCGTCAGCGCCGTCGTCGCCGTCCGCTGGCTCGTCGGTTTTCTCAACAAGCACGGCCTGACCCCCTTCGGCTGGTACCGCCTCGCCCTGACGGCGGTGCTCGGCGGACTCGTACTCGCGGGATTTGTGCGCATCGGATAGCACCCCGCACAACAACGCCCGGCGGCAGAACGGGCCGGGGCACGGTTTTTCGGGCCTGTGTCCGTCCTGCAGCGATTCAGAACCGGATCGACAGACGCGCGAAGATCCCCTCGCGGTCGAGCGAGGTCTGAAGGTCTTTGACGGTCAGATCGGTGCGGAAGATCTCGTAGCCGGCGGTGATCCCCACGGTCGGCGAGAGCTTCATCTGTGCGCTCAGGATGAGTTCGAGCATGTTGGCGCTCTGGTCGAGCGAGCGGGTGGACGCGGTCGTCGAGAGCGAGAACGAATCCGACGGCGACCAGCGGATGCCCGTGCCCACGGTCGGGAAGGCGACGGTGCCGTGCGCCTCGGTCAACCCCAGGCGGGTCTCGTTGAGCTTGCCGATATCGGCACGGATGGCGTGCAGCCCGCCGATGACGAGCCATTGCAGCTCGGAATCCCTGCCCGCCGGGACCCATTCGAGCGACAACGCGTAGCGCTCGAACCGCTCGCCCGGCGACTCGAAATACGACGTCGCGGTCGCGTCCGTCGCCGACGGCTGCCCGAACCCGCCGTCGACGAGCTCGGTCGGCCTCTTGAACCGGATGTGGACCGGGCCGCCCCCCTCGATCGGCGCGTCGAGGAAAGAAAGATCCGTCTGCTCATCGATCAGCGGCACAGCCGGATGGGACCGTTCCGAAAAAAACAGCGACGCCCGCGGGATCCCGTTGCCCTGTTCGGGCACCGACATCGACCGTTCGAGACGGAGCGAGGTGTCGAACCCCTCCCCGGTCTGCTCCCCCGTGCTCTCGGCGGGAGGCGCCCCGGGACCCCGAGCCGGAACGTCATCAACCCCGGCATCCGGGCCGCCCCGGGCAACCAGCGTGCAGACTCCGCCGCACGCGAAGATGAACAACACCGCGCGTCTCACACCCGGTATTGTTCGACCCGCGGGGGGTGTGTTCAACGGAATCCGGCCTGATGACGCGATGCCCCGTCCACCGCGCTTCACGGCCACCGCGTTTCTACGATGCCCCGGCATCTCCGCGCCGGAAATGCCGACAAAACGTCGCCGGACCCCGCCCGGTGTGGTTATGGGGGCTTCGCCGGGGCGATCTCGGGCGATCTGATCATGCACAACGGAAATTCGGAACATCTCCAGAACGGGAAGATCCTCGAATGGGGGATGCGCCCGCCCCCCGGCGACGAGACCCGCCTGCTGCGGGGGCCCGGGCTGGCACTGGTTGACTTCAAAAGAGCACTCCGCATCTTCCGAGAATGCGTCCGGGGTTTCCGAGTGATGCGGGGGGCCTCCGACTGCGTCACCGTGTTCGGGTCGGCCCGGTTCGCCGAGGGGCACCCCTACTACGAACTGGCGCGCGAAGTCGGCCGGCTCGTCGCGGGTCTCGGGCTGCCGGTCATGACCGGCGGCGGCCCGGGCGTCATGGAGGCTGCAAACCGCGGCGCGAAGGAGGGCGGCGGGCTGAGCCTGGGCTGCAACATCCAGTTGCCCATGGAGCAGAAGCCCAACCCGTACCTCGACAAGTGGACCGAATTCCACTACTTCTTCATCCGCAAGATGATGCTGGTGCGCTACTCGACCGCGTTCGTCGTCATGCCCGGCGGGTTCGGCACGCTCGACGAGGCCTTCGAGACGGCCGTGCTGATCCAGACCGGCAAAATCGAGTCCTTCCCCGTGATCCTGATGGGCGAGGCCTACTGGCAGCCGATGATGGATTTCCTGCACCGCGTCCTCGTCGCCAACGGCACCATCGACGCGCGCGATACCGAGATCATGCGCGTCACGGACGACCCGATCGAAGTGGCCGAGATCATCCGCCGCGAGTCGCTCGCCCAGACACGGGAGCCGGGCTGACCGCCCCGCCGATCAGGCCGGGACGCCGGCGAACAGATCGCTGAGGCGGCGCCTCGGCCTGGCCTTCCACGCGCCGCGGTGCCACGCATCGGAGGCGATCAGCGGCAGCAGCGTCGTCACCTCCCCGAAGACCATCTGCTCGTGCACGGTGTCGACCTTGCCCCAGGAGCAGGCCTCCCGGAGCGTGCTGCCCGAGAGCGCCCCGTCGCGGGCGTCGGCCACGGTGATCTGCACCGCGTACTTGTGCATCGGGGCCGGGGTGTCCGCGGGAAGATCCGCCAGCCCCTTCTCGATCAGCAGCTCGGCGGCGACGACAATGTCCTGCACGAAATTCTTGGGCACCCCGCCCGAGAGCATCAGCAGACCCGTGTCCCCCCCCTGCTCGACCGTGTGCAGCTTGATCCGCGTCAACTCGGCAAAGTCCCGGCCCGAGTCGATGGACACCACGGCCTTGCCGGTGCGCGCCCGTTCGGCCCGGTGCATCACGACGCCGAACCCCGCCGAGCAATCGCTCAGCGCGGGGCAGAACACGGGCACCCCCGCCCGCCGGGCGGTCAGCAGGATGGATTCATTGTCCGGGTGGTGCGCTTTGAGATAGTCGCCGAACGCGCCGAGGATCTGCCGGCTCGAATAGGCCCCCGGTTCGAGCGCATCGAAAATGCGCTTGGTGGTGTCGTCGCAGATGCGCAGCTCGTTCTCGTCGATATAGGTGTCGTAGATCCGGTCGATGGCGAGTTCGCGGAGCGTGTGATCGTCGACCGGGGGGTTCTCCGGGCTGCCGGGGGCGATGTAGTGCCGGAACCCCAGGCCCTCGAAGAAATCCTGATCGACGAGGTTTGCGCCCGACGAGACGATCACGTCGACCGCGTTGGCCTCGACGAGCCGACAGATCACCTTTTTCATCCCCGCACTCACCAGCGAACCGGCGAGCGTGAGGATGACGACGCAGCCGGTATCGGCGAGCATCATGTTGTAGATCCGGGCCGCCCGGGCCGCGTTGCGGGCCTGGAACGCAGTCTTCGCCCACGCGTCGATGATCGGGCGGGCGTCGAACGAGGCGATGTCGATGTGCTCGACCGGGTCGGCGAGCAGGCTCTCTCGGGTGGGTTTCATGCAACGATCATAGAGGTGGCGGAACCCCGCCCGACACCCACACCGCGGACGCCGGGGTGCCGTGCCCCGTGATCTTCGCCGTCTCCCGACCGACCCGCCCCGATCCAACACCTGTTTCGGGGTGTCTGGTAACCAGCCGAAACACCGGACGTCGGTGTTTTTCGGCTCATTCTTGGCGAAAACACTTTTTTCTGCGATGAACCTCCGAGATTCGCTGGCACTTTGCCCGATGCGGTGTACCTGTTTCTCTTGAGAGGCCGCGCCCGCATGGGTGCGGGGAGTGAGAACGCTCGTATATGAGGGAAAGGGATCGCGATGATCTCAAAGGTTATCTTTGCATCAACTTTGTTTGCGGTCGCCGGGCTGGCCTCGGCGGACGTGATTGTCTCGTACAGCTACACCGATCTCGACGGCGCGTTCGACTCGGCGTCATCGACGTTCACCGCCGACGCCACGGCCGGCGGCGGGTCGCTCGACACCGGCGGCGATGTCAGCCGCCTTCTCGGTGCCCCCGGCACCGCGGACTTCGAGAGCGGTTTCATGGCTTTGGGAAGTTTCGCCGACGTCCAGATCTCGCTCAGTATCTTCAATATCACGCCCGACTCGGCAGAAGCCGAGGGCACACTGACCATCACCGACATCGACGGCGACACACTCACCGCCGACGTCGCCGGGTCGTGGACGATCCTCAACCCCTTCGGCTTCATGTTCTTCAGCGGGGTGTCCTCCAGCTACGCCTTCGCCGACAACGGACAGGCCGACGGCGAGTTCAACGGCACGGCGGGGTCTTTCGACATGAGCGACCTCGTCGGCAACCTGTATGAGGGGGCCGTGAGCCTGCTGCTCCAGAACCCCGGCGGGTTCGGGGCCGACTTCAGCGGCGTCTCGACCGAGGGCGACGGGGTGCTCGTCCCGACCCCCGGCTCGGTCCTCATCGGCGGGCTCGGCGCTCTGGGCATGATGATGCCCCGCAGACGGAAGTAATCTTTCGTCCGTCACTGGAGCGGACGGTTTCGACAACACGAAGAACAGATCCAACCCCGGTCACAGCCGGGGTTTTTTCATGTTCTGAAACGTTCCCGAATCATCAGGGATCAGCCCGGCCGGACAACGCTCCAATGCCACACCGCGGGTATCACCAGCAGTGGGTACTCGGCCCGTCGACGTGTAGTTCTGTTCACGGAGCGTGTGCCACGGGCAACTTGTTGCCCGTGCTCGCATTTCAGCAAATGCGCACTGGTTGACGAGCAGCCAGTGCCACACACCACGGGTATCACCAGCAGCGGGCGCTCGGCCCGTCGACGTGTAGTTCTGTTCACGGAGCGTGTGCCACGGGCAACTTGTTGCCCGTGCTCGCATTTCAGCAAATGCGCACTGGTTGACGAGCAGCCAGTGCCACACACCACGGGTATCACCAGCAGTGGGTACTCGTCCCGTCGCTCACGCTCCGGGCTCTTTGCCGGGTTATGTCCGATGGTTCTGATTCTGATGAACCGTCATGGGGGTACACAAAAAGAGCCCCAAGCGTCAGCGCGGGGCCGAGAGTCCCGCGGAATCCGCCCCCGCCGCGGCGCGGGATAATGCGGGCGTGGCCCAGCCCGCCCTGACGACACCGCTGCGCGATATCCCGGGGATCTCCCGGCGGGACGCCGACGCGCTCGCTTTGCTCGGCGTGACCAACGTCGGCCGGCTAGTCGCCTATCTGCCGACGCGCCACGAGTTCGAAGAAGCCGAGGCCCCCATCGCCGAGCTCGAACCGGGGCGGATCATCTCCGCCCGCGGCGAGATCACCGCGACCCGCGTCGCCGGCATGGGCCGCAAGCGACGCTTCGAGGCCGTCCTGTGCGACGACACGGGCCGGCTCGACCTCGTCTGGTTCAACATGGCGTTCCTCCGCGACAGGATCGGCCCGGGCACGCGCCTCCGCGTCCAGGGCACCGCCAAACGCCGGGGGTATGCCCTGCAACTTGTCAACCCGCGCTTCGAGATCCTCGACCCGACCGGCGACGAACCGGGACGCGCCGACGCCCGGCTCCGCCCGATCTACCCGGCGTCGGAGCGCATCAACTCGCGGCAGATCGGGCGCTGCGTCGAGGCCGTGCTCGACATCGCCCTGCCCCTGATCGACGACCACCTCGCCGAAAACTTCCGGCGTCAGCGCGACATGCCCGCCCTCGCCGACGCCTACCGCATGATGCACGCCCCCGAGAGCGAGGACGAGGTCGCGTCGGCCCGGCGTCGGCTCGCCTACGACGAGCTGCTCATGCTGCAACTCGGCGTGCACCTCAAGCGCGCGCACCTCCGCCGCACGCTCTCCGCCCCCGCGTTGCGGTTCGACGACGCGACCGATGCGCACATCCGCGCCCGCATCCCGTTCACGCTCACCCCGAGCCAGGACGCCGTCGTGCGCGACATCGCCCGCGACCTTTCCTCGACCACGCCCACGAACCGGCTCATCCAGGGCGACGTCGGCTCGGGCAAGACCGTCGTCGCGCTCTACGCCATGCTCATGGCCGCCGCCACCGGGCATCAATCCGCGCTGATGGCCCCCACCGAGATCCTCGCCGAGCAGCACTTCCTCTCGATCTCCGACATGCTCGAGGGCAGCAAGGTCCGCGTCGCCCTGCTCACCGGCTCGACCCCCAAGACCGAGCGGGCGGGCATCCTCGACCAACTCGAAGCCGGCGAGATCGACCTGCTCATCGGCACCCACGCCCTGCTCACCGAGTCCGTCCGGTTCAGGTCCCTCGCCGTGGCGATCATCGACGAGCAGCACCGGTTCGGCGTCCACCAGCGCGCGCACATGCGCACCCACTCGACCGCGGGCGACGACGAGCGCACCACGCCGCACGTTCTGGTGATGACCGCGACGCCCATCCCGCGGACGCTCGGGATGACGCTGTTCGGCGATCTGGACATCTCGACCATCGACGGGATGCCCCCGGGCCGGGCGCCGGTGCGCACGCGCGTGGTCGGCCCGGTCAAGCGCCCCGATGTCTACGCCTGGCTGCGCGGGAAACTCGACGCGGGCGAACAGGCGTATGTCGTCGTCCCCGCGATCGAAGACCCCGGCCCCGACGGCCCGGTGAACCTCCGCCGGCTGATGCGCGAACTCGAAACCGGCCCGCTCGAAGGCAAGCGCGTCGCCGCGCTGCACGGCCGGCTGAAGCGCGACACCCGCGCGCACGTCATGGGCCGGTTCCGGTCCGGCCTGATCGACTGCCTCGTGGCGACCACCGTGATCGAGGTGGGCGTGGACGTGCCCAACGCGACGGTGATGGTGATCGAAGAAGCCGACCGATTCGGGCTTGCCCAGTTGCACCAGTTGCGGGGCCGCGTGGGCCGGGGCGAGAAACCGTCGGTCTGCGTGCTCATCGGCGAGGCGAAGACCGACGACGGGTGGCGTCGGCTTGAAGCGATGGCCGAGACAAGCAGCGGGTTCGATCTCGCCGAGCGGGATCTGGAGATCCGCGGGCCGGGCGAGCTGTTCGGGGCGAAACAGTCCGGGCTCCCCCCGTTCAAGGTGGCAGACCTGACCCGGGACCTCGACCTGCTGGCGATGGCGCGCCACGACGCGGCGGCGTGGATCGACCGCTCGCCGCGTCTCGCCGGTGACGATGAAACGCTCGTGCGCCGACGGCTGATGAAGCGTTACGGCGACTCGCTCGGCATCGCGGACGTCGGGTAAAGCAGATGCCGACACACTCGCGACGGCATCGTTTAGGATGCTGTCATGACGGAGAACGGGCTGCACGAACGGATCAGGATCGCGGTGGGCGAGCGCACATACCGCGAGGTCGGATCGCTGACGGGGACGCACGCCGAGTCGGTCCGGCGGTATATGCAGGGGCAGTCGCCGAGCGTCGAGTTTCTGACGGGGCTGTGCGCCTCGCTGGGGATCAACGGCGACTGGCTGCTGACGGGCGAAGGCCCGATGCAGCAGTCCGAGATCCGCGACCACGCCCTGCGCGAGGCGGGCACGCCCGATCTGCTGCGGGCGATGTCTGATACGGTGTCTACGCTGATCGAGCGGGTGGACCGGCTCGAACGGTTCGTCCAGACGGCCGAGACGCGGCTGCGGGTGGCCGCGGGTGCGCCGGGCAACGGAGGCGTGGATGAGCAAGCCGGAGAGATTACCGTCACCGATGCCGCCCGCCGGATCGGGTCCGCTGTCACCGAACGACCACGTCCGGATGCTCGTTGAACTGATGCGGCCGATGGGGCCGGAGTTGGCGCGGCGTTGGGTCGCTGCGCTGACGCTGGTGCCGGAGGCGGAGCGCGAGTCGGTGGTCGAGTCGGTCGAACGCCGGATCGTCGAGGAGTACGCGCGTGCGCCCGGTGGTGACGGCGGCTCGTCATAGATCGGTTTGCGAAATCCTGTCCCGTGTGGCACGACCATTTTGGCCGTGTGAACTGGCTGTGCGTCGCAGGTGTGCCCGAAGCACGGCTCACAGAGCCGTGGCACACGCCAAAAGGAGATCGTGCGGCTTTCGAAATCCTGTCCCGTGTGGCACGGCCATTTTGGCCGTGTGAACTGGCTGTGCGTCGCAGGTGTGCCGAGGACACGGCGTATATGAATCCCCAAATAAACTCGTGTGCATCAACGAGCCCCGGGCGCAAGCCCGGGTGTTTTCTTGATCGATGGGCTTTCCCGTGTTCGGGGCTCGTGCTGTGGGCAGAGGGATGACAGTCCCACCTCTTCCCGGTCGCCGGGGAGAGGTCGACGACGCGCAGGCATCGGCGGGTGAGGGGCTTCAACTTCTTCTCCGCCTTCATTCCCCGTCGATCGGCGCGGGCTACAGACCAAGGAGGATGGAGAGAGAGGAGAAAAAGGAGCCCCTCACCCCGGCCCTCTCCCCGCAGGCGGGGAGAGGGAGCACCCTGACTCGCGCCCCGTTCTTTTTGCGGAAAGCATGTATTCGCTGGGATTCATATGACAGAGCCGCGGCACACGCCGGAACATGAAGGTGCACGGCATTCTAGAATCGCGCATGTCGTTCAACCGCGAGCTGGCGTCGATCTTCGAGCAGATGTCGAGGCTGTTGGAACTGACCGGGGCCAACCGGTTCAGGGTCAACGCCCATGCGCGCGCCGCGCGTGTGATCAAGGATCTAACGAGCGACCTGCGCCCGATCGCGCACGACGCGGTGGCGCTCACGGCAATCGAGGGCATCGGCAAGGGGATCGCGGGCAAGATCGCCGAGTATGCCGACACGGGTGAGATCGCCGAGCACCGCGAGCTGCTCGGTTCGGTGCCGCCGGGGCTGCTGGCCGTGCTCGAGGTTCCGGGGCTGGGGCCCAAGACGGTGAAGCTGCTGTGGGACGAGATGGGGGTGGTGGATCTCGACACGCTCCGGGCGGCGCTCGACTCGGAGAAGATCACGACGCTGCCGCGGATGGGCAAGAAATCGGTCGAGAAGATCCGGGCGGCACTCGAGTTCGCCGAGTCCGCGGGCGAGCGGCACCTGCTGGGGATGGTCGAGCCCGTGGCGGCGTCGATCGTCGAGCGGATGCTGGGCGTCGGGGGCGTGACGCGGTGCGCCTATGCCGGCTCGCTGCGGCGGGGGCGCGAGACGATCGGCGACATCGACATCCTCGTGTGCGCGGACGACCCGCCGCGCGCGCACGAGGCCTTCCGCTCGATGCCGGGCGTCGTGCAGACGATCGTCTCGGGCGAGACGAAGACCTCGGTCCGGCTCGAACTGCCACAGAACTTCGGACGGTGGAAGGGGCTGGATGACGGGACGACGCCGACGGTGCAGGCCGACCTGCGGGTGGTCCCCGATCGCTCGTGGGGTGCGGCGCTCATGTATTTCACGGGTTCGAAGGCGCACAACGTCCGGCTGCGGGAGCGGGCGATCAAACAGGGGATGACGCTCAACGAGTACGGGCTGTACCGATCCGACGGCGGGGACGGTCCGCCGCAGAAGCGCGGGGTCGAGCCGGTCGCGGGTGAGACGGAGGAATCGGTGTACGCCGAGTTGGGTTTACCGTGGCTGCCGCCGGAGATCCGCGAGGACCGGGGCGAGTTGGCGCTGGCCGAGACGCCCCGGCTGATCGAGGTCACGGATATCAGGGCCGAGCTGCACGCGCACACAACCGCCAGCGACGGGGCGTTGAGCCTCGATGAACTGGTCGAGTGCGCACGGGCGCGGGGGTTCCACACGATCGCGGTGACGGACCACTCGCGCAGCAGCGCGCAGGCGGGGGGGCTGAGCGTCGAGCGGCTGCGGGAGCAACGCGAGCAGATCGAGGCGGCCCGCGAGCGGTTCGGCGATTCGATCACGATCCTGCACGGGAGCGAGGTGGACATCCTCGCCGACGGGTCGCTCGATTATGACGACGACGTGCTGGCGTGGCTCGACATCGTGGTGGCCAGCCCGCACACGGCGCTGTCGCAGAACCCGGCCAAGGCGACGGCCCGGCTGCTGCGGGCGATCGAGCACCCGATGGTGCACATCGTCGGGCACCCGACGGGCCGGATCATCGGGCGTCGGCCCGGGCTGGAACCGGCGATGGACGAGCTCATCGCCGCCGCCGTCGAGCACGATGTTGCGCTGGAGATCAACAGCCACTGGCTGCGGCTCGACCTGCGGGATGTGCACGTGCGGGCCACGGTGGATGCCGGCTGCCGGATCGCGATCGACTGCGACGTGCACCGGGCAGAGGATTTCGATAACCTCCGGTTCGGCGTGACAACGGGTCGGCGCGGTTGGCTGGAGGCGGGGCGGGTGGTCAACGCGCTGCCTGCGGCGGATCTGCACGCGTGGGTCCGAGGCAAACGGGGGTGAGCCGGCCAGCTGAAGATTGTGTTCGCGTACAAAGTCATGGAGCCTCTGAACAACCTCCGCCTTCGCGCATGATATGCTGACGCCGTTGTTCCGGGGCTCGGATCGTGACGGGGGACGGAGGTCTGTCATGGCGGTGCGCAAGAAC
>JALWOY010000054.1 GCA_027083355.1 Phycisphaerales bacterium | reverse complement strand
CCACCTTCACCCCCTCGGTGGGATGGGCTTCCAGCCCGTCTCTCCACCCCCTCCTGCCCCCCTCCGGGGCTTTGGAACGGGGTCTAAACTCCCACCCCGAAGCCACCGCACCACCTCAGCGAGCACGAAATGTCCACCAAGCCCCGCATCCTCACCGGCGACACCCCCACCGGCAGGCTCCACCTGGGCCACTACGTCGGCTCCATCGAGAGCCGGCTCAGGTTTCAGGATACCTACGACTGCTTCTTCCTCATCGCCAACATGCACGCCTTCACCACGCGCGCCGACAAACCCGACGAGATCCGCCAGAGCACCATCGAGATCGTCAAGGACTGGCTCGCCTGCGGCATCGACCCCGAACGCTCCACCATCGTCCTCCAAACCGAGGTCCCCGCCATCGCCGAACTGACGTGGTACATCGCCATGCTCCTGCCCTTCAACCGCGTCATGCGCAACCCCACACTCAAAACCGAGATCGAGGACAAGGGCCTCGGCGATACCTACTCGTTCGGCTTCCCCATGTACGCCGTCGGGCAGTGCGCCGACATCCTCATCTTCCGCCCCGAACTCGTCCCCGTCGGCGAGGACCAGGTCGCCCACATCGAACCATGCCGCGAGGTCGCACGCCGATTCAACCAGATCTACTGCGGCGTCAACCCCCACACCGAAGACGATGAATACGTCAAAGCGGGCGGGCTGTTCCCCATCCCCAAAGCCGAGGTCGGCCGCGTGGGCCGGCTGCCGGGTGTCGACGGCCGCAAGATGAGCAAGAGCCTCAACAACGCGATTTATCTCAGCGACACGTTCAAGCAGATCAAGAAAAAGATCGGCAAGATCACGACGGGCCGCCAGTCGATGGACGAGCCGGGCGACACCACGAACCTGCTCTTCGATTACGTCCGCGCCTTCATCCACGACGAAGACCGCGTCGCCGAGCTCGAAAGAAGATACAGCACCGGCGACAACATCGGCGACGGGCACATCAAGGTCGAGGTCGCCGAGGCGATCGAAAAAATCATCGGCCCGATCCGCGAGCGGCGAGCCGAGTTCGACACGCCCGCCGGCGAAGAGAAGATCCTCGGCATCATCCGCGACGGCACCCGCCGCGCCAACAAGGCCGCCGAGGAAACGCTCTACCTCGCGAAAAAAGCGATGCGCCTCGACTTCGGCCCGCGGACGCTGCAGCTGCGATAGAGCACGCCGCACCAATATGTTTCATGCTTCATGGTGTGGTTCATGACGCCGACACTGAGGCTGCGCACGCAGCCGAAGTGTCGGATCGAGTGCGCCCGAATCCCGACTACAATCCGACGCTTCGCAGGCTCAGCGTCGGCGTCCGGAACACACCGAAAAAACCCGATCACAAACGCAGCAATGCAGAGATCACCCGCACCGCCGGTCGGTTTCATACTCCCGCGCACGCCGCCCGCCACATCTCGCGGTACGCCGCCTCGAGCCGGGGCACGAACGAGTCAAAATCGCACAGCCGCGACCGCACCCGCTCGCGCAGTTCGGCCCGCAGCATTCGCCGACGATCCGCATCGACCGCGATCGTGCGCGCCCGCTCGACATACCCCACCACGTCCGGCGCGATCAGATCCTCCAACCCCGCGTTGCGAAGCAGGCTCACGCCCACCCGCGACACGTGGCTGTCGCCCTCGACCGTCACCACCGGCACGCCCATCCACATCGCCTCGAGCGTCGTCGTCGTCCCGTTGTACGGGAATGTGTCCAGCGCCACGTCGACGCGCGCGTACAACCCCATATGCTCGGCCGCCGTCGGCGTCTCACCCATCAGTTCGAGCCGCGACGCGTCGCCACCCAGCCGGGTAAACCGTTCGCGCGTGCGCTCGGCCAGCCACGGGTCCTTCAGCCCCGCGTTCTTGACCAGCAGACGCGAGCCGGGGACCGCCGTGAGGATCTCCGCCCACGCCCCCAGCGCCGCGTCCGTGATCTTCGCGTAGGTATTGAACGACGCGAACGTCACCGGCTCGCCCTCGGAACGGGGCACGACCTCGGGCGCGTGCGGCGGCGGGGTATAGCACAAGAAACACGGGTCGAGCCGGACGAGCTTCTCCGTCGCCAGCGCGTCCGCCGCGGGGGGCGGGTCGGTGTGCGCATCGACGAGGCGGTAGTCGATCGCCCCCAGCCCCGTCGTCGCCGCGTAGCCCATGTACGTCGCCTGCACCGGCGCCGGCTTGCCCGCGAGCACCCCGAGCCGGTTCAGACCCGTGTGCCCCGTCAGGTCCACCATGATGTCGATCCGGTCGGACCGGATGCGGTGGTCCGCCTGCGCGTCGGTCATCCGGTGGATCTCGCAGAAACCCGCCGCGGACGCGCGCACACGCGCCGTCAGTTCGTCCTCGCGCAGCCGATGCGAATAGCACCACGGCTCGCAGGCCGACCGGTCGTGGTGTTCGACGATCCCCTCGATGAAGTGCCCGGCCGACCGGTTGCGGAAGTCCTGCGACAGATACCCGATCCGCAGCGGGCGCTCCGGGTCCGGGTCGACGATCCGAGGCGGGCGGGGCGGCGTGCGCCCGGCCTTGAGCGTGCCGTACAGCCGATGCGCCTCGAACACCTCGACCGGCGAGAAACCCGGGCAATACAGCATCAGCAGCAGCGTGTCGCGCTGCAGATCGGGGTCGGTGGCGCGGTGGGCCGCGGTCGCCCGGAGCACGTCGGCCGCCCCGTCGTGATCGCCCGTGAACACCATCGCCGCGGCGCAGTAGCCCCCGATGCGCGCATCTTCCGGGTCGTGCGCGTGGGCCCACTCGCCCAGTTCGAGCGCCGCCCGGTGCCGGTCGTGGCTGAGCATCACCGACGACAGGTTCCCCGCCATCTTCGCCGCGGCCGGGCCGAGATCCATCAGCCGCGATCCCAGCCGCTCGGCGTCCTCGGGTCGGCCCAGCCACAGATACTCCTCGGCGAGCACCGCGATGGGCACCGGGTCGTCGGGCCGGGCGCGCGTGACCCGCTCCAGGCAGAACGCCGCCCGCTCGTGCTCGCCCGCGGGGATGAGCACCCGCGCCAGCAGGCTGTTGAGCACCGCGTCGCCGGGGTGTCGGCGGAGCTCCCGCTCCAGCAACGCGCGTGCGCGCGCGGCCTGCCCCGAGTTGATCAGGGCCTCGGCCTGTCGGCTCGGTGAAGTGCGTCGCGCCATCGCGTCTTCAGCATAGAGCGTCGTGCATCATCATGTTCCGGCGTGTGCCACGGCTCTGTGAGCCGTGTCTTGGGCACACTTGCGGCACGCAGCCGGTTCTCACGGCCAAGATGGCCGTGCCACACAGAACGTGCTACAAAGAACAGGATTTCGCACGCCGCTCTCGCACGCGCACGAAAAAGGGCGACCCGGGGGGCCGCCCTTGGGGTTTCATGCCGCCGGGGGATCAATCCTGGTTCTTGCCTCCGGCCTTGCCGTTTTCCTGCCCGAAGAACAGGAACGAGGACATCATGCCCTGCAGATCGGGCATATTGGTGATGTACTGCGCGTCGAGGGCCTGTTTGATCCGGGCCGAGACATCCTGGAAGTGTGCCCTGGTGTACGGGTCGACCTTCGAGCCGAGCCGTTCCTCGACCGACTCGATCTTGCCCGCGATATCGCGCAGGTGCATCGCCGCCAGTGTCGCGATGGGCTTGCTCGCCGCGTCGTAGGTGTCGTCGGCGACCGTCAGGTCGATGAGCCGTTCGAGGTGCTCACGCTGGAGGTCCCGACGCATCGAGGAGATCATCGGGTTGCGGGCGGTGTATCGCCCCCGTTCGGGGGAGTCCAGTTCGGACCACACCGCGTCAGTGATGTCGCCCATCAGCTCGGCGATCGTGAGCGCGTCCTGATCGCTGGGGACGATGTACTCGTTGTCGTAGACGCGCCGCAGCGTGGTCGGGTTCAGCAGCATGGTCATCGCCGCGGACTGCACTCCGAGCACCGAGTCGTGGACGTTGTAGGTCGGGTCGGTGAAGATCGTGCCCATGCCGCCCTCGTCCCACCACTTGTCCACGGTCATGTGGTCGAGCAGCTCGGGCGTCAGCCCGTACGCCTCGTCGCGGAACGTGTTCTCGATCACGAACTCGAGCGCCTCGCGCTGCTTGGCCGCGTCCACCACGTCGATCGGGGCGCGCCCGCTCGGGTCGCCCTTCTTGTCGCGGTAGACGTGGGCGCCGCCGATCCAGTTCGCCATCATCGACACCGCCTGCATCTGCTGGCCCAGCGTGATGCCGTAGCCCTGACGCGCCCTCGACCAGCTCTCGCCGTCCTTGACGAACTTGTCGATCAGTGTCGAGCGGATCTGCTTGACCAGCGCCATCTGGTTGCGGGCGTAGTCGATCGGGTACTTCGACAGGTCGTACCGACGCGCCAGCGGGTCCGGGCCCCAGGTGTCCTCGTCCGTGGCGTAGTCAAGCCCCGGCTCGCCCACCCGCTCGAGCACCTTCTTCGGATCGCCCGACGTGTACCCGTACTCGATCGCCCACTTGTCGTACGGCCCGATGTTGATCGACGAATAATCGCCCTGCACGTCGCCCGAGGCGCCGTCCGGCAGCGGCACGCGGATGTTGATCCCGTTGTAGTCCATCACCGATGCCGACCAGGGCTTCTTGCCCTTGACCTCGTCGCTGTTGATCTCGGCCAGGGTGAACTCGCTCGAACCCTTGAAGTTGTGCCGCAGGCCCAGCGTGTGCCCCACCTCGTGGGCCACCAGCTCGGCGAGCATCGGCCCGACGAACGACTCGGGCACGCCGTCGATCAGGTCCGCCGGCTCGACCTTCGGCTTGTCGCCGTTGTCGTCGCCGCTGTCGCCGTCGTCGTCGTTGTCGTCGTCGCCCTTGGCCCCGCCGCTCTGCGCGGGTTTCTCGAGCATCGCCCGGTACTGCTCGGGCACCATCGCCAGCAGATCCGGGTTCTTCTCGAGTTCCTCCTTGATCTTCTTGAGCATCTCCTCGGGGATCTCGGGATCACCCTCGGCGGTCACCAGCGGCAGCGCGGCGCCCAGCAGGTCGAGGTACATCCGCGCCGTCGCCATGCTCAGCGCCTTGCCCTCGGCCGCGTCGCACCGGCCCATCACCTGACTGACCCGACCCGAAAGACCGTCGTACTCGTCGTCGCCGAGCAGCGTCGCGTCCACCGCAGCCGCGGGGTGCCCCCCGTACGGCGCCACACCCCGGCGGAGCCGCTCCGACAGGATCTGCTCGCGCTCGCCCGGCTCGGCGAAACGCACGCGCGGGTCCCACTTCGGGTGCTTCTCGAGCCATGCCATCGTGTCCGGCCCGAACCCCTCCATCGCCAGATTCCCCAGCAGGTCGTTCCACCGGTACGTGAACACCCGGATCCAACCGTCCGTCAGCACCACGTCCGCGTCGAGGATCTCGCCCGTCTCCGGGTTCACCCGGCTCGGGCCGATCGCCGTGGCGATGTTGTTGTTCAGCCAGCGGATGAAGTTGTACCGCACGTCCTCCGGGTCCTTGTCCATGTGGGCCCCGGTCGACTCGTCCTGGAAACGCACCTGGATCGCGCCGTCGATCCCGATCTCGCGGAACGCGTCGTTCCAATACTCGATCCCGTCGCGGATGTAGCGCCGGTACCGCACAGGCACCGTGTGCTCGACGTAGTACACGATCGGCTGCTTGGGCGGGCTCATCTTCAGCTTCGGGTCCGCCTTGGTCAGGTTCCACCGGTTGATGTACCGCGTGTTGACCTTGTTCCAGTCGTACTTGCCGAAGTCCTGGAAGCTCGTCGTGAAATACCCCACGCGCTGGTCCGCCTCACGCGGGCGGAAACCCGGTGAGCCCTGGATGCTGCTGATCGAATAATGGAACGTCTTCATCAGCCCGCGAGCGTCGGGAACCGTGTACGCGATCTCGACGTTCTTCGGGAACGCCTTGGCCTCGGCGATCTCCTTGAGGCCCGATTGCAGCCCGCGCGCCTGCCCGCCGAAGAACTTCGACGCCTGACCCACCAGCAGGTCGTCCATGTCGATCACGGGCTGCCCGTGCGGGCCCTTGCCCAGGATCGGCACGCTCAGCAGCACCCGGTCCGTGAACAGCCGCTTGACCGATTCCTTGCTCGACTTCTCGCCCGTCGAGCGGATACCCAACTGAGGCATCACCAACGCCAGCCGGTCGTCGCCGTACTCCTTCCAGTAGACATACCGATCGCCGGCCTGGAGGCCCGCGAAGATCTCACCGCCCGAGACGGTCATCGCGAAGAACTGCTTCTGCCGCTCGAAACCCCGGGGCAGTTCCGCGAGCATGTCGTTGGTCTCGTGGTTGACCCAGAGGTCGTAGAAACCCTGCCCGTCCGCGGTCGAGATCACATGGTCGTAGCCCTCGCTGAGCTTCTTCCAGTCCGTGCCCTTGTCCTTCTTGCCGGACCCGCCGCCCTGGTGGGCCATCATCCGCTGGATCGCACCGAAATCGATGTTCTCCGCCCCTTCCGGTGCCGAGGCACCCGCCCCGTCGTCGGGCGCCATCCCGGCCGCCAGAGCGACCGTCGTTCCCGCGAGCGCCGCGATCATCCACCGGCCGGCCCTGCTCGCCGACACGCTCAACTTCCGATTCTCAGCCATGTGCGATCTCCAGAGATAACGAAACCGGGCCCCGCCGCGCACTCCACGCCCGACGCCCGTTTCGGATTCGACTGCGTTGTGTCCCCTACACAGACACCGCAGGTTACAGACCCGTCAACATTCTCGGGCCCTCGACCATTCCTTTTTTTCCAACCCGACGCGATGTTCCCGCCCCGGATCGTCCCCCACCACCGACGTACGCATGCCTACTACACACTGTCGGCCCCGAAGATGCAACCCCTTGCAAGGCCACAACCGCATTTTTCTCGGAACCATCCGTTCAAGGTTATCGGAGCCTCAGGACGCATGCCCGACAAAAACATACCCGGCAGACCTGAATATCACGGCGGAGCCGGGATGAAATCGCCGTCACTCCGCAGGGCCAGCCACAGCACCACCATGATCGCCCCGAACAACACCGCGGCCAGTTGAAACGGGCGATCCGACACCGCCAGTTCGGTCGGATCGTCGTACTCGCCGTGTTCGAGCAGCAGGATCGCCCGGAGCAGGCCGTACGTCGCGGGGAGCAGGCTCAACCAGAGCCAGTTGAACCCGTGCCAGGTGAAATCCGCCTCGCGCGTGGTGACGTAGCCGGCGTAGGTCAGCAGCGTCCCGACCGCAGTGACGACCAACGCCATACGGAGCAGATCATCCGTATAACGTGATTGTACACCGCGGACGGCCGAGGCGTCTTCTCCCATCGCTTTCCGTTCGCCGAGGCGTTTCCCGAAGGCGAGGGTCATGCTCAGGAAGAGCACGACGTTGAGCAGCCAGGTCGTCGGGGCGATGCCGATCGCGGCGCACCCGCCGAATACGCGGAGGACGAAACCCATCGACAGGCTCATCACGTCGGCGATCACGATCCGCTTGAGCCCCGCCGAATAGAGCATGACGTTGGCGACATACCCCCCCAGAAGCAGGGCCGTCACCCACCACGATCCCGAGGGCAGCAGCACCACCAGCAGCAACGCCACGGCGAACAGCCCCATCGCGAACCACCGGGCGACGCCGACGGGGACGGCCCCGGACGCGATGGGCCGGTTTTTTTTGCGCGGGTGGTTGCGGTCCACCTCGGCGTCGGCGATGTCGTTGAAGACGTAGCACCCGCTCGACGCCAGCGCGAACGCGGCGCACGCCAGCAGGACATCCAGCACGAACCGCCCCGGATCATCTGGGGTGTGGTCCACGAGCCAGTAGACCGGGCCGATGGCGACGAACACGCTTTTGGCCCACTGGGCGGGCCGGGCGAGGCGGATCAGGTGCCGCCAGATCGGCTTGTCGTTCGGGGCGCGGTCGCTCATGGCTCGTCTTCCTGATCGGTCGAATGCGCGAGCACGGCGAAGTAGTGCAGCGATCCGCCGAGGATCTGCTCGAAGCCAAAGGGGTAGATGCGCATCGACGACCGCTCCTCGACGGGTTCCATCCCGAGCCGATCGCGGAAGGCGACCCACTGCGACGGGGTGTTGTAGCGGTAGAGGCAGGGCACGCCGTAGGGGGCGTTGGCGGCCCAGTCGAGGAAGCTGATCCGCTGCTGGGCCAGCAGGCCCTTGACCTGGTGGTCCTTGACGATCAGGTACCGCCCGGCGATGCGCGCACATTCCGACGCCAGCACGTCGGGCTCCGGCTCGTGGTGCAGCACGTCGGCGACGATCACGACATCGACCGCGCCGTCGTCGAGGGGGATGCGCCCGCCGTCGTAGCCGATCACCTCGATCGGCTCGCCCCCCCGGGGGTATCGCTCCAGCCCGCGCACGCGGACGCCCTCGGGGCATCGCGGGTCGGCCTTGATGGCGGCGGCGAGTGTGCCGTTGCCGCAGCCGACGTCGAGCACTTCGTCGCCGGGGCGGAGGTGCCCGATGATCGAATCGACGAGCACCCGCAGGCGGTGGCGGTAGACGGGACGGTGCAGGGCCGACATGGCCGCCTTGGGGATCGAAAGAAGGGACATCAATTCTCCGCCGGGTGTTCAGACAGTGTAAGAGCGTACCGATCCTCGGACCCGACCCACTCCCACCGGCCCGGACGGGTATCCTGCCGACAAGATCGGCACGGGAAACTCTCGACGTGAACCAGCAGCCCCCCGAAAACAGATCTCCGTGGTGGCCGACGCTGCTCGTGGTTGCGATCTTCCTGCTCGCAGCCGTTCCGCTGATCGTGACCCAGCACGACCGGGGTCGGGGGCGGTTCGATCAGGTGAACTACCACGAGCCGGCGATCCTGCGGTTCGCCGAGCAGCTGCCCAGGCCGGACGTGTCGGATTATCTGTCGGCGACCACGCCGGGGTACCACCTTGTTCTGGCGGTGGTGGCACGGGTGATCTCGCCCTCGCCGGTGGTCTTGCAATTGGTCGGGGCCCTGTTCACGGTGGGCCTGCTGGGACTGCTGACGCGCTGGCTGACACCCCGGGCCGGGGCTGGCCCGGCCGCGGCGATGGGGCTGGGGCTGGCCGGATCTATTTATGTGTTCTCGTCCGGGGTGTTCCTGCTGCCGGACAACGCGGCGTGGCTTGGGGTGCTCGGTGTGCTGCTGATCGCGTTGCGGCCACGGATCGACCGGATCACCCTGTTCGGGGGTGGAGCGGTGCTGTTGGCGCTCGTGCTGACCAGACAGAGCCACCTGTGGGCGGCCGGGACATTGTGGGCGGCGGGGTGGCTCGGGGCGGAGTTTCACCCGAAACCGGGGGTTATCGGCGAGATCCGATCGCTTCTGGACGATTTCCCGGCTCGGCTGCGGCGGATGTTGATGGTCATGCTCGCGACATTGCCCACGTTCGCGGCGGTGGGCTGGTTCATCCATCTGTGGGGCGGGCTGACCGTCCCGATCTATCACGATTACATGCAGGGGGTGAACCCGGCGACACCCGCGTTCATTCTGGCCCAGATCGCCGTGATCGGGGCGTTCCATGTCGGGTTCTGGTTGAGGCCGGGGTGGGATCTTGTCCGTCGGAAGCCGGGGCTGGTGGTGGCGGTGCTGGCAATGGGCGTGCTGATCGCGGTGGTGCCCGCAACGACGTATGACCCCGACGCGGGGCGGTACAGCGGGCTGTGGAATATCGCGAAGAAATTCCCCGATATTGGGGGGCACACGAACGTGTTTCTGCTCGTGCTGGCGCCGGCGGGGGCGGGGATTCTGACGGCGTGGCTGTCGGGTCTTGATGCCCGGAGCCGGTGGATCATGCTGGCGGTGCTGGCCGGTTTCGCGGCGGCGGTGTCGTCGGTGCACAACGCCTGGCAGCGGTACCACGAGCCGATGCTGCTGATGAGCGCGGCGTTGATGTCGGCGATGGTGGCTATGCGAGAACCGGCCCCGATACGAGGGATTCTGCATCATGCCCGATGGTTGGGTCCTGTTCTTTTGGCGGTGATGCTCGCGGGCTTGACGACGTTGAAATTCCGGGGCGAAACGCCGGTCGGCCCGCCGATCGAGGTGCAGCGGGGTGTCGATCGGCCGCTGCGTGACCTGTGGCCGGAGCGGTGGGAGCGGGTCGAGAAACGGGACACGGGCCAGCGGGAGTGAACCCGGCGCTGCGGGCGGCGTAAGGTTGCATCTTCTCGTGGCGGAAGAGAGAGTCTCAACCCGTCGGTTCGGGTTGCCGACACGGAGGAAAGCACCGGGTCCTTGTGTGGCGCGTCCGTCACCCCCCGAATCCGGGCACTTTATTGATTCACGATCTCCGCCGGCCGGAGAGTGGGAGCCGAAACGATGTCACAGGCGAAGCCCAAGCGTGCTCTGATCACGGGGATCACGGGCCAGGACGGGAGTTATCTGGCGGAGTTTCTGATCAGCAAGGGGTATGAGGTTCACGGGATCATCCGTCGTGCCTCGACGTTCAACACCGAGCGTCTGGACCACATCTATCTGGACCCGCACATCGAGGATGGCCATCTGAAGTTGCACTACGGCGATTTGTGCGACTCGAACAGCCTGAACAGGCTGCTGGACGAGATCAAGCCGCACGAGATCTACAACCTGGGTGCGCAGAGCCACGTGCGGGTGTCGTTCGACATGCCGATCTACACGGCCGACACGGTGGCGATGGGCGCGTTGCGTCTGCTTGAGGCGGCGAAGGATTATCAGGAGCGGACGGGCGTGAACGTCCGGTATTACCAGGCGTCGAGTTCGGAGCAGTTCGGCAAGGTGGTCGAGACGCCGCAGCGTGAGACGACGCCTTTCTATCCCCGGAGCCCGTACGCGTGCGCGAAGGTGATGGCGCACTGGGCGACGGTGAACTACCGGGAGAGTTACGGGCTGCATGCCTCGTGCGGGATCCTGTTCAACCACGAGAGCCCTCGGCGTGGCGAGACGTTTGTGACTCGGAAGATCACGCGTGCGGTGGGCCGGATCAAGATGGGCCTGCAGAAGAAGGTCTATCTGGGGAATCTGGACAGCAAGCGGGATTGGGGCTACGCGGGCGACTATGTGAAGATGATGTGGATGATGCTCCAGCAGGAGGAGCCGGACGATTATGTGATCGCGACGAACCGGACGATCAGTGTTCGGGAGTTCGCGGACATGGCGTTCAAGCACGCGGGTCTGAATTTTGAGGATCACGTGGAGTTCGACCCGCGGTACCTGCGGCCGGCGGAGGTGGACCTGCTGCTGGGTGATCCCTCGAAGGCGAAGGAGAAGCTGGGCTGGGAGCCGGAGACGAGCGTCGAGGAGCTGGCGGCGATGATGGTGGACGCGGACATGGAGCTGGCCAAGCGTGAGAAGACGCTGCGGGATGCGGGGCACGAGATGCCCGAATTCGTTGGGCACGATCAGTAAACGGCTTTGAGCGGATCGCGGGCCGCGGGGCACGGGTCGCCGCGGCTGCTCGCGGGTGAGATGGAGCGGGTATGGGCACTCTGATCATGGTCGTTGCGGTGCTCGGCCTGCTGGGGGGTGCGTTGTACACCCTGTTCAAGCCGCGCTGGGCGATCCTGTTCATCATTATTCTGTATCCGCTCGAACAGTTGCTGTCCTCGACGTCGGTGTTCTTTGCCACGCACCACATGCTGCTGAACATCATCGTGGGTGTTCTGGCGGTCGTTGGCGCGGTTTCGGCGTTCCTGGCGAATCGTCGGCCGTTGCGTGGATACATGAATCCCGTCTGGCTGCTGACGATGGCGCTGTACGCGTGGGCGGTTTTCGGGATCATGTTCAGCCCCGACAAGAAGAAGGCGATCGAGGATTTCACCGCGGGTCTGCCGTACCTGGGGCTCCTGCTTGTCTTCCCCGGTCTGCTGGTCAACGACGTCGTGGACTTCCGCCGGCTGCTGGTGCCGACGATGGTGATCGGCACGGCGATCATCGTGCTGATCATCACCAGCCCGAACACGACGATCTTCAGCGGTCGGCTCGGGCTGGAGGGGCTCGGGCCGGACTCGAAGATCCAGAACCCGCTGGCGACCGCGACGCTGGGCGGGACGATCGCGATCATCGCGGCGTTGTTCAAGCCGACGCGGTTCCCGCTGTTCGTCAACCTCGTCCGGCTCGGGGCGCTCGGCTCGGGCCTGGCGATCGCGATGCTTTCGGGTTCGCGCGGGCAGCTGCTCGGGGCGGGCCTGGTTTCGCTGCTGATGTTCCCGTTCGCCCGGCGAGTGAAGAACATTTTTCAGTTCATATCGGTCTCGTTCTCCGTGGTGTTTGTGCTGGGGCTCGGGTACCTGGTGCTGTCTCTGGTGACGACGAGCGATGCGGCGAGCCGGTGGGACATGTCGACGGTGGAGTCGGGCCTGGGGAGCCGGTGGTCGATGATCACGACGATGCTGGGTGCGTACCTTTCAAGCCCGATGAACTACCTGCAGGGGCTGGGGACGTCGTCGTTCCAGACCTACTGGACCGGGGGTGGCGATTTGCCCTATGTGCACAACATGCCGGTGCAGATCCTGACCGAACACGGGCTGATCGGGGCAACGCTTCTGGCGACGATCCTCGTGCTCGTGGCCCGCGCTTCCCTGCGGCTGATGAAGCACTACCGGGATGATCCCGGTATGCTCTCGACGGCGGCGATTATCATCGCCATCTGCATGTATCAATTGCTCCTGTCGTTCAAGCAGGGTTCTTTCTTCACCTCGGCCGTCCCGTTCTGGTGGTTCCTCGTGTTGGCGAAGGTCTACTGGCGCACGATGAAGGACTTCAAGGAAGCCGAGCAACCGATGTACGACTCGGACGGGTACGGGCTCGACATGTACCCCGAGGCGGCGTGATGGGCGAGGCCGGGCGGGCGACGCCGGACGCGGCGGATGTTGCGGCCGCGGGGGTCGTCGGGGATGAGACCCCCGGGTCGGGCCCGCGTGGGGATGGCCCGCGGCACGGCGGGATCGGGCGGAAAGCCGCCGGCGGGTTTCTCGTCATGGTCCTGCAGACGATCGGGGTCCGTGCGATCCGGCTTTCGTCGAACGTGGCGTTGGCGTGGCTGTTGTTCCCGGACGATTTCGCGTTGTTCGCGTTCGCGGCGACGCTGCACCAGTTCGTGTCGGTGCTCAAGAACGCGGGCCTGCGCGACATCCTGATCCATCGCGAAGCGAGGATCGGCAAATGGATCAACCCGGCGGCGTGGATGAGCATCGCGATGGGGCTGGCCGGTGCGGCGTTGATGGTCGCGGCGGCGCCTTTCGTCGCGTGGTTCTACGGGCGTGACGAGCTGGTCCTGCTCGTGTTCGTGCTGGCGGGGACGACGTTCTTCCAGTCGATCGGGCAGGTGCCGATGGCGATGCTGCACGCTTCGCTGCGGTTCAAGACGGCGGCGTCGATCGAGGCTGTGAACAGCTCGGCGATGATCCTGCTGACGGTCTACTACGCGTGGGCGGGGCTGGGGCCGGTGAGTTTCGTGCTCCCCATGCTGAACATGTCGATGCTACGGGCGGCGTTCCTGTGGTGGCTTGTCAGGCCCCGCATCAAGCGGAGCCCCGAGTTGAGGCGGTGGCGGTATCTCGTCGGGGATTCCGTCCGGCTGATCAGCGCCGACGTCGCCCGGACGGTGGTGCTCCAGGGCGACTACATCGTGCTCGGGCGGGCCTTCCCGAACAACCAGACGGCCGTCGGGCATTACTTTTTCTCGTACCGTCTCTCGACGCAGTTCGTGTACATGTTCGCGAAGAATCTCGACACGGTGCTGATGCCGTCGCTGTCGAAGCTCCAGGCCGACGTGTCGCGGCAGACGTCGGCGTTCCTGCGTGCGATCGGTGTGCTGACGGTGGTCGGGGTGCCGCTGTGCCTTTTGCAGGCCGCGTTGGTCGATCCTGTGGTGCACCTGCTGCTGCCGGTTCGGTTCCACCCGACGATCCCGTACATCGTGGTGCTGAGCATCGGGATGGTCGGGCAGCTGGTCTTCGGGCCGGCGACTTCGATGATCCGTTCGCAGGGCAGGTTCCGTTTCTACAACCGTCTGACGTGGCTCAACGCGGTCGTTTTCCTTGCCGCGGTGATCATCGCCGCGTTCTACGGGAGTGTTTTCGCCGTGGCGTCGGCGGTGGCGGTGTGCGCCGGGTTCTTCGGCATGCTGTTCGTCTGGAGCGCGATCCCGGACGCATCACACAGGACGCGCGCCGTGCTCGGGGTGTTTGCGCGGCCCGTGTGCGTCGGGGGCGTCGCGTGCGGGACGGGCTGGATGCTCGGCTCGATGCTCCCCGGCGGCACGGCGGTGTGGGAGATCGCCCGGATCGCGGTGATCGCCGCGGTGTCCGGGATGATCTACATCCCGTCGATCCGGGTGCTCGACCCCGCGTCGACCGGGGAACTGATCACACTCGCAAGGGGGCTGCTCAACAAAGTCCGTCGGCGTCGGGCGTGACCGGCGATCGCGTCATCTGGACAGGTCCATCCACAGGCCGAGGTGGCGGGCGCCGGGGCACCGGATGCGGCCGGTGCCGGTGGCGTGGACCTTCGGGCCGAGTCGGGCGAGGTCGATCTCGAAAAGGGGCCACTTTGCGGGCCAGGTGCCGGCGGGGCCGAGGCCCGCGTCGGCGCGGACGGGGCGCAGGCCGGGGTGGAATTTCGAGAGCGACCATGCCTGGCCGGGGGTGTTGAAATCGCCCACGACGACATTGGGGGTGAACAGGGGGTCGCCCTCGCGCCGCCGACCGAGAACCCAGCGGCCCATCTCGTCGGCTTCCAGGACGCGATCGACCTCGGCGATCTTGCCGGCCATCTGCTCGAAGAGGGTCCGGCGGGAGGCGCCCAGCGTGCGGGGCATGTCGACCAGCCAGACGATGAGCGGGCCGTGCGGGGCCTCGATCTGGAACATCGCGACACCCCCGCCGCCCTTGATGTCGTCCTCGATCCACGATTCCTGCGGCGCGACGGAGGCGGAGGCCCGGCGGGTGATGGGCCAGCGGGAGTAGAGCCTGAACATGCCGTGGCGGACGATGTGGACCTCGCCGGGGGGTGATTCGCCGGGGGTGAGCCCGATGGTGCGGCCGAGCAGTTCGACGGGGGGGAAGCCGTAGAGCTTCTCGAAGGAGATCCGGTTGGGGTGGACGTTGGAGAGTGCGACGATGTCGCCGCCGGTTTCGAAGAGGGGGTCGAGGTCGACGTGGGGGGCGCCGTAGCTGATGTTCATGAAGGTGAGGCGGAGATCGGGTTGGCCCTTCGTGGGCGTGAGCACCCGCCAGAGATGCCATTCACCGAGCAGGAGCCAAGCGGTGAGGACGGCGACGGCGATGAGTGGGAAGCGGACGCGGCGTGCGTGTCGTCCCCGGAGCAGGCCCTCGACGAGGGCGACGAACAGACCGGCCAGGACGATCGACTCTGTGGGGATCCATTCGAGGTATTGGGACCAGAGGAAGCGGTCGCCGACGATGCGTCCGACGAGCCAAGCCGCCAGGGCCCCGAGCCAGGGGGCGACGACGATCCATCCGAGGATGGAGCGGAATCTGTGCGGTTTGGGTTGTGTGTTGTTGGGCTGGGTCATCGGTTCCGTACGCCTCCGGCCCCCGTATGATCGGCCCGACACCGAGGAGAACATCATGTCTTTCGACTGGTCGAGCAAGAGAGTTGTCGTCACCGGTGGGGCCGGGTTTCTGGGTCATTTCGTGCAGGCGGGGCTGAAGGCCCGGGGCGTGGCGGAGGACAATATCTTCGTCCCGCTGATCGAGGATTACGACCTGACGGAGAAGGACTCGTGCGTCCGGTTGTACAAGGAGGCCTTCCCGGGTGAGAAGGTGGATCTGGTGATCCATCTGGCGGCCGAGGTCGGGGGGATCGGGGCGAACCGGGAGAACCCCGGGCGGTATTTTTACGCGAACATGGCGATGGCGCTGCACCTGATCGAGCAGGCGCGTGTGGACGGTTTCGCCGACCGGGGCGCGAAATTTTTACAGGTGGGGACGATCTGCGCATACCCGAAGTTCACGCCGGTCCCGTTCAAGGAGGAGAACCTGTGGGACGGGTACCCGGAGGAGACGAACGCGCCGTACGGCATCGCGAAGAAGGCGGCGTGGCAGATGCTCGACGCGTACCGGATGCAATACGGGATGAAGGGTGTGTACGTCCTGCCGGTGAACCTGTACGGCCCGCGGGACAACTTCAACCTGCATTCGAGCCACGTGATCCCGGCGTTGATCCGCAAGTGCGTCGAGGCGATGGACCGGGGCGACGAGTTCATCGAGGTGTGGGGCACGGGGTCGGCGAGCCGGGAGTTTTTGTTCGTCGAGGACGCGGCGGACGGGATCCTGACGGCTGCGGAGAAGATGGACGACCCGACACCGATGAACCTGGGCACCAACTTCGAGATCACGATCAAGGATCTCGTTCACCTGATCGCGCGGCTGACGGGGTTCGCGGACGATGACACGATCGAGCAGAAGATCCGGTGGGACACGACCAAGCCGGACGGCCAGCCGCGGCGGTGTCTGGATGTGTCGAGGGCGAAGGCGCTGATGGGCTGGGAGGCGAAGGTGGGGTTCGAGGAGGGGCTGAAGCGGACGATCGAGTGGTTCAAGGCTCACCGCAACGATCCCGATGCACGGATGTGATTTGGACCATGAAAAACCCGCGCGTTGTGGCCGGGGCCCGTTTCGGCGATACCTCATCCTCAAGGGGCCGCGACCGGGGTGGAGCGGTCTTCACACGATCAGCCGGGCCCGCGGGAAAACGATCCTGCACGTCGAACCATGACACCCTGATGCATCAAGTTGCAGAACACCCTGGTACCGGGTCTTGTTGGTGAGCCTGACGCGGGGACAGGCGGGACGTCTGACCATCTGGAAGGAAGCCCTCGCTTCCGCTCGGGTCTCTTTTGGGGAATGAGAGGAGAAGGAGAGACGGGATGGAAGCCCGTTCCACCGAGGGGAGAGGCCGGCGAGAACACCCGGCTCTTGTTCCAGTCAACACAACTTCTGGATTCCGTTTGAGCCGTGCGGAGGCGTGACGGCTGTCGCATGGTCGGGAGCGGATCACATGCGCTGTTCCCGATCGGGCGTTCTCTGCGGCCTGGGCGGTTTGTGCGGTTCTTGAAGGTCCGTCCCCTTTCCCGGCTGTTTGTTCACGCCCGCCGCGGGGCGAGTATGCGTGTCGGGGATGAGCGGCCCCGTTCACTCGAAACCACGGTTTCGGATTCAATGACATGCCTGTTGGGGTCGATGATGCAAGGTGTGTTCATTGGCATCTGATTAGGGGGCCACACCGTGCAGCGTATCAATAACGACATCTGGTTGAAACTCGGACCCGAAGACGGCGACCAGCTCCGTTTCGCGACGATCGGGGGGACCGAGGGTGAAGAAACACTCTTCTCGTTCGACGCCGAGCACGCGCCGGCCAAGCCGCTGCCGGTCGGGCGGGAGGCGCTCGTGCTGTACAACGGGCCGAAGGGGTTTTTGCAACAGCCTGTGCGCATCACCGGAACCCCGATCGACACGGGCACGCCGATCTACCGCCTCGTGACCACGGGGGACCCTGTCAGCGCGGAGAACCGGGAGATGTTCCGCGTCGGGATGATTCTGAGCGGTCACACCGCCACGATCGGGGATGGTGACGAGGCCGTGATCGCCGACGTGAGCATCATGGGGCTCTCGGTGATCTCCGAGCGGACGTATCAGATGGGCGAGGTGGTGGATGTTTCGTTCGAGGTATTGGGCGAGTCGTACGCCGGGCAGTGCCGGGTCAAGAGTATCAAGGCGTTGGCCAAGGGCACGCGGTACGGGCTGCTGTGCCTCAACGGGACCGACATGGGTGATCTCGAAAAAGGGCTCGGCAAGCTGACGATGGAGGCGCAGCGCGCCCAGCTCCGGCGGATGTCGCGCGCGGGCTGAGCGGCGGCATCGACCGAATCAAAGCACAATCAATACAGAATAATCGCCGACCTCCCGTTGTTCACTTCTGGTAGACTGCCCACGGGAGGTTTTTTATGCGCCGATTGATCGCTCTTCTCACCGTTGTCTGTGTGTTCTCCGCCGCGACCGCATCGCCCGAGTTTTTCAGCCACGAGCCTTACGAGCAGGCAAAGGCACTGGCGGCGAAACAGGACAAGCTGTTCTTCGTCAAGGGCACGGCTGTGTGGTGCGGTCCCTGCAAAATGATGGACCGGACGACGTTCAAGGACAAACGCGTGATCGAATGGCTGACGTCGCACGCGGTGTCGGTCGCGGTGGACGTCGATCAACAACCCGCGATCGCCCGGCGGCTTCGCATCCGGGCGATGCCGACGATGATCCTGTTCAGGGGCGACGAAGAACTGGGGCGGGTCGTCGGGTATCGCGACGCCGGCAAGCTGCTGGCCTGGCTCGAATCAACCTCGTCGGGCGGGCAGAAAACGGCACCGGCACCCGAGCCGACAGACATCCAGGGCCGGATGGAACATGCCCGGGATCTGTACTTCAGCGGTAAGTTCGATCAAGCGACGGAAGAATACGTCTGGCTCTGGAAGCACATGCTCGAATATGACCCCACGATGCTGGGGGTCCGCTCGTCGTTCATGGCGGCCGACATGTCCCGACTCGCCGAGGAAAGCCCGCACGCACGGGCCGTGTTCGCGGCGTTGCGTGACGAGACGGAAAATCGTCTGAAGACGGGGCCGAGGAGGTGGGATGATCTCCGCGACTGGCTGTTGCTCAATGAAAATGTGCTGCACAATCGCAAGCCCATCATGGCGTGGATCGACCGGATCAAGGATCGCCCGAGCGGGAGGCGCACGCTCGAACGTGTCGGCTACATCGTCGATAACGTGCTCATCGATGAAGGGCGCTGGAAACTCTACGGCGAGTTGATCAGCAACCCGGAATCGGCAATGAGGCAGGCGGCGTCGCTCTACCAGATGAGCGTGCGCATCATCGAGAACAACCCGCCCAACGGAGAGGGCAAGCAGGCCGAGGACGACACGCAGGTGCAGTATGCCGCGCAGATGTACCGCGACACGGCGGGCGCACTGCACGCGGCACTGCTGGCGGCGGGGCGTGACGACGAGGCCTGGGCGGTCGCGGACCGGGCGATACAGTTCCTCGACGACGCGAAGACCCGACGGGCGTTGGTCGAAACCGCGATCAAGGCGGGGCAGGCCCGCGAAAAGCACCTCGAACTGCTCGACGCGTCGGCCCCGGAGAACGCCGATCTCATCCGGGAAGTCCGGGCCGCGACGGGGGGATGAGGGCGATGCCGGCATGCATCTGAACGCACCGCGATCGAATGGGCATCGCCCGCGCCGGGTCCGAAAACCCGACACCGAGCACGCCGGTTCGAACATGATCGGCGCGGCGTGAAACCGGCGGCGTCGGACGCCGTACACACGCGTATGAACCGGCTCGTTTCGATCCTGCCCATGCTCGCGTTCCTGCCGGTGGCGGGCCTCGGCCCCGCGGCACGGGCCCCGGAACCGGTTCGCCGGTTGCACTTCGGCTTCGTGATCGTCGACGCCGGGCATGATGACCCGCACGACGCGGCCACGACGACAAACTACATCGACGAGGTCGCCCCGTTCTGCGATCTGGCGGACATCGCGGTGTTTTCGCCGGGGGAGGTCATCGGGCCGCGGATCGACGCGATGAACGCACGCGGCGTCGAGCCGATCATCCATGTTCAGGCGGTGCTGTTCGATTCAGCCCCGGACGCCGGCTCGCCGTCGGGGACGCGCCTGTTCCTGCGCCCGGACGCCGAGGCACGGTGGGACACATTCGTCGCGGCCAACGCACTCACGCAGCGACAAGGGGATCTGGCCGCGGTCTATCTCGCCGACGAACCGGCGTGGAACGGGCTGGCGGACGATCAGCTGGCTTCGGCGGCCGAGTGGGTTCAACGCGATCTGCCTTCGGTGCCTTCGATGCTGATCGAGGCGCCGCCCACGATCGGGGATCTGTTCGTGCCGGCGTCGGTGGACTGGATCGGGTTCGATCATTACGCCGTGCTCGATCCATCGACCGACCCGGCGTGGCAGGCCGACCTTGCCCGGCTGCGGACACGGAAAACCCGGCCCGGCCAGCGGATCGTGATCGTCATGGAATCGCAATGGTTACCGATCTACGGCGATGCCGGCGTGACCCCGGAGATGATGGGCGGTGTCGCGGCGAACTACTTCATCGCCGCTTCGCGATGCCCGGACGCGGTCGCGATGCTCGGCTACACCTGGCCGGGCGGGTTCGGGCAAGCCGATCAACTCGGGGCGCGCGATCTGCCGGCATCGGTTCGATCGGTCTATCAGGCAATCGGCCGGCGACTGACCGGGCGACACTGAACAGCACGGGGGCCGCGGGCCAGACCCCCGCCGAACTTGCGTCGCCCGTCGGCGGTACAGTGTCGCCATGCCGGAAAACGATCGTCCTCTGCCCAGCCCGCACACGCTCAAGCACCGCCTCGGCCGGGCGGCGTGGGGGCTCGTGCAGGGGACGGTCTTCCGGTGGAGCCCCCGCCCCCTGTTCGGCTGGCGGCGGTTCCTGCTCGGCCTGTTCGGGGCGCGGCTCGACGCGAGGGCGCGGGTGTATCCTCGGGCGAAGATCTGGGCGCCGTGGAACCTCGAAATGGACGCGTGGGCCACGCTCGCCGACGACGTAGACTGCTACTGCGTCGACCGCATCACGATCGGGCGGCGGGCGACGATCAGCCAGTATTCGTACCTGTGCGGGGCGACGCACGATTTCGAGCGCGCGAGCCGACCGTTGACGCCGATGCCCATCACCATCGGTCCGAGGGCGTGGATCGCGGCGGACGTGTTCGTGGGGCCGGGGGTGACGATCGGCGAGGGCACCGTCGTCGGGGCGCGGTCGAGCGTGTTCGGCGATCTGCCGGCGTGGAAGGTGTGCGTGGGCAGCCCGGCCAAGCCGGTGCGGGATCTGGAAATCATCGACGATCAGGGCTGACCGGCGATGGGGACCGGAACGCCGCCCGGCGGGTGTACGCCGCGGCAAAGCGGAGCCGGAGGGATTCGAACCCTCGGTACGGGTTTACCCCGTACAGCGGATTAGCAATCCGCCCCCTTCAGCCTCTCGGGCACAGCTCCGTCGGTCCCGGCTTGGGACCGGGACCGTTGAGGGTAGCCGGGCACGCCGTCGGCTTCAATGCCCGAACGATGGGGGCATTTGATCGGGGGCACACGGATCGGGCTGATCGTTTCGGACCCCCTTGCTCATGCCGCCGCCGACGTCGAGTATTTGGGCGGGCGATCGGAGCCGAGCATCGGGGATCGAGCGTCGGGGCCGAGCAGAGGGGCCGACCGGGAGTATGGAGCACTGGAGATCGATCGGTGGGGCGTCGCAACGTTTCCTTCGATAGCGACCCACGGGTCGATGGGGCCTATGATCACGACACGACCCGCCGAGCCGGGCGGGCACGGGGTGTAGCGCAGCTTGGTAGCGCGTCTCGTTCGGGACGAGAAGGTCGGAGGTTCGAATCCTCTCACCCCGATTGCCATAAGGCTTTCTGAATCCGCCACTTGCGGAGACCCGCCAAACGGAGGCGGTGCAGATCTGGTCGAAATTAGCGCGGTGTGACACCGCGCTCGACCACGAGGAGCACCGCCATGACTACTAAAACAACCAGAAAACCACCCGCCTACCGCCAGCGCAAGGGGTACGACCAGGCGATCGTGACGCTGACCGATTCGGTCACGGGCAAACGCCGCGACTACTGGCTTGGGGAGTTCGGCTCGCCCGAGAGCCGCGAGGTGTACTACCGGCTGTTGGCCGAGTACGAGGCGCTCGGGCGTCGGCTGCCCGAGAAGAAACTGGTGTGCGACGCGGTTGCCGAACCGACCAACTGCATCGATGTCGATGAGCTCGCGCTCGAGTACTGGCAGCGCGTGGCCCGCGATCATCTGCCCAAGCGGAACAACGCGATTCGGATGTCGCTTCGGCTGCTTCGGCAGATGGACGGTTCAACGCCGGTTGACCAGTACGGCCCGCGACGGTTGCGGCTGCTCCGCGAGGCGATGGTCGCGGGTGATCTGAATGCCGACCCGCCGCGACGCCCGTGGTCGCGGACGACTGTCAACGACCGCGTGCGGATCATCGTGTCGATCTTCCGGTGGGGCGTGACGCAGGAGATCGTGCCGGTCTCGGTGGCCGAGGCGTTGGCGATGGTCGAGCCGCTCAAACGCGGGCGGACCAAGGCGCACGAGGGCAAGAAGGTCGGGCTGGTGCCGGAGTTCATGCTCGAGGCGACGCTGGCCGAGTTGCCGACACCGGTGGCCGCGATGGTTCGGCTGCAACTGCTCACCGAGGCGCGCCCGGGCGAGATTGTTCGTCTTCGAGGCGGCGACCTCGAACGCGACGAGCGCACGGGACTGCTCGTCGCCCAACTCTCTGAGCACAAGACCGCACATCTCGGGGGTGAGCGTGTGCTGTACTTCGGCCCCGAAGCGGAAACGATTCTTGAGCCGTTCATGAACGGGCGGAACCCGAGCCGACCACTCTTCAGCCCGGCTGAGGCCGAGGCGGAGCGGCGTGCTCGGCAGCATGCCCTTCGCAAGACGCCGATCGGGTATGGCAATCGACCCGGTACGAACCGGTCCGATGATCCGGTTTGTGCGCCGGGCGAGTCGTACACCGTGTGCAGTTACCGGCGCGCGATCCAGTACGCCTGCGAGCGTGCGTTCCCGCCGCCCGAGCATCTTCGACCGCGAGTGTTCGAGGACGGCAAACGCGAGACGAGCCGGGCGTTTCATGCTCGGTTGACAGAGCGTGAGAAACGCGAGATCGACGAGTGGAAGAAGGCCCATCGCTGGCATCCGCACCAGCTTCGGCACAACGCGGCGACCCGTATCCGCCGCCAGTTCGGGCTTGAGGCGGCCCAGTTGGTGCTCGGGCACTCGTCGGCCGTGGTGACGGATGCGGTGTACGCCGAGCGGGATCTGACGAAGGTGGCGGATGTGATCCGGCGGGTGGGGTAGGAGTAAAGAAGAGTAACGCGTCGCGACAAGCACAAAGGAGTGATCCTCCACACAACGCAGTCGATCGTCCAACGGTCGAGATATTCAGACTGTTGAATTCATCCACGAGGACCATGCACTCTTGTTTATTGAATCACATCCACCGGGACGCCGGAGAGATTGTCAGCATTCCAATTACCCTTCTGGTCGTAGTTGAGCGATCGAGCGATCCCGCACGCATTCCACGCGGCATCGAACATAGGTCGCATTGCACGAGGCAGATCCGTGGGCGCAGTTTCGAGGACGACATCTGGTAGGAGAACGACATCGCGATCGATGGGATGGGCATCGAGTCCGAAGTAGCGTGGGCCGGTTGCCATCAGGGCACCACGAGCCTCCAAGAAGCACAGCATCACGACGATTGGATATGCCACATCCAACTCTGCCAGGGACTTGGTGTATCGAGCGGTTGCTTCCAGGACGCTCTTCTCGTACCAGGTGCTCGCGATGAGTGGGCTCCCATTGTGCTCGCGGACCAGTTCGGAATAGGCTGCCTCAATACGCCCGGAACGGAATACTTGGCAGTACGAGCGATCTGCACCATCGGTGGTTTGGTAAGCCCGACCTCCGTGCGTGACATAGCCATCAAGATTGATCCGGTGGTCCCACCCGCTCACGCCGAGCGGTTGGAACTGGATGGGCTTCCCATCAAGATCCGCCACGGGGATGCGAAACGGGTCGCCGAGTGACTCCATGGGCACGATGTGCAGTACCATCTTCGCTCCGGATTCCAACCGGATCGGGGTATCGGCGGCGAGAATCTTGGCGATACGGTCATCCCGCCACCGTCGAATGGCCTCGACCGCGCTCCCGGTGCTTTCGAATACCCGCCGAATCTCTTGCGCATCAAGTGGCTGCTTGCCCCGACTCGAACGGGCGTACAACCGGAAGGAGCCGCTGTATTTGACGAGATGCGGCGCACGCCAGCTTCGCGGCACATGCACGGCGATGACGACTTCTCCAGAGTCCATGGAAACGGGTCGGCATGCGATTCCGGGGATTGGCGGATCGATCCCTGCAGAGAGGATCTGTTCGAGTCGCAAGATCATCGCATCGGGATTGATATCGGGCAGGCCGGGAACGGCCGACGCCGCGCCGTTCGTTTCGTCTACGCCAAAGAGCAGGTAGCCGCCAGCGGTGTTGGCGAAGGAAGACACATCGGCGCACAACTCCCGCTTGTCCGAATCCGCTGAACCGGGCAGCTCGCGTTTGAAGTCAAGTTGTCGCCCCTCCTCAACACTGTTCGTTACAAGTTCTGTAAGGTCGTCGCTGGAAAGGTCTGTGATGGATTTAGTGATCATGGGATTCCTCTTGGGCAGGTCAATCTTAGCATCCAGAGCAAGTGGCACCGAGTTACCAGTTCGGTAACTCGTGGTCCCGGATATTTTTTTGCAGTTTTTTCCGGCATTCCCAGCTTGCCAGTCGGGGTGAACAGGTCGGAATGGGGGCCAAAGAACCCCCGCGGAGTTACCTCTCAAAAACACACCCCAAAGTGTGTGCATGGAAGACAACGCACGCACCAATGCCAACGCCAATACCCCAGCGAATTCAGAGACAGACGGCCGCACACGGCTGTTGACGCTCTCGCAGGCCGCCCGGGTCGCTCCGGGGTCGCCGACGCCCAACTGCGTCTGGCGGTGGTGTCGGCGGGGCGTGATCGCCCGGTCGGGTCGACGGGTTCGGCTTGAGCATATCCGCGTGGGCGGCAAGCTGTTCACTTCCGCTGAGTGGCTCGACTCGTTCGGGCGTCTGCTGGCTGAGGCGGACGCGGACTACTTCGACAACGAGGAGGCGGACGCGCCACGCGACAAAGGCCCAGCGTTGCCCAGGCAACGAGCACGGCGGTTGGTGCGTCGGTCCTCGACTGACGAAGCCACCCAAGCCCGGCGTGCGCGCGTGCGGGCCAAGCTCGAAGCGGAGGGGCTGTGATGTTCTTCCGACGTTTCCTTCGCAAACCCATCACCCGCTCAAAGTGTGATCGGCAGCCGCTGGTCCGACTCGGGCAGGGCGATTTCACCCGTGACATTCATCCTGAGGATCTGGCTATGCCTGCGAGAACTGCTGAGCACGACGAACAACTCGATCTTCGATTCCTGACCCGCGAACCGGCGGAGGTGTACCACGCCAAGGCGAAGGACTACCTGTCGTCGCACTGGCTGGCGGAGTTTCGGCGGTGTCCGTTGCTCTACCGACGCAAGCGGCTGGGGCTGATCCCGCAGCGGGAGAGCACGGCATTCCTCGTCGGGCGAGCGGCCCATGTGCTGATCCTCGAAGGGCGCGAGCGGTACGAGGCGGAGTTTGCCGTTGGGGGGCCGATCAATCCCAAGACCGGCAAGCCATTCGGGTCAGCGACGAAGGCGTTTGCCGAGTGGGCCGATCGGCTTGGCAAGCCGGTGCTCAGCGATGAACAGGCGGCGGTGATCGAACAGATGGCCGCGTCGGTAAAGGCGCACATCTTCGCTCGTGAGTTGCTTGCGATCGGTCAGGCCGAGGGTGTCGTGCGACGCGAGTATGCCGGGCATCCGTGCCAGGTGCGGCTTGACTGGATCAACCCCATTGCTGGCCGCGGGCTTGTTGATCTCAAGACCACGGACGAACTGGATTCGTTCGAGTTCAGCATTCGGGCGTTCGGCTATGTCCATCAACTCGCGTTCTACCGGGCACTCATCGCTGAGGCGATCGGCGTCACGCTTCCGGTTCACATCATCGCGGTCGAGAAACGCGAGCCGTTCCGCTGCGGCGTGTGGGTGATCTGCGCGAAGGTGCTCGATGCCGCACAACGCGAGAACGAAAAGGCGATGGCCGAGCTGAGTGAGTGCGAGCAGCGCGGGCACTGGCCGACGGGGTTCGAGTCGCTGCGCAGGTTCGATCGGCTGTGAAC
>JALWOY010000053.1 GCA_027083355.1 Phycisphaerales bacterium | reverse complement strand
CAGCACATAGCATAAGCAAAATGCCACTGGTAGTTTGCCGATGAATAAACTCCTCTAATGGCATCAATATACGGTTAAAAGCTTGCTCCCAAGGGGCGGTATATTCTTTTTTTATCACGGTGTTTTTTCCATATTTTTCGATTGTTAGTCTTGTTTTATCGTAATGTTATGAGCTTTGGTTCTCAATTCTAATGTAGATTTAGTTTGAGGTGGTCAATTAAATGAATAAAAATTTCGCAAGTTTAATTTTCTCTTAATAATCAAATTTTATCTTTTAGCCTCAATGACATGAGATGACTTAGGTTTAACTCATACCAAAGATACCCTTAATGGAGAAAATATTGTGAATAAAAAATTTATACAAGTTATGACATTGACGGCTTTTAGCCTTTTTATTAACCCCGTATTTGCTGACGATGAATTTGAACATGCAGAAAAAGCCAATGAACAGGCTGAAAGAGCAACAGAACAGGCAAATAAAGCTTCAGAGCAGGCTGAACGAGCCGCGGAACAAGCAAATAAAGCTTCTGAGCAAGCTGAAAGAGCCGCGGAACAAGCAAGCCACGCTTCTGAGCAAGCTGAACATTCAAGCGAACAGGCAGAACACGCTTCTGAACAAGCTGAACTTGCCAGTGAACAAGCAGAACATGCAACTGCTCAAGTAGAGCAAGCTTTTGCTCAAGCATCAAATGCCGCAGCTCAAGCGAATAATGCAGCAGCTCAGGCAAATCAAGCACTTAACCAAGCAAATAATGCAACAAATCAAGCTGCTAACCAAGGCAATCAAAATAATCAGACAACAAATCAGGGAACACAGGCTAACCAAACAGCTAATAATGCAACTAATACTGCTAATACAGGTGCTCAAGCGGCTAATACTGCAACCAATGCAGCCAACACAGGTACGCAAGCAGCAAATACTGCAACCAATGCAGCCAACACAGGTACGCAAGCAGCAAATACTGCAACCAATGCAGCCAACACAGGTACGCAAGCAGCAAATACTGCAACCAATGCAGCCAACACAGGTACGCAAGCAGCAAATACTGCAACCAATGCAGCCAATACAGGTACTCAAGTGGCTAATACTGCAACCAATGCAGCCAATACAGGTACACAAGCGGCTAATACTGCAACCAATGCGACTAACACAGGTACACAAGCGGCTAATACTGCAACCAATGCAGCCAACACAGGTACGCAAGCAGCAAATACTGCAACCAATGCAGCCAATACAGGTACTCAAGCGGCAAATACTGCAACCAATGCAGCCAATACAGGTACTCAAGTGGCTAATACTGCAACCAATGCAGCCAATACAGGTACGCAAGCGGCTACTACTGCAACCAATGCAGCTAATACAGCAGGAACGCAAGCGGCTAATAATGCTACCAATGCAGCTAATACAGGTGCTCAAACAACGCAAACAGGTACTACTGCTACAACAACTGGTGGTTAGAGTTTCCTTAAGGAATCTCTGATCAAGTCAATTTGTATTTAACCATAAAAAAATAAACCGTAGCCTGCGTGAAGTGCAACGTAACGCAGGGAATTTCCACTGTAATATCAATATGTTAAAATCAGTGGCATATTCCCCGCATTCCGCAAAGCTCCATGCGGGCTACAAATGTTATATTTTTAAAAAATTTTGGGCTTAATCAGAGCTTCCTTAAGGAAGCTCTGATCAAGTTGGAAGTGAGGCTTTAGCCTCGCCCGAAACAACAGTATTTCAATACTTTACAGGCGACACTAAAGTGTCGCTTCCAATATTTTGGACTTAATCAGAGCTTTC
>JALWOY010000052.1 GCA_027083355.1 Phycisphaerales bacterium | reverse complement strand
GCCCGCCCCGGCCCCGACCACGGCGACCGCCACCGGGGATTGGGACGACATCGACGCCGCCGTCCGAACGGCGCTGCGCACCTGCCAGCTCGCAAGTGAATCACGCAAGGCATGGCGAACCGAACCGCAGGGTGAAGAAACACTGATCGAATACCACCTGCTCACCGTCCGGGGCGATACCGGGCTCCTGCGCGCCCGCAACCTCCGCGACGGCTCCATCCTGCTCGAATGCCGCATCGGGGTCCTTGGCTCCGCCGAGGCGCAGCGCTGCGTCATCGACCACGTCACCGAGCGTCTGAAAGCCCTGCACAACACCGACTACGCCCCGCTCACTCCGTGAGCCTTTGCCCTTTCCCGGCTCAAGGGAACAGGGGGAGGAAGACATCGCGGGTTGGTGTGGTTTCGGACGGGAAACCCGACGCTTCGCAAGCCCAGCATCGGCGTCTGATTCGTTGACAACCACGCCTCAATGGGACTGGACGAATCACCTGACAGCGGGCGAGTGACGAGGGTGAGAGCCGAGCAAAGCCGTGATCGAACACGCGTTGCATTCGTTACGCGCGGGTGGATACAAAAGAAACAGCCGGCCCCGTTTGGAGCCGGCTGCCGTGTTCAGATCAGAAGACCCGGCTTAGAAGAGGACGGAGACCTGACCGCGGATGGCGATCTCGGAATCGTCGTTCTGGCCGAGGAAGCTGGTGGCGGTGTAGCCGCCGCTGGAGCCCGGGAGCTGGGCCGGGACGGAGCCGTCGAAGAGAGCGCTGTCGTCGTTGAGCGCCCAGAGGAGCTCGAGGCTGGCCTTGACGGCGTGGCTCTCAGGGATGACGTAGTAGTTGGCACCGAACGTCAGGAAGTTCAGGTTGTCGTCGGCGGTGGCGGTGACGAGGCGGTTCGAATCGAGGAACAGCCCGTCCCAGCGGCCGAACAGCTCGACCTGATCGGTGACGAAGATGCCGGCCTGGACGACGACGCCGAAGTCGCTGGAGTCGGAACCGGTGCCGTTGGGCTCGGAGTAGGCGCCGATGAAGGCGGCCGAGGCGTTCCAGCCGTTGCCCTCGACGGCGGTGTCGACGGTGTAGACGATCAGGTCGCCGCCGGGGTCGGTGGCCGGGCCGAACAGCGCGGCCGGGTGGGTGGTGCCGCCGGTGGTGGTGGGACCGCTGTCGCCGTAGGACTCCCAGTGGAAGGCGCCGCCGATCTTGCCGGCGTAGTCGCTGTTGCGCCACGAGGTGAAGTCGGTGAAGCGCTCCCAGTCGCCGGCGAACTTGAACTCGGCGCGGGCGGTGAGGCCGATGTCGGACTCACGCGTGCCGTTGAAGTTGGTGCCGATGGCGCGGAGGCCGTCGTTGACGGAGAAGTAGCCGCGCCAGGCCTCGGCCTCGTAGCCGAACATGATGCCCTGGGTGTACCCCTGGTTGAAGTACTCGTTGGTCACGCTGCGGTCACCGGCGAGCTGGAACTCGGGGTCGACGAGCTCTTCCCAGAGCAGCGGCGCCTTGAACTGGCCCCAACGGACGAACGCGCCGTCCATGCCCTCGAAGGCGTACTGGCCGTAGCCCCAAGTGAGGCCGAAGTTGTTCTGGCCGCCGCCGCCGGTGGCCTGGCGGTCCTCGCCGAAGTCACCGCTGATGCGGTAGGTGATGTTGTCGTTGACAAGGTTGCCCGAGAAGTCGATGCGGACGCGGGGGGCCTCGAAGCCGTGGGTGAAGTCGTTGTCACCGATGAGGCCGCCGTCGTCGCTGTTGCCGCTGTCGCGGAAGTTCGCGACGTAGCGGAACTGGAACAGGGCGTTGATGTTCAGGGTGCTGGCCCCGTCACCGCTGGTGATGGAGAACCCGCTGCCCTGGCCCGCGCCCTGCAGGAGGCTGGAGCGGTTGGCCGCGTCGGCCTGCAACTCGGCGGCGTACGCACGTTCGACGTCAAGATCGCTCTGGGCAGAGGCGATGCCGCATGCGGCGCCCGCGATCACGAAGGTCAGGATCTTCCTCATGGCTGAGACTCCTTGGTGATGGCGGGACCTGGCTCCGGTCCCGCGGTTTTCCGAATCCACTGAGGCCTTTTCTATCGGGCCTCCTGCTGGTTTGTCGGCCACTCGCCGACGCCGAGAAGTTTAGCCCCCCTCGGCTAGCAGATACAAACTCCGTCGCCATCCTTTCGGCTAATAGTCACTAGCATTTGCATTTTTCGGGCTTTTTTCTCTCAAAAAGTACGAACACATACCAAAAGTAGCCGGTTTGTGAGCACAAACCTCCGTGAATCTTCACCGATTCCTGATAAACGGGGAGGCTCTGATTCGGGTCGTGCGGGGTAGGCTTGCCTCCGGTCCATCAGGGATCAGAACAGGATGAGGGACGATGCCCCGACGTGTGCTCATCGTGGACGACGAAGCCGATATCGCCGACCTGATCGCGTACAACCTGTCGTCGGCGGGGTACGAGACTCGGGCGGTGTACAACGGCAGCGAGGCCCTGGAAGCGTCCGATAGCTTCGAGCCGCACCTGATCGTGCTCGACGTGATGATGCCCGGGTTGAGCGGATACGAAGTGCTGGCCCGGCTCCGTCGCGGCTCGCGGCATGTCCCGGTGTTGATGCTGACGGCCAAGCGCGAAGAAAAGGATGAGCTGGCGGGGCTGCTGAAGGGCGCCGACGACTACGTGACCAAGCCCTTTTCCATGAAGGTGCTGGAGGCGCGTATCGCGGCGATCCTCCGCCGGGGGGGCGAGCGAGGGACGAGCGAGGCGGGGCTTCGGGGCGCCTGACGCATGGGCCGATCTCGATCAACCGGGAGACGCACGAGGTGAGCCTGGATGGTGAGCCGCTCTTGCTGACGAAGACTGAGTTCCGTCTTTTGTGCGCACTGATCGAGGGAGCCGGAAAGGTTCTGTCGCGGCGTTCGCTGATTCAGATGGCGATGGGGGCGGGTGTGACGATCACGGAGCGGACGGTGGACGTGCATGTGACGTCGATCCGCAAAAAGCTCGGGGTGCACGCCGGTCTGCTTCATACGGTCCGGGGCGTCGGGTACCGCATGCTGCCGGCGGGAACGGGCGAATGACACGGGCCGGCTGGGTGGTCCTGGCGGTTTGCACGCTCGCGGCGTTGGCCCTCTCGGCGATCGCGCCGGTGTGGGTCGTGGCGTTGCTGATTCCGGTGGCGGGGCTGCTGGTGGCGTGGGGCGATCGACGCCGGACCGCGGTACTCGAACGGGGGCTGCAGCAGAGCGCGGCCCGGGCGGAACGCACGCGTGAACGGGCCGAGCACGAGGCAAAGGAAGCCTCCGGTGCGGCGGCGTCGTGCCGGGCGGCGCTGGACGCGGTGGCGGTGCCGGTGATCGCGACGGACGGCGCGGGTCGGGTTGCGATCGTGAACGCCGCGGCGTGCGGGTTGCTGGGTGACCGCGAGGCGTTGGTGGGGCTTCCGCTGGAGGAGGTGATCACGGGCAGCGCGGTGCTCGAGCTATGGGCAAGGGCGGAGCGGGGCGAGGCGGCGACCCGGCACGCGCGGCTGATGCTGACGGACGAGGCGCGGATCTACGAGGTTTCGGCGGTGCCCGTGGCGGAACGCGATGAAGCGGCGGTACGCGTGGTGCTGACGATCCGGGATGTGCACGAGCTTTCGCAGACGTCGCGCCTCCGGAGCGATTTCGCGGCCAACGCGAGCCACGAGCTGCGGACGCCGATCGCGGCGCTGCGTGCGGCGGTGGAGACGCTCGGCGGCCCGGGGGCGGACGACGCAGCGATGCACGCCCGGCTCGTGGGGATGCTCGAAACGAACACGGCCCGGCTGGAAGAAATCGTCGACGACCTTCTCGATCTCTCGCGGCTGGAATCCGAAGACCGCCCGCTGCGTCTGGAAATGGTCGATCTTGTCGAGCTGTCGGCCTCGTTGGCGGGGATGTTCGAGGGTGTGTGCCGCGACCGGAGGCTGACGCTTGCGTTTGATCTTTCGCGGCCGGGGCGGGTGCGGACGGACCGGACGCTGCTGCTGCTGATCCTGCGGAACCTGATCGACAACGCGACGAAATTCGCCTTCGAGGGGACCACGGTGCGGGTGAGGTCCGAAGCGACGGCGGGTGATGGCGTGCGGATCGCGGTCGCGGACAAGGGGATCGGGATCCCGTTGAAACACCAGGAGCGGATTTTCGAGCGGTTTTATCAGGTGGACGAGTCGCGTGCCCGGATCGGCGCGCGGCGCGGGTCGGGGCTGGGGCTGGCGATCGTCCGCCACGCGTTGCGGCGGCTCGGTGGCGAGATCCGCGTCGAGTCGGTCTGGCAGGAAGGGACGACGATGACGGTGGAGATCCCGGGGCGATGATGTGGGCAGAGAAAAGCCGGCCTCCTCTGCCCGGCTTTCAAGAATCCCGACGTCGCGCCGGTGGGTGAGGGACTTACTCCGCTCGCCTTTGCAAGAAGCCGCAACCGTCGGGGAGCGGGATTATCACAAAACCCGCAAAGAGAACACCCGGCCTGCACCCGGTCCTGCGCCGGGAACAAGAATCACCCGGCATCCGCGCTACATCCGGTCCACGACCGGCAACCCCAGCGTCTCCAGCCCGTCACTCAGTACCCGACGCGTCAACCCGCAGAGCCGCAGCCGCGAATCCCGAACGCGCCCCTCCGCGTTCAGCACATGGCAGCGGTCGTAGAACCGGCTGAACGCCACCGCCAGCTCGTACAAATACACACAAAGTCGGTGCGGCTCCAACGCCCCCCCCGCCGCACGCAGTGTCGCCGGATACCGCAGCAGCACCAGCGCCAACGCTTTTTCCTCCGGCTCATCCAGCATGAACGCCGCGTCGCCCGGCTCCTCGATCCCCTGCGCCGAAGCCTTGTCGAAGATCCGGTTCATCCGCGCCCGGGCATACAACAGGTAAGGCCCCGTCTCACCCTCGAAGCTGACCATCCGGTCGAAGCTGAACACATAATCCCGCGTCCGGTCGTTCGAAAGATCCGCGTATTTCACCGCCGCGATCCCGACCGCCTCCGCGACCGCATCCGGATCATCCAGCGACGACGCCCGGTCCGCGAGCGCCGCCCGCGCCCGCGAAACCGCCTCGTCCAGCAGATCCTCCAGCTTCACGTTCTCCCCGGACCGCGTCTTCAACGGCTTATTGTCCTCGCCCAGCACCGCCCCGAACGCCGCGTGTTCGAGAGAAGCGAGCGAGCCGTCCGACCGCACGTCGTAGCCCGCCCGGTGCGCCACGCCGAAAACCTGTCGGAAGTGAAGCCCCTGCCGCGCGTCGACGCAGTACACCACACGCGTCGCGTCAAACTCCCGCACCCGCCGACGGATCGCGGCCAGATCCGTCGTCGCGTACAGATAGCCGCCGTCGCTCTTCCGCACGAGGCAGGGCTCGGCGATCCCCTCGACACGCACCACCAGCGCCCCGTCCGATTCCTCGGCGATCCCCCGCGAAACCAGGTCCTCGATCACCCCCGGCAGTTCCTCGGCGTAGGACGATTCCCCCGCGGAATCCTCCGCCGTGATCCGCGTGTGCAGCCGACGGCACACCTCCAGGCACACGGACATCGTCACCCGCTCGATCCGACGCCACACCGCCTCGATCTCCGGATCGTGCGACTGGAGACGAACCAGCACCCGCTTCGCCTCCGCGAGGCACGCCTCCGCCGATTCGACCTGCGCCCCGAGCTCCGCCTCCGCCTTCGGCCCCAGGTCGAACCGGCGCACGGCCGCCAGCCCCTTGGTATCCGCCCGGCATTCCAGCTGCGCCTCGCGGTACAGGCGATTCAGATCACCCAGCGTCAGCCGATCCAGATCGACCCGCCCCGCCTCCGCCTCGGCCCGCAGCTTCGCCGTCACCATCGCGATCGGCAGCCCCCAGTCCCCCACGTGGTTCTGCCGGATCACGCGGTGCCCGAGCCGCTCGAAGATCCTCGCCAGCGTGTCCCCGATGACCGTCGAACGCAGGTGCCCAACGTGCATCTGCTTCGCCAGATTCACCCCGCACAGATCCACCACCACCGTCTCCGGGCTATCCGGCGGCTCAACCCCCAGCCCCGGCGAATCCAGCGACGTCAGCAGCCCGGCGACAGCATCTCCACGCAGCGTGATGTTGATAAAGCCCGGCCCGGCGATCGAACCAGAACTCAACGGCTCGGCGAGCGACCCGACGTCCGCGTGCGCGACGATCTCCGCCGCGACCTCCCGGGGCGGCAGCCCCAGCCGTTTGCCAAGCGGCATCGCCGCGTTGCACTGGAAATCCCCGAACTTCGGGTTCCGCGCCGGCCCGACCAGCGGGTCCGCGTCCTCGATCCCGTACGCATCCCGGATCGCACTGGAAAAAATCCCACGGAGGATATCGGCTGGGTCGAGCGCAGTAGACATGGCCCGAAGTCTATCGGTCACACCCCGGCGGCGGGCGTTTCACCCGCCTTTCAAATGATTCTTGTGCTTCTGCAACCAGCCGCCCGAGTGTTCCTCCCCCCCGCTTCTCTCCCGCCTTCTTCCTCCTTCGGGAGGTCCGAGCGGGAGTGGAGGGCTTGCTTGCACCCTTTCCCCGCCCGCGGACAGAGAGCCGGGGCGCTCCGCGCTCTGTCTGCTGCCGGTGCCTCGAACTTCGGACACGAGCGGCCATCTTCGGAACTCGACCTCCCCACGAACCACCCGCACACGATAAACTCCCCGGGGGGTGTTCCCATGCTGCTCGGTGAACTTATCTCCGGACTGCCGATCGCCATCGCCCGTACTTCGACGGGCGACGCCGGCAACCCGCGCATCGGCGACATCACCGAAGACAGCAACACCGTCGTTCCCGGCTCGCTCTTCGTCGCCCGACCGGGCCGCCGCGCCGACGGCCGCGCATTCGCTCACGCCGCCGCCGCCGCCGGCGCCGCCGCCATTCTTACCGACAAGAACGCCGACCTCGACGCCCTCCCCGCCCGCCTCCCCGTCGCCGTCTGCGACGACGTCCCGCTCATCACCGCCCTGCTGGCCGAAAGACTCTTCGCACACCCCTCCAGGCGTCTCCTCCTCGTCGGCGTCACCGGGACCAACGGGAAATCCACCGTCACCGCACTCATCCACCAGCTCCTCAACCGCGCCGGCGTCCGGTGCGGCATGATCAGCACCGTCGATGTCGACGACGGCACCGAAACCGCACCCGCCGTCATGACCACACCACCCGCCATCGAGCTGAGCCGAACGCTCGCCACGATGGTCGAATCGCGCTGCAACGCCGCCGTCGTCGAGGTCTCCAGCCACGCCCTCGACCAGAAACGTGCCGACGCTCTGGCCTTCAACGCCGCCGTCTTCACAAACATCACCGGCGACCATCTCGACTACCACCTCTCGTTCGAGGCCTACACAGCCGCGAAGAGCCGGCTCGTCGAGCTCCTCGACACCGCCCCCCCCGACACCCCCGAC
>JALWOY010000051.1 GCA_027083355.1 Phycisphaerales bacterium | reverse complement strand
CCCCACACCCCACCCGAACCAGTCACCGATCGCCCAATCAAATCAACCGAGCCAACCGAGCCAACCGAGCCAACCGAGCCGACCGAGCCGACCGAACCGGGAGAATCCGCCGAACGCGGCATCCCGATCGACCTGTTGTTGCTTGAAGCGCTCCAAGAATGGCGAGGCCGACTCTCGCTGGACGATCTGGATATGCAGCGATGGCTGCCGGACGAATAGTGCAACGAGGCCCGACGCGACACCCGCGACACCCGCGGCATCCATGGCATCCGATCATCTCGACCATGCCGGGATCGGTCCTGTTGTTGGTCCTGATCCTCACCGCCTGCCAGGGGCCCGAACCCCGCTACGACTGGCACGGCCGCGAGCCCGTGCTGGGTGTCTACTCCGCCGGGTCGCTCTCGGCGGAGCTGCCCCCGGATGTCCCCGTGCATTCGGTCATCGCCGCCGCACGCATGGCCCTCGAACGCCGTGGCTACGTCGTCACCGCCGCCGAATCCACCGACGACGCCGGCCGAGTCGTCGCCCGCCCGGGAGACCCGAAACTCCTCCGCAAGGTCACCGTCTCTTCTCACCTCCGCACCAACGCCACGATGATCACCGTCCGCACCAACCCCGGCGGCGACGAATCCTTCGAACGAGACATCCTCGAACGTGTGCTGACTCGCCTCGGCCTGTAGCCGGAATGCAACCCGCGTCATGGATCGCCGCGGCGTTCACGACGATCCATCCCCGACGCTCGGTTGAGCAGTTCGTTCAGAAGCCGCAACTCTTCCCGGCTCAACCCGCCGAACTGCGATCGGTGCAGCGCATCGATCTCCGGCTCGAGCGCGTCGAGCATCGCCAGCCCCCGCGGCGTGATCCGAACGAACACGATCCGCCGATCATGCTCGCACCGCGCCCGACACACCAGCCCGGCCTTCTCCAGTCGGGCGATCAGCCGCGTCATGTCCGGCTCACGGGTGAGCATCTCCCGGCCGATCCGCAGAACGGGCACGCCGAGGTGCTCGGCCCCGGTTTTCCGGTCGTGCTGCATATGACCCCGGAGCACGAGCAGGATGTTGTAGAGCGCCGGCGAAAGCCCGCGGGCCTTGAAAAGCCGGTGGAACGGGGCCGCCAGCACCGCGTGGGTACGGACAAGCGTGAAATATGTCTCCCGCTCCGGCGAGGGAGGCGTCGATGGTGGGGAGGCACGGTCGGTTTGCTCGGCATCGGCCGGCGTGGCCCGATTCATGCGGTCAGTCTACCCTTGCAGACAGTTGTTTCAACAGCAATTCCAAGCGGCGTTTGTGTTTGTCGCCGCCCTGCACGGAGACGACCATGCCACGAAAAATCCTCGCCTTCGCCGGCAGCGCCAGAAAAGGCTCGTACAACGTCCGTCTGCTCCGCGTCGCCGCCGCGGGCGCCCGCGATGCCGGTGCCGAGGTCACGCTGCTCGACATGAACGAGCACTGCCTGCCCATGTTCGATGAGGATTTCGAGTCCGAGCAGGGCACGCCCGAAGCCGTCACCGCGTTCAAGGCGTTGATGAAAAGCCACGACGCGTTGCTGATCGCCAGCCCCGAATACAACAGCAGTTTCAGCCCCCTGCTCAAGAACACCATCGACTGGGCCACGCGACCCGCCGAGGGCGAGAAACCGCTCGAATGCTTCCGCGGCAAGGTCGCGGCCCTCGTCTCCGCCTCACCGGGTTATTACGGCGGCTACCGCGGACTGCAACAGGTGCGATACCTGCTCGGCAACATCGGCGTGGTCGTCCTGCCCGACATGTTCGCCCTGCCCAAAGCGCACGAAGCCTTCAACGACGACGGTTCGCTCAAAGACCCGAAACAGCGGGAGTCGGCCGAGAACATCGGGCGGGCCCTCGCGGTGTTCCGGGCCTGATGTATTGCCCCTGAACCCAGCCTCTCACGCCCTCGGGTGGCATCGCGCGTGCATCGTTTTGAGTTGTGATTGATCGACATGCGTGTAGATCTGCGTTGTCGTGATGTCCGCGTGGCCCAGCAGTTCCTGCACCACGCGCAGGTCTGCGCCGCCCGCGAGCAGGTGCGTCGCGAAACTATGCCGCAGCGTGTGCGGGTGCACATCCGCCAACCCGGACCGGGCGGCGTACTTCTTGACGATCTGCCACACACGCACCCGCTCGATCGGCCGACCCGATTTCGTCAGGAACACCCGCCCCTGGTCGAGCAACTTCCCACCGTGCTTCGCGGGATCGCGTCCACGCGCTGCCAACGCCGGGCGGCACTCGTCGAGGTACCGCCCCAGCCAATCCTGCGCCGGCTCGCCCATCGGCACAAGCCGCTGTTTGCTGCCCTTGCCCAGCACGCGCAGCGCCCCGAGTGTGTCCAGCACGTCCGTCAGCCCGATCGCCCCGACCTCGCTCGCCCGCAGCCCGCTCGAATACATCAACTCCAGGATTGCGCGGTCGCGGACCCACAGCGGCGCGCCCGCAGCGGGCTTGTCCGACGGCGCGGGGGCTTCGACCAACCGCCGCATCTGCCCCGGCGAGAGCACCCCGGGCACGCGTTTCCACCGTGTCGGCGTCAGAAGCAGCTCGGTGGGATTGTCCTTGATCTCTCGCCGCGCCAGCAGCCAGCGGAAGAACACCCGGATCGTCGCCAGATGCCGGGCCACCGTCGCCCCGGAAAGACCGTCGCGCCCCAGCCGAGCGATGTGACCGGCGAGATGCTGCGGGGTGACACCGTCGGGCGTATCGGCCCCCGATTCCGTCAGGTCGATGAGCAGCCGGCGGAGATCCCGGCCGTAGGCCTCGATCGTCGCGGGTGCCATGCCGCACTCGACGCGGAGATACCCCAGGAATGCATCGTGGTGCTGTTTCCAGCGGGTGCCGATGGTGTCGCCGACCGGGTCCACATGTGTGCATCGACACCCGACGCCGGCCCGGGCAAAAAAAGAACGGCGCCCCGCGAACACGGGACGCCGTTTCAAGCGTCAGGATTTGAACCCCGCGGTTACCCGAGGAGCTGCAGCGCCGCCTGCGGCTGCTGGTTGGCCAGAGCCAGCGTGTTCTGCGCCGCGGAGACCAGGATCTGGTTCCGCGTCAGGCTCGCGGTCTCCGACGCGAAGTCGGCATCCGCGATCACGCTGTTGGCCGCGGCGGTGTTCTCGACCGCGACGCCCAGGCTGCGGATCGTGGCCCCGACGACGTTCTTCTGGAACGCACCGAGGCGGCCGCGTGTCGAGCTCACCTGCTCGATCGCTTTGGCGACGATCTTCTGGGCGGTGCTCAGGTCGTCGCCGTCGACGACGTTGTACGCCTTGCCGGAGCCGAGTTCGTCCAGGAACCCGAGGGCGCTGGTCCCGAGCTTCCGGGTGGCGACGTCTGCGATGCCGAGAGACACCTTGTCGCCGACGCTCACCCTCGAGCCGAGCTGGAAATCCGCCCCGCCGCCGCTGATGGTGAAGGCGCGGGCCCCGCCCAGCGTCAACGCGTCGAGCGTGGTGCTCGTCGTCGTTGTCGAGAACGTGATGTCGACGTTCAGGAAGTCGGTGTTGACCGACAGGGTCGTGCCGTCGCCCACCGCGGCGATGCCGTTGATGGTGCCGTCGATGTTCTGGCCGTCATCACGGATCGGGTTGGAGGCGTTGGCGAAGGTGGTCGCCGAGCCGGTGGTGGCGTTCGTGTTCGTCGAGTTGACGTTGTAGACACCCGAGCCCGTGCCGAAGCCCGAGGTCGCCGCGTCGCCGCCCGCCTTGACGGAGACGAACTCACGCGAGCCGTACTCGGTGGAGTACAGGTTCACGCCGGTACCGCTGACCGAGGCGGTGACGCCGGTCACGTCGCTGAAGGTGTTGATCGAGGCGACCAGGTCGGTCAGCGAGGTGCCCGACGTGAAGCTCAGCTCCCGGCTGCCCAGCGAACCGGTGACCTCGAGCGTGAACGTCGAGGTGCCGGCGGCGAAGTCGAGGTGCGCCTTCGCGAACGACAGGAACAGCTTGCCCTGCTGGGCCGAGGTCGTGATGACGACATCGACGTCCTGCGTAGCACCGTCGAACTTGGCGCTGTTGACGCTGAAGTCCGTCACGCCCGTCGCGACGTTGGTCGTGGTGTAATCGAAGTTGCCGTTGAGCAGCTTGATGCCCTGGAAGTTCGTGCTGCTCGCCAGACGGTCGATCGTCCCCAGGATCGAGTCGATCTGGTCCTGGTTCGCCTCTTTCTCGGCCTGGCTCAGGCCCGCGGTGTTGCCCGAAGAAACGAGCAGGCCCTGGAGCTCTTCCAGAAGGCCCGAAACCTCCTGGAGACCGCCCTCGGCGATGTTCACCACCTGATCGGCGCGGTCGGCGTTGCTGACCGCCGCGTTCAGCGAGGTGATCTCCGACTTGAGGTTCTCGCTGGCGATCAGACCAGCCGGGTCGTCCTTGCCCCGGTTGATCCGAAGACCCGTCGAAAGCCGCTCGAGGGCGACGTTCAACGACTTGTTGTTCTGGCCGAGCACCCGCTGGGCGATCAGCGACTGGACATTCGTGTTGATCCGACTCATGGGAGCCTTCCTCCGTGAACTGAACCGGACGGTCGCCCCTGCGAACCCGCCCACCTGACGCTTGTGGTCCCCGGGATCCTCCCGGGTGAACTGATCGAACTCTGGCCGACGCGCTGCCGACCGCTGCAACGCATCGGCGCAGTCCGGGGGCGAGTTGACTTCCACAAGCCGGAATTCGGGGATAAATTCGAGGTCGGGTCCCTATGAACGCGCAAAAAAACACCCGCTCGGGGGGGTGCCCGAGCGGGAGGTCGTTGTTATCGGTGGTTGTGCAGCCCCGGCTAGCCGAGAAGCTGGAGCACGGACTGGGCCTGCTGGTTCGCCAACGCGAGCACCGACGTGCCCGCGCTCTGCAGGATCTGCGCCCGGGTCAGTTCGCTCGTCTCGGCGGCGAAGTCCGCATCGCGGATCACCGATCGGCTCGCCGAGAGGTTCTCGACCGCCGCCTGGAGGCTCCGCTTGTTCGTGTCCAGCACGTTCCGCTGGAACGCCCCCAGCCGCCCGCGGAGGATCGTGATCTCGTCGATCGCTTCTTCGAGAATATCGCTCGCGGTCGAGAAATCGTTCCGCTGCACGCTCGACTCGATGTCGTTCAGCCCGCCCTTCTGCAGACTCGAAAGGAACTGGAGCGAGCCGTTCTTCAGCACACCCCCGAGTTTCGACGCCGCCACCGAGGCCACCCCGATGTTTTCCTGCTGCAACGCGTTGACATCGGGCCCGAGCTGGAACATCGACCCGCCGCCGATAATGTCGAACGTCGATGATGCGAGTGTCGGGTCCGTGGCGAACGTCTCCGTCAGCAGGATCTCCGAACTCAGCACCGGGCTGTTCGTCGAGATCGTCAGCCCGTCGCCGTTGGCGAGCGACCCGTTGACGAGCGCCTGCACGTCCTTGCCCTCGTCACGGATGGCGTCGATCAGAGAGCCGCTGAACGAGAACGTCGAATCGACGGGCGCGTTGGAGTCGATCGCCTTGATCGTCGGGTTCGGCTGTGTCGTGCTGTTGTTGTTCACACGCTGCACCGAGACGAACGAGTTGGACCCGTAGAACTCGGAATGGAACACCACCCCGGAGTTGGCGTTACCGTTGATATATTCCGCGGTCACGCCGGTCAGAGATGTCCGCGAATTGATCGCGGTGACCACGGCCGACAACGCCGTGCCCGACGTGAAATCGAACTCCTGCACGCCCCGGTTGCCCGTGATCTGGAGCGTCACGGTGCTCACGAACGCCGCCCCAGAAGTGGCACCCTGGTCGGGGTGAAGATACAGCGAGCCCTTCTGCGCCGAGGTGAGCACGTCGACCTCGACCTGCAGCTGCGTCGTCCCGATGAAGCTGGCGCCGAAAATCTGAGCCTTGCTGATCGCCGTCGTCGAGATCCCGCTTGTGATGTAGTCGAGCGACCCGTCGAGCAGGTTCAGCCCCCCGAACGTCGCCGTGTTGCTGATCCGCGTGATCGAACGGATGGCCGAGTCGATCTGCAGCTGGTTCGCGTCGCGTTCTTCTTTCGAGTTGGCGCCCGTGTTGGCCGACTCGACGACCAGCGCCTTGATCGAGTTCAGCAGATCGTTGACCTCGTTGAGCGAGGCCTCCGTCGTGGCGATCACCGAGTTGGCGCGTTCGCCGTTCTTGACCGCCTGCTCCACGCCCGCAAGGTCGGTCCCGATCCGCTCGGAAATGATCAGGCCCGCGGGGTCGTCACCGCCGCGGTTGATCCGCAGGCCCGTCGCCAGCCGCTGGAGCCGGACCTGGAGATTGTCGTTCGCCCGCCCCAGATTGAACTGGGCGACGAGGCTCGAAACGTTGGAATTGATCCTAGCCATGGCAATCCTCCGTGATTGAGGCTAAGGTCGCGCCGCGCGTTCCTGCGCGGGCGTTGGGTGCGAGCGTGTTACGCCGTGTTGCGGGCCTGCCTGGCCCCGGCGACGAGTCCCTGTGTCTTGGCCGCGGCGGGCGCCCTCGCGGGGCCCGGGCGGATCGTCTGGGCGAGCGATTCGAGGTCGGCGCCGTCGATCCGCGACGCACGCTCGTTCTCGCTCTTGATCGCGTCGTACACCTCCTTGCGGTGCACGGCGATCCGTGTCGGAGCGCAGATGCCGAGGCGGACCTTGTCGCCCCGGATGTCGACAACCGTGATCTCGATGTCGTCGCCGATCATGATTGTCTCATCGCGCTGCCTGGAGAGCACCAACATGGGTTTGCTCCTTCGGTATCGCTTCCTCGACCGGACCCGCGCATCCGTGCGGCGGTCCCGGCGGGTGAATCCGTCATTCCAGCACTCGATGGGCGCTCGGGGGGCGCTGGGCCGTCGTAGACGTCACCCCCGAACACATCCGCCCGACGCGTGCCGGACCTACGCCGTCGCAGACTTCGCTCGCCCGCCGACCTTGATCAGCGGGTGACGCGTCGTCCATCGCTTCTCGGCCAGCACAAGCTGCTCGCCCACGCGGTCGATCGTGTTGATCACCAGCGGGCCCTGCAGATTCCCGGTCAACTGATCGTCGATCTTGTTCACGATCACGAAAACCTGGGCATCCTCGAGCGACTTCAGACCGAGCGCAGTCATCTGCTCGGCCCGGATCGGCACCGAGTAATCCTGCACAAACAGCGTCGGGTCCGTCACGACGAATGCGAGTGCCTCGTCATCCAGTGATTGCAGCCAGAAGAAACACGCGTCATCCCCGGGCTGCAACAAACAATACCGGCGGTGCTCAGGAAACCCGAGCACCCCGCTCGCGAAAGTGATCACGCGGTCCTCCGCGATCTCGATCACCCCGAAGCGTGTGGTCCGCACCTCCATTGTGCGCTCCGTTCCATTCGGCCTCCATACACGCCGGTCGGTCGGGCGTTCCTCTGCCCTCCCCCGACCGGCGTGTATGGAGGCCGAATGGAAC
>JALWOY010000050.1 GCA_027083355.1 Phycisphaerales bacterium | reverse complement strand
GCTTTGGGGCTGTCAGATCGAGTCGGCGGGATCACTCCACCGGCACCGAAGAGACCGCGACGGCGCCGAGCCGGTCCAGCAATCGCCGACCCGATTCGTTCTCCGGGTCGAGTTCCAGCGCCGACCGCGCCGCCGCCAGTGCCTCGTCCCGTCGGCCCAGCTCGGCCAGCACCAGCGCCCTCACCGAGAGCAGCTCCGCGTCCCGGCCGGCGCGCATCAGGCCGGTGTCGAGCTTTTCGAGCGCCGATGACAAGTCACCGTGCTCGCGGTGCCACATCGCCCAGAGGATGTACCCCTGCGGGTCGGACGGATCGATCGATACGACACGCGACGCCGCACGGCGCAGCGTCCGCTCGTCGCCGAGCGTGAACGCGGTGCGGCCGATGCCGACCCACGCCTGCGCATCCGAAGCACCGTCGCCCTTGACAAGCCCTCGGTAGATCTCGCGTGCCTCGACCGGTCGGTTCAGCGAGATCAGGCATTCCGCCTGCATATGCAGCAGGTCACGCCGGCCCTTGTTCTCGTCGTCGCGCAGGAGGTGTTCGATATTCGATTCGGCCTCGGCGTATCGGCCCGCCGCGATCTGCGCCGTCGCTTCGTCCTCCAGAATCGCCCCGTCGTCGGGCGCCAGCAGCCTGGCCTTTTTGAACAGCGTGCAGGCCCGTTCCGGCTTTTTCCGCAGCAGCGCGATATGGCCCAGCAGCTGCTGGATCCCGGCGGAGTGTTCCGCGGAGGCCGACCCGCGCAGGAACGTCTCCGCGTCGTCCACCCGGCCCATGTCGATCAGCATCTCGCCCGCGGCGATCGGGTACTGCGGGTTGAACTCGTCGAGCGAAGTCGCGGCTTTGAAATGTTCCAGCGCTTTTTCGTGCTCGTTGAGCCGTTCGTAGACCACGCCGAGGTAATACTGGGCATCGACCGACTTCTCGTCCAGCTGCGCCGCTTTGCGGAGCGAGAGGAGCGCCTCTCCGATCTCGCCCCGTTCGATATAGATCCGGCCGCGCAGCACGTGGACGAGGGCGTTCTCGTCCGTCAGGCGCAGCGCCGAGTCGGTCTTTCGCAGCGCCTTGTCGAGATCGCCGGCGAGGAAGGCCTGCCGGGCCATGTCGTATTCGGTGGCCGCCTTCAGGCTGTTCAGTCTTTGCTTTGCCAGGGAGATGCCCTCTTTGGTGTATTTCCCGTGTCCGCTGCATCCCGTCAGCACGCACGCGCCCACGAAGGCGGCGCCGCACACCACGGGCCAGCGTGCCCTGCCGTGTCTCGACTTTCTCATTCGCTTTCTCCATCGTCCGTCGGCACCGAGGCGACGTCCTCGCCCGTTGCGTCGTCTTCTTTCTCGCCCGCGTCGGCCGAGGGGGAGCCGTCGTCTACGCCGGGCTCGCCGGGCTCGGCCCGCGACTGACCCGCGGCGGGCTCACGCTTGAAGATGTCGTCGAGCAGGCTGCGGCTCGGCCAGGCCCCGCTCTTTTTCGTCAGCTTCTCACGCAACGCCACCGCGTCCGGCGAATGCGGGTTCAGGGCCAACGCCCGCTCCACGAGGAGCAGCGCCCGGCCCTCGTCGCCCTCGGCGACCTTCGCTTCGGCGTCGATCAGCAGCTTGCCCACCTGCCGTTCCCGGCTCCAGGGCAGCAGCCCCTCGCGGGCGCCCACGCGGGCGTGCTCGACGAAGTCTTCGCCTCGCTCGCCTTCGAGCGTCAGGATCTGGTCGTCGACGACGCTCGGCGTGATCAGGAAGATGATCTCGTTTCGGCCGACCGAATCGTCCTGCCCGCGGAACGCGGACCCGACCAGGGGGATGTCGCCGATGCCGGGGATCTGCCTGCGGGTGTAGGTCGTGCTCTCGGTGAACAGCCCGCCGAGCACCACGGTCTGCCCGTCGCGCACGAGCAGGTTGGTCACCAGCTCGGTCGTGTCCTCGTCGGGGATGGTCACGCTCTGGCCCGCCGAGGTCGTCGATTCACGCAGTTTCGCGGTCGACACCTGCGGCTTGACCTCCAGGCGGATCATGTCGTCGCTGGTGACGAACGGGCGGATGTGCAGCTGCGTGCCGGTGTCCAGGAAGTCCACGCTCTGGGTCGTGCTCGTCTGTGTCGTCGTCGTGTTCAGGAACCCGACGCGCGTGCCCACGAGCACCCGCGCCGGCTGGCGGTTGAGCGTCAGCACCTTCGGGTTCGAGATCACCGTCACGTCGGTCACCTCGTCGAGCACGCGCATGAACACCGCGACGTCCTTGTCGATGATGCCCGCCTTGAGCGACGCCTTGCCCGCGACGTTCCCGATACTGCTCGTGATCGCGCGCGCTTCGCCGTCGGGACCCGGGAACGCGGTCGGTGTATCGGACCCGTCGACCAGCGACACACCGCGTCCCCCGATCAGGTTGTTCGCGGCCTTCAGGGGGTTCAGGAAGTCGGAAAAGCTCAGATCACCGATCAGCGAGAAATCCACGCCGAACGCGTTGTCCTCGTTGATCGCCGCCTGCAGAATCGTCGCCTCGACGAGCACCTGGCTCGGGCGGGTGTCCAGACGAGCGATCAGCCGGGAGATTTCATCGATGTTCTCTTCGTAGTCGTGGATCACCAGCAGGGCGGCGTTGGCGTAGTCGTCCTTGCCCGTCGGTCCTGTCTCCGGGATGTCGAAATCCACAGACTCGTTCGGCGTGGTGATCGTTCCCGTCTCGCTGAGCAGGGGGCTGGCGAAACGCGCCGCGTCCACCGCGTTCAGGTAGTTGAGGTCGATCACCTTTGTCGTCATATGCCGCGACGCGTCGGCGATCTGCTCCAGTTCTTCGGTCGTGTAGACATAAATGAAGTTTCCCTCCTCGCGGTACCCGAAACCGTTGACGTGCAGGATCGCGTCGAGTGCTTCATAGAACGTCACCCCGTACAGGTCCGCCGTGATCGAGGCCGACACGTTCCGGCTCGCCACGATGTTCCGCCGGCTCTGCAGGCTCAGGAGTTGGAGCACGGCGGCCAGGTTTTCGTTGTTGACGTGCAGATCGACCAGGTCGAACTCATCGACCTTGACCTCCCCGTTGAACACACCGTCGTCGGGGACGGGCGCGGGTGACGGAGCGGCCTCGGCGGGGTCCTCTGCCGGGGGCTCCGGGAGCGGGATCGCCGGGGGTTGTTCTGATTCGCCGTCGCTCTGCATCGATCCGAGCATCTGCTCGATCTGCTTCGTGATGTCCGCCGGGTCCGGCATCCCGCCGCCGTCCTGCGCCGCGGCGGGTGTCCATGAAGCCAGGCCGAGCCCGGCCAGCAATGAAAGACCAGCGGCGTTCATTCGATGTGCGTTCACACCGGACGGCGTGCCCATATCCGTTCCTTCCGACACTCTCGGGGCGGTCCCCGATCCACGACACGACCCCGCCCACACGGCGAAGGTCCGATTCCTTCTTCGTCCGAGAGCCGGGCCGACTTTGCCGAGAGTTCCGATCGCAGCAATCAGGAGGACCGCACAACCCGACCGCCCGCCACGACCCGCCCGAACAAGGGGCAATCAATCCCAGACAACACGCGGCGCGGGAGCCGCGACCGAGATCGGGTATGCCCGGGGGCTCTCCCCTTCATTCCCCCGGTCCTTTCACCGCGGGCGGGGAGTGGGAGGGAGATCGCCCTCGTTTCCGCCCGGCCTTTTGGGAGGTGGAGATTCGGTATTTCGGCGGGCGGGTGTGTGTTGTCGCGGGAAGGGGCGGGGCGTATCCTTGTGGCCCGAGGGGCGGTAGCTCAGCTGGTAGAGCGCATCGTTCGCAATGATGAGGTCGGGAGTTCGAATCTCCTCCGCTCCATTTTCCCCCCGGACAAAGGACGACGCGGCGACGGGCTTTCATGGCCCGATTGTCTGTGCGCGCGGTCGGGGGGGTTATCTGAGTTTGAGAGTGGCGATGCCGATGAGGCCGAAGAGGATGGAGATGATCCAGAGTCTCGTGACGACCTGTGATTCGGTCCAACCGCCGAGGTGGAGGTGGTGGTGGATGGGGGCGCACCGGAAGACTCTTTTGCCGCCTGTCGCTTTGTATACGGCGATCTGGATGACGACGGAGCCGATCTCGATGAGGAAGACGCCGCTGACGAGGAGGATGACGATTTCCTGTCTGATGGCGACGGCGATGTAGGCGATGAGGCCGCCGAGGGGGAGTGAGCCTGTATCCCCCATGAAGACGTGGGCCGGGAGGCAGTTCCACCAGAGGAATCCGACGCATGCGCCGGCCATGGCGCCGGCGATGACGGCGAGTTCGTTGACGAACGCGATGTGCGGGACGAGGAGGTACCTGCTGAAGCCCTCGGAGCCCGCGACCATGGCGAGGACCATCACGGCGAAGGCGACGGACGTGGAGATGCCCGCGGCGAGCCCGTCCATGCCGTCGGTGAGGTTTACGGCGTTGGACATGCCCGCGATCATGAGCGTCGTGATGATGACGAAGACGAGGGGCGAGAGGTAGATAAGCCCCGGCTCGACGCCCCCTCCGCCGGGCTCGAATGTTCTCTGGAACGGGAAGTTGAGGACGTGCGCAAGGTCTTGTGTGGTTGCGGGATCATCCCCGGCGTTGTAGGTGAAGAAGCCGATGATGACGCCGAGGCCGAGCTGGAAGACGAGTTTTTCCCATGCGAAGAGCCCTTGTCTTCCTGTTCCTCTTCGCTGGGCGGTGAGTTTGAGCCAGTCGTCGACGCCGCCGAGGGCGCCGAGCCAGAGGAGGACGACGATGCCGAGCTGGACGTGGAGTTGTCTGATGTCCGCGAGGAGGAGCGTGGTGATGAGGATCGCGCCGCCGATGAGGATTCCGCCCATGGTGGGGGTGTTTGCCTTGTTCGCGGCGTGTGCGCGGAGGGCCTCGGCGTCGGTGACGCCGGCGTCGTGCATTTTCATGCGGGTGAGGCGGGCGATGACGGGTTTCGCGGCGATGATGACGATGAGGAAGGCGAGGAAGGCGGCGGCGAGGGCCCGGAACTCGACCTGATCGATCACGCGGACGAATCGGTAGATGCCGTGCGCGTCGAGCCAGCCCCGTGTTGCGTCGAGCATCCAGTAGAGCATCCGTGCTCCTTTTCCGGTTGTGCCCGGTGCCTATCTGGTGGCGGCGTTTCGGGCGGATTCCTGGAGTGTATCGAGGAGCCGTTCGAGGCGGATGCCGCGTGAGGCCTTGAGGAGGACGAGGTCGCCCGGATGGATGTGTTGGGCGGCGTGGGTTGTCCACGACGCGTCGGGGTCCGGCTCGGCGAGGCGGACGATGCCGGGGCGGGCCTGTTCGATGCGGTCGGCGAGGGCGGCGGTGTGCGGGCCGATGAGGATGAGTGCGTCGATTCCGGCGTGTGGGGCGGTGAGGGCGTCGGCGATGTCGTTGTGGGCGGCTCGGGAGGCGTCGCCGAGTTCGAGCATGTCGCCGAGGACGGCGACGCGCCGCGGGGGCGTGGGGGTGTCGTGCGGGTCGAGGTGGCCCCCGCCGAGGGCTTCGATGGCCGCGAGCATGGAATCGGGGTTGGCGTTGTATGCGTCGTTGATGGTGTGGATCGGGCCGGCGGGGGTCGTGATGGTGGACCGTTCGAGGCGCATGGGGGGCGGTTCGGCGTCGGCGATGGCGTTGATGGCGAGGTCGGGGTCGACGCCGAGGTGGAGGGCGATTTCGAGGGCCATGGCGGCGTTGACGGCGTTGTGTCGGCCCGGGATGGGGACGTGGACGGTGCGGTTTCGGATGGTGGCCCGGACGCCGGCGGGGGTTGGGTGGATGTTTTCGACGCCCCGTCCGATGCCGATTCTTCGGATTTCGCAGCGGGCACCTTCGAGGGCTTCGTCGAGTTCGGGTGTGTCGGCGGGGACGACGGCGAGGGCGTGCGGCGGCAGGGCATGGACGAGCGCGGCTTTTTCCGCTGCGACGCCGCGGGTGGAGCGGAGGGTCTGGAGGTGTGATCGTCCGATGGAGGTGATGACGGCGAGGTCCGGTTTTGCGATTTCGGCGAGGTGCGCGATTTCTCCGGAGGCGCTCGTGCCGAGCTCACAGATGGTGTAGTCGTCGTCCGGTTGTGCGTTGAGGAGGGTGAGGGGGAGGCCGAGGTCGTTGTTGAAGCTGCCGGGGGCGTGTGAGCCTTTGAGGGATGCGGCGAGTGCGGCGTGGATGAGTCGGACGGTCGTGGTTTTGCCGTTGGAGCCGGTGACGGCGATGACGCGGAGACGGGGGAGGGCTTTCCGGTATGCGGCGGCGAGGGCTGCCAGCGCGGCGCGGGTGTCATTCACGGCCAGGAGGGCGATGCGGTCCGGCGGGATGTCGACGGATTCGGGGCTGTCGATGACGGCGGCGGGGCAGCCGGCGCGCGCGGCGTGGTTGAGGAATGCGTGGCCGTCGGTGTGTTCGCCGCGGAGGGCGAAGAAGAGGTTGCCGGGCTTCGCGGTGCGTGTGTCGATTGTTGCGGCGTGGATGGGGGCTTGGGGCGGCGGTGTGATCCAGCGTCCGTCGAGATGGAGGTTGAGGGGCTTGCCGAGGATGGCGGCGATGGCGATGGGGTCGAGGCCGTCGTGTGCGAGCAGGTGGGGCGCGGCCGGGTGGCCCTGGGAGCGGTCCGCGGTGGTCATGGGACGGCGACCCCGGAGCGGGCGCGTCGCCGGGCGAGGGCGGCGCGTGCGGCGTTCTGGTCGATGAATCGTCTTGTGATGGTGCCGCCGCGGCCGTCGGGGAGGATCTGTTCCGTTTCGTGGCCTTTTCCCGCGATGACGACGACATCGCCGGGGTCTGCCTGTTCGATGGCGGTGCGTATGGCGTGGTCGCGATCGATGAGGACTTCGGCGCAGCTTCGCCGCTCCGGGGGGATGCCGGCGAGGATCTCGTCGACGATGCCGGCGGGGGATTCGGTTCTTGGGTTGTCGCTGGTGATGATGACACGGTCGGCGATCGTGGCGGCGGCGTGGCCCATGCGGGGGCGCTTTGTTCGGTCGCGTTGACCACCGCAGCCGAAGACGGCGACGAGGGCGGCGCGGGCGGGCATCGTCTGTCTGACGGCTTGCAGGGCTCGTTCGAGTGCGTCGTGGGTGTGGGCGAAGTCGACGAATACGGCGATGTCGTCGTCGTCGGTGTGGATGGGTTCGAGGCGTCCCCTCGGTGGGTGGATGAGCGTGAGGGCGTCGGCGAGTCTTTTTCGGCGCGTTTCGGGTTCGACGCCGGCGGCGGCGAGGATCTCCCACGCGGCGGCGAGGGCCTGGGTGGTGTTGATGGCGTTGTGGGGGCCGAAGAGCGAGACCCGGGCGTTGAAGCGGGGCGTGTTGCCGGGCGTCGGCGGGCCGGTGATCTCGAGCCTTTCGCCGCGGAGGGATGATTCGGCGCGGTGGACGAGCCAGTCCGCGTCGGTGTCGCGGGCGGCGCATCGGATCGGTCGGCGGGGTTTGAACTGGCGGAGTGTTGGGTCGTCGGCGTTGATGATCGCGGGCGCGGGGTCGGGGGTGTCG
>JALWOY010000049.1 GCA_027083355.1 Phycisphaerales bacterium | reverse complement strand
CGGTCTTTCCGGTGTACGCCCCGGTCGCCTCCCCCACCGCCTCGACGACCCGGCGGATGCCCTCGAGCCGGCACCGGCCCTTGAACGCCTGCTCGGTGGTCCGCCCGTGCACCGTCACCGCCGCGACCCCGACGCCCGCGAGCCGAACCGCGAGATCGCACGCGCACCCTGCGAGGTAGGCCTGTTCGTCCCAACCCAGCCGCATCTTGCACGTCAGCGGGATCTCGTCCGGCAGCGCCGCCCGCACCGCCTCGGCGATGCGCACGGCCCCCGGCACATCGCACATCAGTTTCGAGCCGCCGTCTTTTTTCGTCACCTTGTCGACGGGGCAACCCATGTTGATATCCACGACATCGGCGCCGTGATCGGCGCACCACCGGGCCGCGTCGGCGAGCAGCCCCGCATCGGAGCCGTACAGCTGCATGCACAGTGGGCTGTCTTCGTTGCACGTCCGGGCGAGGTCGAGCGATTTGCCCGAGCCGGCGGCGAGCCCGTGCGGGCTGAGCAGGTCGGTGCACGCGAGCCCGACGCCGCCCATTTCGCGGCACGTCAATCGCCAGGCGAGATCCGACCACCCCGCGATGGGCGCGAGCAGCAGGTTCGTTTCGAGCCCGACGGGTCCGATCTGGAGCGGGACACCCAGCACCGGGGATGGTATGGGAGCACCGGTTTCGCGAGGCACGGGCCCGGCGACGATCACACCCGCTTCCGCACTTTCGAATCGGCCTTGAGCGGCTTGCCCTCGATCAGCACCGACACCGGCGAGAAACGCGGCTCGTGCGCACGGCGGATGATGATCCGCCCCGGCTTCTTCTTCTCGAATTCCCGCAACTGCCGCCGCACGCGCGGGCTGTCCAGAGCGCCATCGCGGAACTCGACCACCCCCAGCCCGGGCTGGCCGTCGCCCAGCGTCACGGTCTGCCACATCACGCCGAGCAGGTCGGGCCGGTCGTGCTCGCCGCCAAGCCCCTGCTTCCAGGCGCAATCGAACGCCCGGCACACGTCGGGGCGATGGTCATAGATCCGGCACGGGGCATCCGTCGATTCGAGGTCGATATGCCGACACCACGTATTGATCGGCTTGTTCAACTCCGGGATGTCCGGCAGCCGGCAACAGACCCGGCAAGGCCCGCAGGCACGGGCAGTCCGCCCCCCCCGTCTGGGTCGGACCGGGCCAGCCCCCGTCGCCCGGCCGACGACGTTCACCATCGCCAGCCGATCCTCGACCCGCGCGGGAAGGTCCGTCTTTGTGCGATCGTGTTTCTCCGGCATGAGGGATATATCGTTCAGGCCGGTATCTGTCTGGAAGGATTCGCCGAAAAAGTCCGATTATCGACGGCTGCCCGGCTCCTACCATCCCGCCCCGAGCACCGGACATCACCCACCACGGACGGCACACGCGTGTATCAGGCCCTGCTGACCCGCAAATATCTGACGACCAAGATCATGCCCCTGCTGGCGATCGCCGCGGTGACGCTCTCCGTGGCCACCGTGTTGGTCACATGGTCCGTCATGGGTGGGTTCCTGAACACCCTGCTCACCTCGGGCCGGTCCATGATCGGCGATGTCTCGATCTATTGGCCCAACGTCGGGTTCCCCTACTACGACGAACTCTGCGAGCGGCTCGAAAAAGACCCCCGGATCAAGGCCGCCTGCCCAATCATCGAATCGTTCGGTGTCATCGCCCTGCCGGATGACCAGGTCCACGGGGTCATGGTCAAGGGCATCGACGGGACGCGGTTCGCCCGGGTGACCGACTATGAGCGCACGCTCTGGTGGCGCCCGCTCGACCGGCCCATGCCCAAGGACACCGACCGCGTCGACCCCAGACTCGGGACGGACAAGGGCTATTTCGCCGGTGAAGACTGGGCCGCTCGGCTCGAAGCGGGACTGACCCTCACCGAGCCGGACGGGTCGGCCGCGGCTGTGCCCGGGATTGAGCTAAGCGGGTGGAACATCCGGCTTCCCAGCGGGGTGTATATCCCCGGTGCCCCGCAGCGCCCCGGGCGGGATGGCAAGGCCCGCGGCATCAACCTGTTCCTGCCCGACGGGGAGATCACCCTGCACCTGATGCCGCTGGACAAGACGGGCCGGGGCGTCGAGATGGTCACGCGGACGGTGCCGGTGGCCAACGAGTTCCACTCGGGGATCTACGAGGCGGATTCGCAGGTGGTGTTCGTGCGGTTCGATCTGGTGCAGCGGATGCTGAACATGGACGAGGCCGAGCGGATCGAGCGGCCCGAATCCCCCTTCGTCTTCAACCCCAAGACGGGCCGACTGGAGGAGGCACACACGGAGGTGATCGGTGTGGACCCGGCCCGTGCGACGACGGTGCTTGTGCGCGCCGCCGACGGGGTGCCGGTGCACAGCGAGGAAGACATCGAGGCGTTCCGCGGCGTGTGCGAGTCGATCTACGCGGAGTTCGCCGCCGACCACGCGGGCGAGGTTCCGGGGTCCGGCAGCATCCTCGTGCGGTCGTGGCGGGACATGAACCGGACGATGATCTCGGCCGTGGAGAAGGAGACCGGGCTGGTGCTTTTCGTGTTCGGGCTGGTGTGCTTCACGACCGTCTTTCTCGTGCTGGCGATCTTCTGGAGCATGGTCAGCGAAAAGACGAAGGACATCGGCATCCTCCGTGCCCTCGGCGGCTCGACCGCGGGCATCACCTGGCTGTGGCTGCGGTACGGGGGGGCCGTGGGTGCCGTCGGCTCCGGGCTGGGGCTGCTCGCCGCGTGGATCGTGGTGCGGAATATCAACGAGATTCATCAATGGCTGGGTGACAACCTCGGGCTGGTGATCTGGGACCCGAGCGTGTATTACTTCTTCAAGATCCCGTCGGACATGGACTGGCAGAAGGCCGTCGTCGTTGTCGCCGCGGGTGTCGGCACCTGCCTGTTCGGGGCGGCGTTGCCGGCGCTTCGCGCGGGGCTGATGGACCCGGTCCGGGCGTTGCGGTTCGAGTGAACATGAACGAGACAGCACCGATCATCTCGGCGACCGATGTCCACAAGACGTACCGGATGGGCCGGGTACGGGTGCCCGTGCTCAAGGGTGTCTCGCTCGGCATCGCGCCCGGCGAGTGGGTCGCGGTGCTGGGCGCGTCCGGCTCGGGCAAGAGCACGCTGCTGCACCTGCTCGGCGGGCTGGACCGGCCCGACAAAACCGACAAGAAGAACGGCTCGGCCCGCATCGAGTTCGAGGGGCGGGCGCTCGGCCGGATGAGCCGGGGCGAACTCGACCGATACCGCGCCACCCGGATCGGGTTCGTCTTCCAGTTTTATCATCTCCTGCCCGAGCTGCGTGTGCTCGAGAATGTCACGGTCGGGGCGATGGTCCGCCACGGGCGACTCGGGTACACCCGACACCGGAAGGAGATCGTCAACCGGGCCTCGGGCCTGCTCGAAGCCTTCGGGCTCGGGCATCGGCTCCGCCACCGCCCCGGCGAGCTTTCGGGCGGCGAACGGCAGCGGGTGGCCATCGCGCGGGCGCTGATCAACGAGCCTCGGGTGCTGCTCGCCGACGAGCCGACGGGCAACCTCGACCGGGCCACCGGGGAATCCATCCTGGATGCGATCGACGATCTCCGCGAGCGGCTCGGGCTGACGATCATCATGGTGACACACGACCAGCACGTCGCGGAACGGGCCGAGCGGGTGATCCGTCTGGAAGACGGTGTCATCGCGGCGAACAATGCCCCGCCGAAAAAGAACATCCTCCGAACGTAAGATCATGGGCGAATCCCCACATACTGTTGACGACGCGTACCCTGTGCCGATGAGCCGACCTTGAGCAGAACCGCAGACACAACCTCGGAGACCTACAAACCGTCGACCGGCGGCCGGTCTGTGCCGTGGGATGATTCCGACACCCGGACGATCTCGCTGCGCGGGGCGACGGGGGAGATCACCGCGCGGGTGATCGAATGCGGCCGGGGGCCCCGTGTCGTGTTCCTGCACGGGCTTGTGGGCCTGAACGACCACTGGGGCGGGGTGATCGGGCGTTCGCTCGACAAGATCCACAGCACCCTGTTCGAGCTGCCGCTGCTCGAGCTGACGGGCGCGGATTGCTCGATTCAGGGGGTCACCGATCTGACAATCCAGTTTCTGGACGAGCACGTCGGCGAGCCGGTGGTGCTCGCGGGCAACTCGTTCGGGGGACATGTCGCGTTGCGTGTGGCGCTGCGGCGTCCCGATCTCGTCCGGGGGCTTGTGCTGACGGGATCGAGCGGGCTGTTCGAGCGGACGCTCGTGCGTGGTGCCCCGATCCGCCCGCCGAGGGCGTGGGTCGAGGAAAAAATCGGCGAGCTGTTCTACGACCGCTCGGCGATGATCGAATCGGACATCGACCGTGCGCACAAGGTGCTCAACACCCGGCAGGGCGCCCGGGCGATGGTGCGGCTGAGCCGGACGGCGCGGCGGAACCACCTGGGCGATCGGCTCGGCGAGATCCGCACGCCGACGCTGCTGATCTGGGGTCGAGAGGACGTGGTGACGCCGCCTTCCGCGGCTCAGGGTTTTTATGACCTGCTGCCGGATGCTCGTCTCGTGTGGGTGGAGAAGTGCGGGCACACGCCGATGCTCGAAGCGCCCGATGTCTTTACGGAATCTCTGCTCGCGTTCATCCGCGAGCTCGACGAGAATCACGGCAAGGAGTGACTATGGGCTGGACTTGCGCCGTCGGTTGGGCTCTCGCTGCGCGGGTCGCTTCCAGAGCGAAGCGCCTGCAGGATACCGAGTTCTGGCGGGTGCATTCGGCGCGCATCCAGCACGAGACGCTCCGCCGCCTGCTCAAGAGGGCCTCGGGGACATCCTTCGGCCGTGCGCACGATTTCGCCCGGATCGCCGCGATCGAAGACCCCACCGACATGCTCGCGGCGTACCGCTCGGCGCTGCCCGTGCGCGACTGGATCGGGTTCAGCGATGAGATCAGACGCATGCGCGAGGGGGCCGAGCCGGACGTGCTCTGGCCCGGGCTGGTGACGCGGTTCGCCCAGACGAGCGGGACGACGGCGGGCGACAAGTACATGCCGGTGACGGAGGAGATGCTGCGGTCGAACTTCCGGGCGAGCATGGACATCTTCGCGAGTTTGATGAACCGGGGGGTGTCGCTTGGCCGGATGATGGGCGGGCGTTGCCTGTTCCTGGGCGGGTCGTGCGATCTGAAGCCGGACGCGAACGGGATCGTGACGGCCGATCTTTCGGGTCTGGTCACGCCGATGATCCGCTGGCCGATCAGCGCGATCTATTCGCCAGGGCGTGAGGTGGCGCTGCTGAGCGACTGGCCGGAGAAGATCGAAGCGATGGTGCGGGTGACGCGGAGCCAGGACATCCGGATGATCAGCGGGATGCCCAGCTGGGCGGGCGTGCTGATGGAGCGGCTGCTCGAGGTCACCGGCGCGCGCACGGTGCGTGAGGTCTGGCCCAACCTCGAGGTGTTCGTCCACGGCGGGGTGCGCTACGGGCCGTTCAAGCCGCGTATCGGGCGGCTCGTGACCGGCTCGCCCGACGGGGATATCCCGGTTCGGCACGAGCTGTACCCGGCGAGCGAGGCGTTCATCGCGATGCAGGACCGCGGCGACGACCCGGCGATGCGGCTGCTCGTGGACATGGACAACTTCTTCGAGTTCATCCCGCTCGAATCGCTCGACCACGACGGGACCGTGCCCGAAGACGCCCCCGCGTTTACAGCCGACACCGTGGAACCGGGGGTGCGACACATTGTCGTGCTCAGCACGTGCGCCGGTTTATGGCGGTACAACCTGGGCGACGTGGTCGAGTTCGACGACACCTGCGGGGATCTCGAAGGCCGGGGCGGCACGGGGCCTGCACGGTTGCGGATCGTCGGTCGACACCGGCACTTCATCAACGCGTTCGGCGAGAACCTGATCGTCGAGCACATCGAGCGGGCGGTCGAGTCGGCGTGCGGCGAGCTGGGGATCAGGCCGGGCGAGTTCACGGCGGCGCCGGTCTACCCCGGCGAAGGGCGCGGCGCGGGGCTGGAGCTGGTGATCGAGGTGGACGAAGAGGCAGAGCCGCTGCTGGAGCGTTTCGGCCTGCTGTTCGATGAATCGCTCAAGGCGCAGAACGTGGACTACACGACGAAACGCGGCGAAGACTTGGGGATGCGTCCGCCGACGATCACACCGGTGCCGCCGGGCACGTTCCACAAATGGATGGAATCACGGGGCAAACTGGGGGGGCAGCACAAATGCCCCCGTTGCGCCAACCACCGTGACTATGTCGAGGGCGTGCTGTCGATCGCGGGCCCTGTGGCGGGATGATCCGACGCTTCGCAATCTCAGCGTCGGCGTCTGATTGGTTCCGAGTCCGACCCGGCGGAGGTGGAGTGACACCGCGATGGGATGATTTTCAGGGGCGAGAGACGAAAGCCCTCGCTCCCGCTCGGGCCTCTCCCCGCGACTGGAAGAGATGAAAGCGCCACGGGGTATGCACATCCTGTTCCAGCAAGAACGAGAATCATCCGGGCTGCATCGAAGGATGCGCCCCGGCCGGGGTTGAGAGCCAATCGGCGGGCGGTTCCGGTCGCGGGCCGCCCGCGGTGATCTCGACGTGCCCGAGCGGCTCGACCCCCACGATGAACGGCCCGCCCGCGATCTCGGCGCCCGGCTCGACATGCAGCGTCGGTGCCCAGACGGCGCCGCTGAAGTCGGCTCGTGGGCCGATGGTCACGGGCCCGCCGCAGATGACCAGCCCCCGGAACTGTCCGAGGATGTCGACGCTGAGGCTTGCAACGGCCATCTTGGCCTGCACGCGTGCTTTTCGGGTGATCGTGATGCGCCCGCATGTGCACAGCACCCCGCCCCAGTGCGGGCCTTTCATCACGATGTCGTGCAGATCAAGCGGCTTGCGGCAATGCTCGCACGCGGTGCTCATCGCTTTGGTCGAGACGGAGGACATCCGCCCGCAGTGATAGCAGACGATGGCCTCCGTCTGGACCTGCACGAGCCGGGGCTCGCTGCGCCGCTTGGTGAGCAGATCGAGCATGGCCCGGGATCAGGCCGCCCCGGATTCGGCCTTTTCCTTCCACGGGGGCTTGAAATCGACCTCGTCCTGATCGGCGGGCGTGGTGATCTTCGGTTCGGTGGTCACCGACGCCGGGGCGGTGGTCGAAGCGGCGGCCTTGATCGAATGCGTCGTCTTGTTCTGGGCGGTGTTCTCGCCGACGCGGCAGTGGCCCACGAACGAGGCTCCCTCGTCGACGTGGAGTTTCGCCGCGGTGATGTCGCCGGTGAAGTGGGCCGTCTCGCGGAGGCACAGGCGATCACGGGCGTTGATGTTGCCGGCGATGGTGCCCTCGATGACAACGCTCTCGGCGTCGACGTCTGCCTTGCACTTTGCGGTGTCGCCGATCTGGACTTCGCCCTTGGAACGGATCGCCCCCTCGAAGACACCGAGGATTCGGGCACCGTTGTCGAAATCGACCTCTCCCTTGATCGTGGTGCCCTGTCCGATAACGGTGATGCTGTTGTCGTCGGCGGTCTGCTTCGTCGTCACGTTGTACTCCTTGCGTTTGCGTCGAACGGACCGCCGCGGCAAGCCGCAAACCCTCCCGGTCCGTGCGAAGGGAGAGGATCGGCCGATCACGGCGTGGGTGATGAAAAACTCTCGGACGGGCTGCACACGGGGTCGAGAGGCATTTTTTTTCGAAATTTTGTGAAAACCCCATGAGCCCCGGTCGGCTCTGCCGTTGGCCCCCTGACGAATGATGTTGCCCGAGGGAAGAACGGGCAACGCACTGTTCTCCTTTTCCCTCTTCACGCGGCGGCTCTGCTAGAGTCGTCGCGTGTTTTTTCTTGCATCCATGACGGACACCGCCCCCACCATTTCCGGGGTTGCCCCGCTGCTGAGCGTGTCGACGTTGATCGCCCTGCTGACGCTGACGGCTCTCGAGATCGTTCTCGGGATCGATAACGTCGTGTTCATCGCGATCCTGTCCAACGCCGTCTCTGAGTCGAAACGATCTCTGGCCCGCCGGCTCGGGCTGGTGTTGGCGATGTTGACACGCGTGCTGCTGCTGCTGGGCATCTCATGGGTGATGGGGCTGACGGCAACGTTGTTCGAGGTGCCGTTTTTGCGCGACGGGCACGGCGGGGGCGGGGATGTGCTGGGGATCAGCGGGCGTGATCTGCTGCTCCTGCTCGGGGGCGTGTTCCTGATCGGCAAGGCGACGTGGGAGATCCGTCATCAGATTGTCGGGCACAGGTCGAAACACGCCGCCGCCCCGGCCGGCGCCGCGTTCGGTCTGGTCGTCACACAGATCGTGCTGATCGACATGGTGTTCAGCCTGGACAGCGTGATCACGGCGGTGGGAATGGTGGATCGGATCGAGGTCATGATCGCCGCGGTGGTCCTGTCGTCGCTGGTGATGATCGCGCTTGCGGACGCGATCAGCGGGTTCATCGAGCGGCACCCCTCGATCAAGATTCTGGCGCTGGCTTTCCTGGTGCTGATCGGCGTGCTGCTGGTGGCCGACGGGATGCACCAGCATGTCAGCCGGGGGTATGTGTATTTCGCGATGGCGTTCGCGCTGGTGGTGGATCTGATCCAGATGCGGGTGGAGCCCGGGCGGGGTGGATCGGCCGCGAATTCCGGATAGAATAGTGTGTTACATTCGTCGGTTGGAGGCCCGCCTGTCTGGCTGGTCGGCTCGTCGGGCGGGGTGCGTTCATGCTGGCCCGCAGAATCGAGAACGCGCACGACAACATTCCGGGGTGGTGCCGCCGGGCGCTGACGCTCGACGTGATCGAACGGCTCGGTGCGCACGGGTGCTTCTGGCTCGTGTTCTTCGGACCGGACGGCGTGGTGGTGCACGCGTCGGGATCGATGCCGGGGTCCAACCGATCACTGTCGGAAATCGTGGGGACGGGGCTGGGCGATCTTCCGTCGACACCGGCGGGTGATGAGCGGCGGGAGGTTTTCAGGGCGATCCTTTCGACCCCCGGACGGGATGTGCTGGTGATCGATGTCTGGCACGGGCTGGAGGTGTGGTGGTTCTGCGGGGTGGAGTGTGACGGTGACGAGAAATGCGGCGTGCTGACGATCGGATTCAGGCCGAGTGTGGAGCAACCGATCCCGGATGAAACCATCGTCCATCGTCTGCGTTACGTCTCCGATCCGGGCCCACTCCGGGGCTTGAGCCTGGGGGAGTTGGAGGTGCTCCGGCTGTTGGCGCTCGGTCTATCGCGTGAGCAGATGGCCCACGAGGTGCACCGGACGGTCAAGGCGGTGGAACGCCGACGGACGATGCTCGGCAAGAAGCTGAATCTGGAGAACAGCCACATGCTGACGCTGGTCGGGCTCCGGGCGGGGCTGCACCGATTGAGCGATCAGGAACTGGAGGACTTCTGGCGGGTGAACTGCGGCGGGGCGCAGCGGGATGCGTCGATCGGATGAAGTGACGCCGGCCGACGACGAGGGGCGGCGGATCGGTGCGGGGGGATGATCTGTGCCCTGCCCCAGCAGGTTGACGGCTCTACGATGGGGCATGAAAAACATCACCACACCGCTTGCCGTTGCCGCGCTGATCGCCCTGACAGGGTGCAAGGAAAAGAACACGTCCGCCACGCCCGAGGCGGCTGCCCCGACCCCCGCGCACGCGGAGGGCGGCCCGGCGGGGGCGTCGCATTCGGGGGCGAACGCCCCGGCCGCTGGTGAAGCAGTCGCCCACGGGGCGGAGACCCCCGGTGCTGCCGCCCCCGGAGAAACCGGACGGACCATTACGGTGGCGGGGCTGTCGTTCACCGCGCCCGAGGGCTGGCAGCCGGCGCCGCCTTCCAACGCGATGCGGCTGGCCGAGTTGCATGTGCCGAACGCGGACGGGGCGGATTCGGTCGCGGTGTTTTCGGTGGCGGGCGGCGATCCGAACATGAACATCACCCGGTGGGTGGGCCAGTTCGGCTCCGACTCGGGCGAGGTGCTCAAGAGCCGGGAGACGAAGACGATCAGCGGTCGGACGGTGCACCTGGTGGAGATGACGGGCACATACCGGGGCATGGGGATGCGTCCGCCGCAGCCGGACACGATGATGCGTGCGGCGATCGTGGAGATGCCCGGCGGTCAGAATCTGTTCATCAAGATGACGGGGCCGATCGAGCAGATGCAGGGTCTCGCCGACGGCTGGGAGAAACTGATCAACAGCATGCATACGCCCTGAGATGGCGGATGTTGATCGACACCCGCGTTGCTGTCGCGATGGGCTTGCGCGCCCCGTTTGTCATGTCGTAGCATCCTCGGCCGAAGCCATCACCGAGACGGAGAGAACCCATGTCAGGCCCCGCGTACAAGACCGACGGATTCGTTTCGTATGACCTCGCCCGGTGGGTGGCGGGTCTGAAATATGAGGACCTTTCGCCCGGGGCGATCGAGAAGGCAAAATTGTTCTGGTACGACTCGGTGGGGTGCGCCCTGGGGGGTTCGCAGACCGAGGACGCGGGGATTCTGCTCGGGCACCACCGGGCGATGCACGGCGACGCGGGGGGGGATTGCACCTGCCTCGTCAGCGGGTACAGGACCAACCCGGTCGACGCGGCTTTTCTCAACAGCCACATGATCCGGGCGATGGACTACAACGACATCTACTGGAAGGCCGACCCGGCGCATCCTTCGGACCTGCTCGGCGGACCGCTGGCGGTGTGCGAGATGAAGGGGCTTTCGGGGCGGGATCTGATCCTCGCGACCGTGGTCGCCTACGAGATCGAGATGCGGCTCGTCGAGATCGGTCGGCCGGGGGTGCGGGAGTACGGCTGGCACCACGCGACGCTGACGGGGTTCGCCGCGCCGTACGCCGCGGGCAAGGCGCTGGGGCTTTCGGAAGAGCAGCTCGTCAACGCCGCGGGGATCTGCGCGAGCCGGACGGGTTCGCTGGGGGCGGTGACGGCGGGCAAGCTGACGATGATGAAGAACACGGTGGACCCGTGGGCGACGCGGATGGGCGTCGAGAGCGCGTTGCTGGCGTCTCGGGGCTATTCCGGCCCGGAACACATCTTCGACGGCAAGGAGGGGCTGTTCCACGTCTTCGGGCATTCGGTGTGCGGGGGCGAGCCCTGCACGTTCGACGGGGAGGGGCTGGTGCGGGATCTGCCGGCGGGCGCGGGTGATGCGTACCGGATCGAGTCGTGCGGGATGAAATCGTTCCCGATCGAGGCGTTGAGCCACGCGCCGCTGAGTGCGATGATGAAGATCGTGGCGGAGCACTCGATCGACCCGGACGACGTGGCGGAGATCAAGGTCGAGGTGATCGCGCGGGCGGCGGATATTCTGGGCGATCCGCACAAGTATCGCCCGACGAGCCGGGAGACGGCGGACCACTCGCTGCCGTATTCGCTGGCGGTGGGTTTGGTGGACGGGAAGGTGACGCCGCTGCAGTTCGAGGACGAGCGTGTGCGCGACCCGGCGTTGATCCCGATCATCGACAAGGTGAAGGTCGTGGCGAACGAGGAGTTCGAGTCACGGTTCCCGGAGTTCCAGCCGAGCCGGGTGACGATCACGCTGACGGACGGGACGAGCCACGTGCGGCAGGTGGACGTGCCGAAGGGGGACCCGCGCGACCCGATGACACAGGCCGAGATCAAGGTGAAGTTCGACGCGCTGGGGGCGGGCGTGATCGGGCAGGACCGGTGCGACGCGCTGGGCGAGTGGATCATGAACCTGGACGGGCAGGCGGATCTGGACGGGTTGTTCTCGCTGGCGGTGCGCTGAGCGGGGCGGGTCGATGCGGGTGACGCGCGGTGTTTCTCACATCTTCCCGCTCGCGGCTCTGTGGCGCGACCTGTCAATGCCGTTATTTGTTCGGGTACTGCTGTGCTTGATGGATCGCACCGGCAGGATTGACACTCAGTCTCAATTAACCTATGGTGGGGAGCGAACATTCCCGACCGGGTGGTATCGAATCCGGTGGTCGGCCTTGGAGGCACGGATGACGGCGATCGAGACGACATGTGAGCCCGCGTGTGAAGCCGTCCCGCTGACGCAGCTGGGCAAGGGCCAGCGTGGGCGTGTGCAATGCTGTTCGCTGGATGGATGCTGCGGCGAGTTGATTGATTCGCTCGGGCTTGGTGAGGACACGCTGATCTCGATCTGCCGGCGGGGTGATCCGTGCATTGTGCGGGTGCACCATCGGTGCGGTGGGTCGTGCCGGATCGGGCTTCGGCGTGAGATCGGCCGGCGGATCATGGTCCGCCCGATGGAAGCGTGAGCCGCGACGGATGGCCTCGATCGAGACCCCTGCCAAGGCCCTCCGCGTCGTTCTGATCGGGAACCCGAACGTGGGCAAGAGCACGCTGTTCGGCCGGTTGGCCGGGGCGCGGGTGCACACGTCGAACTTCCCGGGCACGACGCAGGAAGCGCACACGACGATCATCGACGGGATCGAGCTGGTCGACCTGCCCGGTGTCTACTCACTCGGGGGCGATCAGAGCGAGTCCGCGGTCTGCCGCGAGGCGCTCGCCGGGCGTGTGCCGGGGGCGGCGATGGGCCGACCCGACGCGGTGTGCGTGGTGGTCGACGCGACGAACCTGCCGCGGAACCTGCGGCTCGTGGGCGAGGTGATCCGGCTCGGGCTGCCGGTGGTGATCGCGTTGAATCTCGTAGACGAGGCGGAGAAACACGGGCTGCGGATCGATACCGACGCGCTGGGGCGGTCGCTCGGGTGCGAGGTGGTCGCGACGGTCGCCTCGACGGGTGCCGGGGTGGACAAGATCGCCGGCGCCCTGCGGCGGGCGAGGCCCCCCGAGCCGCTGCCGGAAGATGAGCCCGTCCGCGCATGGGCCGAGCGTGTGTCTATGGGTTGCACGACGAGCGTCGGGGCGTCGAGCGGGCCCGAGATGACGGACCGGATCGACGACGTGATCACGCATCCGCTGCTGGGGGCGGCGGTGTTTGTCGCGGTCATGACGGGGCTGTTCTGGGTGGTGTTCAAGCTGGCAGCGTGGCCGATGGGGTGGATCGACTCGGCGTTCGTGATGCTGGGCGACTTTGTGACGGGGGTGATGCCTCCCGGGGCGGTCCGGTCGTTGCTTGTGGACGGGATCATCGGGGGCGTGGGCGCGACGCTGGTGTTCCTGCCGCAGATCTGCCTGATGTTCTTCCTGATCACGCTGCTGGAACAGTCGGGCTATCTGCCTCGGGCGGCGTTGCTGGTGGACCGTTTGTTCAGGCCGTTCGGGCTGCCGGGGCAGTCTTTCGTTCCGCTGCTGACGTCGCACGCGTGCGCGATCCCGGGGATCATCGCGTGCCGGGGGATCCCGGATCGGCGTGAGCGGCTTGCGACGATCCTCGTGGCGCCGTTCATGTCGTGCACGGCGCGGATCCCGGTGTATGTGCTGCTGATCTCGATCCTGTTCGCCGACCGGCCCGCGCTGGCGGCGGTCGCGTTCTCGGGGTGCTATGTCCTGGGCGCGGGCGCGGCGCTGACGACCTCGGCGATCTTCCGGCGGACGTTTCTCCGCGGCGTGCCGCGTCCGATGGTGCTCGAGCTGCCGTCATACCGGCGGCCGAACCTGCGTTCGGCCCTGCTGCTGACGATCGACCGGGGGTTGGGCTTCCTGCGCAAGGCGGGGACTGTGATCTTGGGGATCATGGTGGTGCTGTGGTGGACGGGGACGTATCCGCAATCGGACCCGCCGCCGGAGGTGGCGGCGATGCGTGCGCAGGCCGCCGATGCGGGTTCGCCCGAACAGGCCGCGGCGATCGAAACCGAGGCCGATCTGCTCGAGGCGCGATACGCGAAGGCGAACAGTTTCATGGGCATGGCGGGGCGGGCGATCGAGCCGGTGTTCAGGCCACTGGGTTTCGACTGGCAGCTCTCGGTCGGCGTTCTTTCGAGTTTCGCGGCGCGTGAGGTGTTCGTGTCGACGATGGCGGTCGTGCTCGCGACGGGCGAGGACGAGTTGCACAGCGAATCGGGGCTGCGCCGGCTGGCGACGGCGACGCGCGACGACGGCGAGACGCGCGTGTTCAGCCGGGCGACGTCGTGGTCGCTGCTGGTGTTCTATGTGCTGGCGATGCTGTGCATGCCGACGCTGGCGGTGACGGCGCGGGAAACGGGCAGCTGGCGCTGGTCCGGTGTGCAGTTCGCGTATATGACCGTGCTGGCGTATGCCGGGGCACTGATCGCCTATCACGCGGCGCTCATTTTCGGATCGTGAGGCCCTGATGCACCTGCCCCTCGGAGACTGGCAGTTCTGGTTCGTGTCGGCTGTTGTGCTCGTGGTGGTCCTGTTCGCGGCCCGGGGAGTTCTCTCGGGGTGGAAAAAACCCAAACGCACGACACGCGTCACGCTGACGATCGACAGGCAGAAACCGCGTGAGTGACAGGGGCCGGGGGCGTATTCTGCTCGGAGGCCCCCCTCGATTGCCGAAACACTGCAACACGGGGCCGCCCCGGCTGAACAACCTGATGCCGGTATCGCAGAAAGGGACCGCATTGACTGGCAGATTGCTCGTTCGATTCCTGGTGCTCGGGTGCTCGGGCGCGATCGCGACAACCCCGGCGAGCGCCGCCTCGGACCCCGGCGGGGGTGTTCCTCCCGCCGAGGCACCGGCGGAGGCGAGCGCCGAAACCCCCGTTGATTCCACGACGCCCACGTTCGAGAACGCCGATGCCCTGTTGCGTGCCCTGGAGCACGCCGATACGGGCTTGAAGACCCTGCTTGCCCGGATCAACTACTTCAAAACGTTCGCGATCCAGTCGGACACACAGGAACGCCGGGGTACTTTGTATTTCGAGGCCGAGTCTTCACCCGATGGGAAGACGCCCCCTCGGCGACGTTTCGCCGTGACATTCGACGAGCTGATCGTGGGTGATCGGAGCGAGAAGTCGACGCTGCATTATGCGTTTGACGGGGAATGGGTCGTCGAGAAAACGCCGGACGATCACCAGTTCACCAAGCGGCAGGTCGTGCCGCCCGGGGAGACATTCGACCCGTTGAAGATCGGGGAGGGTCCTTTCCCGGTGCCGATCGGGCAGAAGCGTGCGGAGATCCTGAGCCGATTCGAGGCGACGCTGCCGCCACCGGCGGAGGGTCTGGAAAACCCGAATTATGTAATGTTCGTGGAGTTCAACGCCCTGGTGGAGTTGCTGCTGAAACCCAAGCCCGGCACGCCCGAGGCGGATTCGTTCGAGGAAGTGCGGATCTGGTATCAGCCGACGGGGCACATGCTCCCGCTGATCGCCAAGACGATCACGCCCGCGGGCGACGAGTCCCTGGTGATCCTGACCGATCCCGTGGTGAACAAGCCGATCGATGAATCGGTGTTCTCGACCGAGCTGCCGCCGGCGGACGAGAACTGGCACGTGCACATCAGCGAATACCGACGGCCGGTGCCCGGGTGAGGCGCGCACCCGGCCCATCCCGCCTGTTCCCGGCGGCCGCGACAATCGCGGCGGTTGCCGCGCTGTGCGTCACGCACGCCTCGGCACAGGACCGGGGGGGGACGCCCGCGGTTTCACCGGCGCTCGAAAAGCTGCTGGCTGAGCCGTATCTGACGGATCGCGAGCGGCTCTCGCTCCGGGTGGACCACGGGCTGTGGACCACGGAAGACCTGAAGTCACCCGCGGTGCGGGCGCGGGCGGCTTTGATCGCCGGGGCATACCTCGACCCGGTGTTCGACGACCCGGCGGCGGACGCGCTCGACCGGGCCGAGGCGATGCTCCTCCGCGGCCGGCCGGGCGAGACGCTGAAACTGCTGGGCGATGCGTCCGGTCTCCGGGCCGGCAGGCTACGGGCCTCCGCGTTGTTCGACTTGGGGCGTTTCGCCGATGCCGACGCGGCGGTGCAGCCCGTGATCGACATGATGGCAAGCCGGCAGATCACCGACGCGGACACGCTCGTCGAGGGTGTCCGGGCGTTGATGATCCGCGCGACGATCCGGGGATCGGCCCGTGAACACGGGGGCGATTTCCACGCGATCAAGGGCCTGATCGAGCACGCCCGCGATGATCTCGATCGGCTGTCGTGGCGTGCCCGGCTGGCGGAAGCCGAGTTGCTCTATGACAAGCACAACCCGCAGGAATCGGCCGCGGCGGCGACCGAGGCGCTGACGCTCAATCCGCGGTGCGCCGGGGCACAGGCTTTGCTTGCTCGCATCGCCGTCGATTCGTTCGCCTTCGACGAGGCGGAACGGCTGGCGATCGCGCTGGACTCGATGGGAGCCGAATTCGGCGTCATCAACCCCGACGCGGCCGAGATCAGGGCTCGGATGCGGCTGCGCCAACGCGACGCGGAGGGGGCCGAGACGGTCATTACCCCGGCGAGGAAGGCGCTGCCGGACAACCGCCGCCTGCTCGCGCTGGACGCCGCGATCGCCGCCGTGGCGTTCGATGATGAACGGCTCGAGGCCCGGCTGACGCGGTTCGATCGGCTCTCGCCCGGGTCGCCGATGGCGCTCTATGAGGTCGGGCGGGCGCTGGCCGAGGCGCGGCAATACGACGACGCGATCGAGACGCTCCGCCGCGCGTCCGGCCGGCTGGAGCATTGGCCGCAGCCGTGGATCGAGCAGGGGCTGGTGCTGATCCAGGCGGGACGGGACGACGAGGCCGAGCCGGTGCTCGAACGGGCGGTGGCGCTCGACCCGTTCAATACACGGGCGAAGAACAGCCTCGAACTGGTCCGCGGGCTCAAGGCGTTCACGACGATCGAGAGCGAGCATTTCAGGGTCCGCTTCGAGCCGGGGATCGACGAGCTGCTCGCACGCGAGATGCGGCCCGTGCTCGAAAAGATCCACGTGCGGGTGTGCGCCGATCCGGAGCGGGTGCCGGGCGGCATCGGTTTCGAGCCTGCCCGCAAAACAACGATCGAGCTGATGCCGAGCCATCGGTGGTTCGCGGTGCGGATCACGGGGATGACGCGTGTGCACACAATGGCCGCCGCGACGGGACCGGTGATCGCGATGGAGCGGCCGCAGGACGCGCCGGGGCTGACTGTCGGGCCGTTCGATTGGCCGCGGGTTATTCAGCACGAATACACGCACACCGTCACGCTGGGCCGGACACGGAACCGCATCCCCCACTGGTTCACCGAGGCGGCGGCGGTGTTCAACGAGGATGCGCCGCGGGACGAGCAGACCTGGCGTCTGCTGGCCAGGGCGTATAAGGCTTCGACGCTGTTCGATCTCGACGAGATCAACATCGCGTTCGTCAGGCCGAAGAAGCCCACCGACCGCGGGCTGGCCTACGCCCAGGGTCACTGGATGTATCAGTTCATCATCGACCGCTGGGGGCCGACGTCACCGGTCCGGCTGATGGATCGCTACGCCGCCGGGGAGCCTGAAGCGAGCGCGTTCGAAGCCGAGCTGGGCGTAACAAAGGATGATTTTTCGAAAGCTTTCAGGGCGTGGGCGGGCGAGGACCTCCGCCGGGTCGGGCTGTTGCTGCCGGAGGATGTGCCGTCGATCGTGGAAATGCTCAAGGCGGACCGCCGCGGGGCCGACGACCCCGACGCGATCCGGCCGGACGAGGCTTTCATCGAACGCTGGTCATCCCGGTACCCGCGTCATCCTGAACTCATCGAACTGCGGGTCGCGAGACGGCTGGAAGGACTGGATGAGAATCAGCCGCGACTCGACGCGGAAACCGTCGCCGACTTGAGGCTGCTCGCGGAAGTTATGCCGATCGCGGAACAGCCCAATCGGCTGCTCGCTCGCCATTTCTTGGCCGGTGAGACACCCGCGGAAGCGATCCCGTATCTCGAATTTCTCGACGCCCGCGAGCAGCATTCGGCGGTCTACGCGGCCGAGCTGGCACGCCTTTACGCCGAGAACGAGAACGATCCAGCGGCGATGACCAAGGCCGAGCGGGCATCGAGGATCGCGCCGTTCGATGCCGATATCCGCGAACTGGCGGCCCGCGTGGCCCTGAAGACCGCGCTGGATGGTGACACGTCGGCATTCACCGCGGCGGAACGTCATATCAAGGCGCTGACCGTGATCGAGCCGGGTGTCCAGCGGCACAAGCTTCGTCTGGAGCGGGTGAGAGAACTGGCATCAGAACACGCACGCGCGGGCGGTTGAACGCCGCATGGTGTGAGTGTGTTGTGCACCACCCGATGTTCCGAGGTTTCAGAAACGAAAGCGAAGTGCAATCAAAAAGAAAAAGGGCCCGCCCGGATTTTGCCCGGACGGGCCCAAACGTCGGCGATGACCTACTTTCCCGCAGTGCAGTATCATCGGCGGCTCGGTCTTAACTGCTGTGTTCGGAATGGGAACAGGTGTTGCCCCGAGCCTATGGTCACCGACAATCCGCGAGCGGACATTCTCATGTCCGACGCGGCTTTGCGGTCGGGGTGGATTGGAACGTGGTTCGCGAAGAACAACGCGTTCACCCCGGCCGAAGCCGGTTATCGACGGGCAGATACGAGCCCTCGCAGCACGACCGCAGTCCGTGATGCAGAGCAGTTGGACTGCCTGCACCGACGCACCGCGGCGGCTGGTAGGGGTGGTCAAACCTTCGACCGTTAGTACCGCTCGGCTGAGGGCCTCTCAACCCTTACACCTGCGGCCTATCAACCCGGTGGTCTACCGGGGGTCTCACGCGAATGCAACCAGACCTCATCTTCAGGGGGGCTTCCCGCTTAGATGCTTTCAGCGGTTATCCCTGCCCGACGTAGCTACCCAGCTGTGGGCTTAGCAGCCCAACTGGAACACCAGGGGTCGGTCCAACCCAGTCCTCTCGTACTAAGGTTGACTCCTGTCAAGTCTGGAACGCCCACGGCAGATAGGGACCGACCTGGCTCACGCCGGTCTGAACCCAGCTCGCGTACCGCTTTAATGGGCGAACAGCCCAACCCTTGGGACCGCCTACAGCCCCAGGATGCGATGAGCCGACATCGAGGTGCCAAACCGCTCCGCCGCTATGGACGCTCGGGAGCGATAAGCCTGTTATCCCCGGGGTACCTTTTATCCGATGAGCTACGCCCCTTCCACTCGGAAGCGCAGGGTCACTAGAGCCCTCTTTCGAGACTGCTCGACCCGTCGGTCTCGCAGTAAAGCCGGCTTGTGCTCTTACACTCTAAAACGCGGTTTCCATCCGCGCTGAGCCGACCTTTGCGCTCCTCCGTTACTCTTTCGGAGGAGACCGCCCCAGTCAAACTACCCAGCACCCGCTGTCCCCCGCCCTGGTTCAAGGGAATCGGGGTTAGGCCACAAACTCACGAAGGGTGGTATTTCACCAACGGCTCCACGACCGCCGAAACAGCCGCTTCAAAGCCTCCCACCTATCCTACGCATCATGTGCTCGTGACCAACAGAAGCCTGCAGTAAAGGTCCACGGGGTCTTTCCGTCTTGCCGCGGGTAAGCGGCATCTTCACCGCTACTACTATTTCACCGAGTCGGTTGTGGAGACAGTGCACCAGTGATTACACTATTCATGCGCGTCGGAACTTACCCGACAAGGAACTTCGCTACCTTAGGACCGTCATAGTTACGGCCGCCATTGACCGGTGCTTGGGTTCCGAGCTTCGCCGAAGCTGACCCGGTTCCGTGACATTCCGGCATTGGGCAAGCGTCACACTGTATACTTCCTGTTGCCAGTTTGCACAGTGCTGTGTTTTTGATAAACAGTTCCCGGTGCCTTTTCTCTGCGCCCCGAAGGGCCCCCTTCTTGCGAACGTACGGGGTCAATTTGCCTAATTCCTTCACAACCGTTCTCTCGAGCGCCTGAGGCTATTCGCCACGCACACCTGTGTCAGTTTTGGTACGGGTCTATACCGGCTTTTTCTGGGAACCGCTTCACCCCCCAGCGGCCCGAAGGCCTACCAATCTAATAAGGCAGGGGGACTCCACGATCCGTTCACCGGAGAGCGCAGGAATATTAACCTGCTATCCATCGACTACGCCTTTCGGCCTCGCCTTAGGTCCCGGCTAACCCTGGGCGGATTTACCTTCCCCAGGAAACCTTGTGCTTTCGGCGTGCAGGATTCTCACCTGCATTATCGTTACTCAAGCCCGCATATGCACTTCCACACGCTCCACGAACCCTTCCGGATCCGCTTCACCGCCCGTGGAACGCTCGCCTACCACGCTTTCGCGTCCGCGGCTTCGGCGCCCGACTTATTCCCGATTATTATCGGCGCCAGACTCCTCGCCCGGTGAGCTATTACGCACTCTTTAAATGATGGCTGCTTCTAAGCCAACATCCCGGGTGTCTAAGCAATCTGACTTCCTTAAGAACTGAGTCGGGCTCTGGGACCTTAGCCGGCGGTCTGGATTCTTCTCCTTTTGTCCGCGGATATTATCACTCGCGGACTATCTCCCAGACCTTGGCCGCCGGTATTCGGAGTTTGGTTGAACGGGGTACCCAGGAAGGGCCCACCGTCCATCCAGTAGCTCTACCCCCGGCGGTTGCTATCTGAGGCTAACCCTAAAGTTATTTCGGCGAGAACAAGCTATCTCCCGGCTTGATTGGACTTTAACCCCTCCCCACAGCTCATCCCATGTCTTTTCAACGACAACGGGTTCGGGCCTCCAGCGGGTGTTACCCCACCTTCACCCTGGCCATGGGTAGATCGCACGGGTTTCGTGTCTAGCCCCATCGACTCAACGCCCTGTTCAGACTCGGTTTCCCTTCGCCTCCGGTCCGGTAGACCTTAGGCTCGCCGATGAGACTAACTCGCGGGCTCATTATGCAAAAAGCACGCCGTCACCCCGCAGGGCTCCGACCGCTTGTAAGCGCACGGTTTCAGCTACTCTTTCACCCCGCTCGTCGCGGTGGTTTTCAACATTCAGTCACCTTACTGGTTCGCTATCGGTCGTCGAGGAGTACTTAGCCTTGGAGGGTGGACCCCCCGTCTTCAACCCGGGTTCCACGAGCCCGAGCCTACTCTATGGGCTTAGCGACCCGCTACAGGACTTTCACCTTCTGCGGTCCGGCATTCCAACCGGTTCACTGGGTCTTGTCCGCTTTCGCTCGCCGCTACTCACGGAGTCGCTGTTGCTTTCCTTTCCTCCGGGTACTGAGATGTTTCAGTTCCCCGGGTTCGCCTCGACCGCCTATGCATTCAGCGGCCGATACCCCGAAGGGTGGGTTGCCCCATTCGGAAATCCCAGGATCACAGCTCGGTTACCAGCTCCCCTGGGCTTATCGCAGGTTCCAACGTCCTTCATCGCCTCTCGACGCCAAGTCATCCGCCGTGCGCCCTTCTTGGTCTGACCACTCCTACCTGACGCCGCGGTGACGCCGCCCTTTCGGACAACGGCCGCTCCGTTCAGCAAGGAGATCAGTGCACGCCCCGGATCGCATAATGAGATTCACTCACCGGCTCTCGCCGGCCCCCGGCCGATATACCGGGGAAGTGGCAACGCGGCGAACCGCGATCCACATCCGGGACGGACAACCGGCCGATGTGCTCACAAACAACACACCGCCGGCACCAGCTACGCTACGAGATACTCGCATCTTCGGCCCCGCCCTGCAAGACGGAAAACTGACCTCGATCGGCGACTCAACAAGCCGACCAAAGCCAAGGGCGGAGCCATCTACTGCCCGTCGATATCCGGTTGTCAAAGAGCCCCGAAACAGCGGGATCGACCCGCCGTTTGCGGACGCCGCTCTCGCGGCTTTGCCCCCTCGAGAGCCGCCTTTCGGCCGCTCCGTTCAGAGGCGAGGGGATGCTAGGCGCGATCCGCCGTTCGTCAATCGCGGGGCGTGTTTTTTTCGCCATGATTCCGACGAAAAACCTTCCCGCGACGCCAACCCCGGGCATAGCAAACCCCGTCGGCCCTCCCCGAGGGAGAAACAAACACCCCATACCATACCCGGCCGCCGAATCAGGGGAGATACTTCGGGTCCGGCCGGCGGATCTCCGCCGTTTCGCTCAGGCGTGCCGACCGGGCGACGGCCTCGTACTCGTCCATCGACCGGTCACGGTCGGGCCTGCGGGAGGCGATACCGACGAGCGGGTCGAAGAAGAACACCTCGAACAGCCGGCGGGCCCGCTCACCCGGCAGCGACGACTCCGGAACGATGGGATATTCGGCCACGTCGAGCATCACCGCGTCCAACGGGAGGTTCTGCTCGGGCGGCATGAACGAGAGCCACGGGCGTTCCTCGGGCTCCTCATCCGGGTTGACGGGCTGGCTCCCCGGCCGGCGGGCCGACGCTGTCTGACCCGATGCCTCCGCTTCTCGCTCGTCGAAATACCGGTTCAACGCGTCCGCATCGATTTTCTTGATGTCCTTGAACAGCGGCAGGTCATCGGGCAGATGGAACGTTCCTTCGAGCACGTCGCCCGGCTGGAGCGTCACCGTGTGCTTGCGGTAATAGCCGTACACCACGCGGTAGACCTCTGCCGTCGCAGAGGCGCTCTGCCGGCTCAGTTGCCCCTGTTCGCGGGCCGAGGTCACGAAGAAGTAATTCTTCCGCCCGACATGCACAGGCTCGGACCAGGCCGTCCACGGGCTGAACACCAACGGTTCACCCGCCAGAGCGACCAGAGACTTGTCGTCGCCCACCGATTTTTCCCGCCCGAAAAGCGGGTTGTTCACGCCGTACCGCAGGCGATAGCGGTAGACCGCGCCCGGCTCGGCGGTCAGGTCGTGCATCCAGACCTCGTATTCATCCTGTTCGACCAACGGGCCGGGAGAATCGGCCCCCAGTGATCGGCCTGGCCGTCGCCCGGCGGGCCTGACACCCCGGCCTGCACGGGGGGAGCCCCCCCCACCGCCACCGATGATGACCGGACCACCGCCGCCGCCGAGGATCACCGGCCCGCCGCCGCCACCGCCGGGGCGGCCCGCGGGGTTCGGCGCCGTCGGGCGGGGCCTGCGTGCCTGTCTCGCCGCGCCCGCGTCGTCGCCGAGTTCTTCATAGAGGGCGTCGAGTTCTTCCTGTTTCGAGGCGATCTGCTTCTGCTTGGCCTCGATCTGTTTATCGAGCGGGTCCGTTTTGGTGCCCGTCGAGCGGGTGTTGCCGCTGCTGCGACGGGGCCCGCCGCCGCCGCCGAGGATCACGCCACCGCCGCCGCCGCCGCCTCTGCTCGACGAGCGGTTCGGGTCCCTCGTGGGCTTGTTCTTATTGCGTTCCTGGATCTTCGCGATCGCTTCTTCAAGCCCGGCGATCTCTTTTTCGATCCGATCGATCGCGGCGAGGGTCTCGAGCCGCTTTTCGCGCTCGGCGACCTTGCTCGGCGCGACCCATTCCACGCCCGCGATCGTCGGAAGGAATTCCGGCTGAGCAACGAGCGTCGGGTCGTCCTGTGCGATGCGCGCCATCGCCCGCAGGTCGGCGGGTTTGACCGAATCCCAGGACACCGTCTGCCCTTCCGGGGCGTCTTCGTTGTACACCCCCAGCACGTCGGGGCTCCAACGCACGTTCTCGACCGGCTCGGGATCGGACCAGGAACCGTCGGCGTTCTGCGTCTGGCGCTGCAGCTGCACCGACAGCACCTCGACCAGCCCCGTCCCGTTCTCCTTCCACCAGTGCGTCGGGATCGCCCGTCGGCCTTCCTCGACACGCTCGAGCGCCTCGCCGATCGCCTTGCCCGCGATCACCGCTTCCACCGACACCGTGACCTTGTCGAGCGGTTGCTCCTCCGGCAGGTACGCGTCGAGCGAGGGCTCAGCGGCCGCGAAGAACGGGTCCACCGTTGACCACTGCGATGCCACGAGCGCATCACCGGGATCGGGCAACTCCAGCGGTGTCACCGGGCCGTCGAGGTTCTCCACCTCGCCGATCGACAGGTGGAGCGGATCGCCCAGCGGCGCCGAGACCAGGCGATCATCGGGCACCAGCGGCGTCTCGAATTCCGCCTCGAACCGGCTCGCCAAGTCCGGCGTTTCAACGTCCGGCAACTCCGGCTCGGGGTCCGTCATCTGCCCCAGAAGCGTCTCCGCCCGGTCGCCCAGCAACTCGAACACACGGTCCGGCGGCACCTTCTGGTTCTCGTACTCCACCCGATTCGGTGACACGAGGAATTGCATCGCCAGCACGCCCACGAACACGAGGCCCACGAGGCCCAGAACGATCTTCTCGACGTGCTGCTCGATCGGATTGATGCCCTTGAGCTTCATCACGATCCCTTCCGCCCTCAGGGGCCCTTGTTCGTTTCCGCTTCGGGACGCTCGATTTTCCACGCAGACGCAACCCGATCGGGCACCACGTCGGCGAGCCAGAAATCAAGCCAGGAAGATTCGACCTCGATCTCCGCACGCACGACGTGATCCGGCTCGTAGAAATAGCCCTCACGCAGGTCGGCCCACCGATCGACGTCGTTGAGCTTCACACCGATCACCGTCATGAAGTTCTCTTTGCTGATCGCCTCAAGAACACGGACCAGCTGATCGCTCGCCGCGATCAGCGTGATCCGGCCCCGGCGGACCTGGTACGTCCCGTTCTCGTCGTCCGGCGAACGCCCCGTGTATGACGGCTCGGCCTCCGCCGACGGCCCGGCACCGGGGCGGGCAACAGGCCGAGGCCTGACCAGCGGGCTGCTCCGCCCGCCTCGGCCCGAACGACCGCCCGCCGAGGCCCCCGAGTCCTTGTCCTCGGCTTCTTCCGGGATCTCGATCTTGTCCAGCCTGATCGACACGATCCGCTTGACCGGCGAGATGGGGATCTCCGTCATCAGCCCGTCCTCGGTCGTGTTGGCCAGGCGCACCGCCCGCAGCAGATCCTGCACGAACCAGTAGTCCATCTGCCAGACGAACGCCTCGGTCACGTCGTGCGAGCCCTCGGGGATCTCCTTGAAGATCACCGATTCGGTCGACGGGTCCGCCCCGTAGAGCGCCTCTTTCGAGCCGTACACGCTCAGTTCGCCCGCCCGGCGTGCGTAGACGCTCAGACGCTGGGCCTTCATCTGCTTGCGGATCGTCTCCTGCTCCTCCGGCGGGAGAGACCCGATGTCGCCGCCGCCCTGCCGGTCGAGCGCCGCCCGGTACGCGTCGACCACCCGTCGGGCGACATCCTCGGGCTTGAGCGGCTCGCCCGCGTTGATCGACGCGAACAAACCGTCGTACACCGAGGGGGTTTCGTCATCGCCGGCGATCAGACGGGCCATCTCCTTGACCTTCCGGCGCTCCTCGCGATCGTCGTCCAACCCCGGGAACAGCCCGGGCAGGATCACCTGGCGGTCCTCCTTCTTGTTGAACAACACCGCACGCTTGACGACGGATTCGATCATCTTCTGCCGCTCGGCCCGCTGCTCGGCAAAGAACGCCGTCACCACAGCGTTGGGTGGTCGGCTCAACTCGAACGGTTGCTCGTCGGGCGAGATCGGGGGCAGGGTGTACCGCACCTTGGCGACCCCGTCCACCGCCCGCTTCTTGGCCGTCAACTTTTCTTCGACCTTCTTCTTGATCGACGCGTTCCACATCGAGCTGCCCACGAAACCGGCCGGGGGCAGCACGATGATCAGCACACAGAACACCACGATCAGGATGTTCGACTTCAACCAGCCGAGGAAACCGCTCACGAGTCACCCCCGTCCCCCGGCGCGATCGCCGGCTTGTCCAGCACAAGCGTGAACGTCACCTGGTACCCCTTCTCGGTCTCCGCACCGGGAACCGCGGCACCACCGCCGCCGCCGAGCACCCTCGGCCCCGAACGCGACCGTGGCCCGCCCGGGGGTGGCTGAGCGCCCGGGGGCAGGTCCGGCCCGATCGCCGCGATCGATTCCATCTCGCGGATCAGGGACTCGGGATCGTCGAGATTCGCCCCACCCGTGCGCATGCCGGGACGCCCGGCGGGCCCCGGCTGATTCCGCTGGACGACGATCAGACCACCACCGCCACCGCCGGGGATGATGGGCCGACGCCCGCCCATGATCGGCGAGGCCGACGCGCCGCCGACGGTCGCCATCGGCGGCGACACCGCGGTCTCCTTGTAGACATCCTCGTCATCCTCCGCGAGCGCGATGACATACGACGAGTCCGCCCGGGCCTGATGATCGCGGAGCCAATTCACCACCGCGATCGCCACGTCCTCCGCGTCCGGGCTGTCCGTCGCGAACTCGAACGTCACGTTGATCCGACGCTTCGTCTTCAGGTCGATCTTCTCGCCCTGCCATTTCATCTCCGTCGGGAAGTCCGCAGCCGCCTTGCGCACCGGCCTGTTCATCATCGTCGGGTACTGCGGCTGCACGATAAGCAACCCCCCGCCGCCACCGGCGGCCGCACGCGGGTCCCGTGGGTCGCCTCCCCCCCGGCCCCGCCC
>JALWOY010000048.1 GCA_027083355.1 Phycisphaerales bacterium | reverse complement strand
AACATCACCTTGCCGTCGTCGAACTCGAGCGCGTCGGTGCGTGCGGCGGGCGCGATGGAGATCGTCTTCTCGCACAGCGCGGCGATCTCCTCGAACGCGGGATCGATCGACGCCGGGTCGTCGGCGCGCTGGGGTCCGCCGACGAGCGTGACCTCGACGCCGAGGGCCGCGAGCGCCCCGGCCAGCAGCGGCCCGTTGCCCCCGCCGCGGGCTTCGCGCCGGCGCAGTTCGATGTTGGTGGATCTCCCCGCCGACGCGGCGATGCGGGCGCCGAAGTCCGCGATCGTGCGCACGGGCTCGTAGTCGCCCGGCTCGGCGGAACGACGCCGACCGACGGCGTCGGCGATAGTGTCGATGAACCCGTCGAAGCCGACGAGCACCCGCCCGGGCGTTCTGCTCCGGTGTTCGAGGTGGTCGGCGGCGCGTTGTCGGATCTCGTCTGCCATGCCGCGGTGTCCGTCAGGCCGTCTCGGCCAGCGCCAGCCGGCGGAACATCTCGACGCCGACGGGGATGGCGTCGTCGTTGAAATCGAAATGCGGCTGGTGCAGCAGGGCGGGGCGATCGACGCCCGGGGGGCAGGTGCCGACGACGAAGAAGCAGGCGGGGACGTGCTGGCCGTAATACGAGAAATCCTCGCCGCCGAGGTACGGGTCGGGGATCTCGACGGTTTTTTCCTCGCCCACGACGCCGCGGGCGATATCCAGCACGTGTGCGCTCAGGGCGGGGTCGTTGCGGGTGACGGGGTAGCCCTCGGTCCAGGAGACGTCGGCCTCGCATCCGGCGGCGGCGGCCATATTGCCCGCGATCTCGAACAGCCGGCGGCGCGCCAGCGACCGGGCCTCGTCGGTCACGGTGCGGACGGTGCCCACGAGCCTCGCCTCGGCGGGCAGGACGTTGTGCGTGTTGCCCGCGTGGATCTGGGTGACGGAGACGACGATCGGCTCGGTCGGGGCGGTGTCTCGGCTGGCGATGGTCTGGAGCGCGGCGACGATCTGGCAGGCGGCGGGGATCGGGTCGTGCCCCATGTGCGGGAACGCCGCGTGGGTCTGCTCGCCGCGGACGGTGATCTCGAACAGGTCGGTCGCGGCCAGGAGCGGGCCGGGGCGCGTGGCGACGACGCCGAGGGGCATCCCGGGCCAGTTGTGCAGCCCGAAGATGCGTCCGACGGGCGGGCCGAGGCCCCCGCCCGATTCACCGGCCAGGGCGCCGTCTTCGCACATGCGTTTGCCTCCGGCGCCGCCTTCCTCGGCGGGCTGGAAGATGAAGGTGACGGGGTTGGGTCGGCGGGCGGTGTCTTTGAGGAGCCGGGCGACGCCGAGGAGGATGGCGGTGTGCCCGTCGTGCCCGCAGGCGTGCATCGTGCCCTCGTGCACGGAGGCCCAGGGCTTTCCGGAGGTCTCGGCGATGGGCAGCGCGTCGATGTCGGCGCGGAGAGCGACGGCGGGCCGGCCCGTGTCCTCGGTCGCGGGCAGGTGGGCGACAACACCGGTGCCGCCGGCATACCCGGCCCTGTATTCGACGCCGGCGTCGGTGAGGGCGTGTTGGATCGCTTCGCTGGTGCGGTGCTCTTCGTAACCCAACTCGGGGTGCTTGTGCAGGTCGCGGCGGAATTCGGTGAGCAGGTCGAGTTCGGCGGTGTCGAGCGTCGTCATGGGTGGAGTGTACGGCACCGCACCGCCCTCTCCCCGGTCACCGGGGAGAGGTGGGATCGGCCTCCCTCTCCCCGCTGTCTGGACTTGGGAGATGGGTAACAGTCGTTCGGGGACATAGGTTACACCCACGGGTCGTCGTCTGTGGGAGCGGAGCGACCGCAGACGACGACCCGCGGGTGGGCCGTGC
>JALWOY010000047.1 GCA_027083355.1 Phycisphaerales bacterium | reverse complement strand
ACCGGGGCCTCCGTGACCTTCCCCCGGGGCCCCCTCCGCATCACCCGAAATGATGACAACCGCACCCGCGAGCAGATCGCCGCGGTGCCGCCCGGAAGGATCGAGCATCGCCAGCCCCGCCACCGGGGGCAACACCCACTTGATCAGGTTGCGCAAAAAACACGCCTTCAACCCCAGCCGACGCCCTCCACCGCGCGCCGGGATCACCCGGCACCCCAGCAGCAACTTGCCCACGGTCCCCCCAAACAGGGCCTCCATCACCGTGCCGTAGACCAACCCGACCGCGAACATCACGGGCACGGCGAGCCACGAATCGCCCGGATCGAGCACGACCCCGAACGTGATGATGTTGGCGACCGGAATCCCCAGCACCCACGAAACGGGGAGGGCACTGACGAATACATCCAGCACCGTCGCCGCGAAACGACGCCCCGGCGGCGCGAGAGCGACCCCGTCGGGAATCTCCGGAGGCGTCCGGTCGTCAACAGGCCGCAGCACCACATAGAGCGACACCACCATCACCAGAAGCATCCCCACCGCCATCAACTGAAACTCGCGCGGCGAAACCGGTGTCACCCGCACCACCGGGCCGTCATACAGCACCCGGCCAGTAGACAACGAGACTTCCCGGATCTTGTGCTCGATCGAACCGCCGGCGGATGCCTCCCCCCACAACAACACCAGCCGACCCGTCGCATCCGGGATCACCACGGCGGCGAGCCCCGGTTCACCCGCGGCGTGCGGGATCTCGAACGAACCCAGCCGGGCCGGGCCGGTTGCCTCGACTAGAACGATCCCCGCCCGACTCTCCCCTTCAGGCTCCAGAAACACGACCCGCCCGTGCAGCACACCGACCGCGACGGCGCCCTCGTTGACGGCCACCTCGGATTCGGTCCATCGTCCGTCCGGCCCGAGCCGCAGGATCGTCGCGTCGGCCCCGTCCGTGCGCACAAGGCTCAGCCCACGCCGATCGCCGAAAACCGCCCACGAACCGCCCGGCTCGATCCCCTGCGGCAGTTCGACCGCGTTCCAGGTATTGCCGTCGAGCCGATCGAGCGTGAACGCCCCCGCCTTCTCGAACAGGAGGTGGACCCGGCCCATCGCCGACGCCATCCCCACGGGCACCCCGTCGTCGGGCGGCGGTGTCGCGGGGGTCATCAGCCCCGGCGGAACATCGGTCCATATCCCGTCGATCGGCGTCGGAGCGGCATCGATCGACAGCAGTTTTCTCGGCGCACCGTCGAACAGCAGATACAACCGGCGTCCATCGGCCGCCAGCAGCAGCGGCGGGTCCGCCATCGGGCGCATCACGCGGCGTGCAACGCCCGGCCGGCCCCCGTGCACGGAAACCGGCGGGAAGTGGACGAGCACCGCGCCCTGTTCGTCGGGCCGGGCCAACCGAACCCACCCGTGCGCTTCGGGGGGTGCCGCGTTCTCGTCCACCACCGAGGCGACCCCGACCGCCCGAATCACCCCCCCGCTTTCGGAGGCCGAGGCGTGCCCGCTCAACCCCCACACGCAGAGCAGGATCACGACGCCGATTCCCCATCTTCGCATGTTCGCCCCGGTGTGTCTGTTTCAGGACCCCGGCTCGCCCGCCGGCTCGTCGAGATCGTACAACGCGTGGACACCGTACACATCGGCGAGCTTCGCCGGGTCGAACGCGATGGGCTTGATCGCGCGGCGCGTCGGCTCGTGCAGCGTCAGCCGGATCTCGCCGTCGAAGCCCGCCATCCGCACGCGCACCCGCTCGGCCACCCGCAGCGGCGCCTCCCCAGGATCGAGCCCCGCGAGCAGACGGTACCGGCTCAGCTCCACATCCAGCAGCACCTCACCCCCGGGCGAGAGCAACTCGATATTGCTCGGCTCGAACCGATCCCCGCTGATCGTCACCCGCCGCAAGCCCCGACGCGACGGCGCGGTGATGACGAACGTGCCCGGCTCATCGCCCGGGGTCACTTCCGCCCCCGCCGGATCGATCGGGGTGATGCCGAGCGCCTCGACGAGATCGAGCGGGTGGATGGGCAGCCCGAGCCGATCGATTTTTTCGGGTGTCACCAGCGCGTGGCGGCCGAACCGGGCGACTTTCATCGCGCTGTCGGTCATGTCGAACCACCAGTAGAGGCGGTCGTTGGACCCGAAATAGAGGTTCGTCTCGCCCAGCTTGCCGAGCGTGATCGCGACATCCGTCGGCGGGATGATCTGCAGATGCCCCTCGGCCCGTTCCCGCAGCGCGCTGCCCTCGGCGTCCTTGCCTTCGAGCACCACCGCCACCCGCGCCCACAGGCTCGTCACGCGGGACGCCCGCGCGTTGTAACCCGCGATCACCGCACCGGCGTCGAGGGGCACCGCCCGCGAGCCACCCCCTCCGCCGCTGCCGGCCTCGGGGGTCGAGCCGCAACCCGACAGGCAAACGAGAACACCGAGCACGCACAGCAAAGATCCCGGAACGCGCGCACGCGGCGTGCTCGCCCGTCCGGCCCGGCGACCGGGCAACAGATACCCCCGCATCACGCGTCCTGCCCGTCGAGGTTCATCACGGCGGCGATCTGTTCCGTGGCGGCCTCGATCGCCTCGTCGTCCAGACCGGGATCGACAACCTCGATCGGGGGGGCTTCCTTCTCCCCGCGGACGCGGACAAGCAACACCCCCGGGCCGTCGGCCGAGGCGGGGACCGCCCGTTCCCAGATCAGTTTCCTTTTTCGGATCAGGATCAGCGCGAGCAGGTATCGGAAAGCCTGCTGCTTCGGGTCTTCCGTCTCGCCGAGCTGCTCGAAAAGGTCGAGCACCTCACCGTCGCCGATGAGCACCCGGCGGGGCTTGTCCTTTTCGGGCATCACCGTGTGCCAGATCGCCAGCGGGTTCCGGTCGGGCCTGCGGCCCGCGTCCCAGGCGGCGATCGAGATATCCAGACGGTCCAGCCCGTCGTCGGTGGCGTGCTCGACGAGCATCGAAACGCAGCGTTCGCCGGGATGGATGGTCTCCCCGGTGACGGCGCACACGCCGCGGGGTGAGGCGATGGTGTATTGCGGTCCGGCCATGGGGGCACTGTATCGAACGCGGATGCCCCCGGCTCTTCCCGAAGGACCGGATTCTGAGGAACCGCGACAGGAAAGGGGGTGATTTGAAGACCACGCACGGACGGGTTATTTTCCTGCCGTTTGATCGATTGCCGTGCAAATCCCTGAATCCTGCACATTCCCAGCAGCAGACGGTGGAATACCTGCGTCTTTCCATCGTGCCGTTGATCCACATGCTCAAGGAGCCCCAAGCGTCAGCGCGGGGCCAAACGCCGGGTCGATCACACAAGCACCCTCGGCCCGTCGCTCACGCTCCGGGCTCTTTTGTTGCCGTTTGATCGATTGTCGTGCACATCCCTCCACCGTCGCGGCTCGTTGAGGTAGCCGACACGATTCCAGACGTTGCGGTCAGCAACTGACCTCGAAGAAGCGGGCGTTGGTGCCGCCGGGACCGACGCGGAACCGGACGCACTTGCCGCATTTCGGGCATCTGGCGAGGTACGCGGGCGCATCCGGCTTGCGGTAGACACGGACATAGGCCCCGGCGCAGGTGAAGCGGACGCCGATCCACGGGTTGCCCGTTCCACGTTTCCCGGGTGCGGCTTGATCGGGTGATTTCATGCGGCCCCCCGATCATCCCCCGGAGCCGGGGGTATGCGGTGCGGACATGGGCGGTATTTGGTATGCTGTCGAACGTCCGATACCATGACTTGTGGCCTCACGCGGGCTTTTTCGCCGTCTTATTCAGATATGCACAAGGATTTCGGCGATCGGGGCACATCGGCGCTAAACTCTTTGTCCGCAATCGGGGCGTGGGCCTTGCCTCTATGAACGAACCACAGCTCGCCATCCTGCCGGATCCGCCGCCTCCGCCGACCCCGATCGGGTTGATCGCGGGGGGTGGTCGGCTGCCGGTACTGATCGCCGAGAGCCTGCTGAGCGCCGGGCACGCGGTGCACACGCTGGGGCTCTCGCGGCAGTATGACCCCACACTCCCGCGGATCAGCACGACGTTCACGGAGGTGCCGCTGCTGCGTGTCGGGTCGTGGTCGAAACACCTGACGCGTCGCGGGGTGCGCCACGCGATCATGGTCGGCAAGATCGACAAGGCCCGGATCATGCACGACCCGTGGCGACTCGTGCGCAACATCCCCGATTTCCGCACGCTCTACGCGTGGTTCAAGCACCTGCGGCACGACCGCCGGTCGCACGCGATCCTGCGGGCGATCGCCGAAGAGCTCGACCGCAACGGAGTCTCGCTCATGGACTCGACCAGCCCGATCCCGAACCAGCTCGCCGAGCCGGGTGTGATGACACGCACGCGTCCCACGCGTGAGCAGATGGCCGACATCGAGTTCGTCTGGCCCATGCTGGGCGAGCTGCTGCGGCTTGACATCGGCCAGGCGATCGCGGTGCGCGACCGCGACGTGCTGGCGGTCGAGGCGATCGAGGGCACGGACCGGATGATCGAGCGTGTCGGGCAGATCTGCCGGGCGCGGGGGTGGACGCTGTGCAAAGGCTCGCGGGCCGGGCACGATCGGCGGAGCGACGTGCCGACGGTCGGGCCCCAGACGCTGCACACCATGCACGCCAACGGGGCGCGCTGTTTGGCGCTCGCCGCGGGCGACGTGATCATGCTCGACCGGCAGGACCTGATCGCGCTGGCGGACAAACTCGGGATCGCGATCGTCGGTGTGACGCCGTCGCGGTGCGCGGTCCCCGTCGTCCAGCCCGCGACTGAACCCGCCGTTGAACAGGCCGAGCGGAATGTCGAGATCAAGAAACCCGCGGGCCGGCCCGCGTCGAGACCCGTCGGGACGGTGTCGTAACACGCGGCTTTTCTCGACCGGACCGGCATGATCGCTGCGACCCGGCCTTATGTCGGGTCGGGCTGTCCGCGTGTCCCCGCGGCGACCGGGTCGGGGTCGATCACGACGACCTCGCCGATGCCGGTGTCGAGGATCTTTGAAGCCTCGTCGCCCGCGGCCTCTTTCAGACGCCGCATCGGCTCGTCCGGCGGCTCGTCGCTCAGCTCGAATGTCGCGTGGTGCACGGGCAGCAGATACCGCGCCCCCGACGCCCGGAACATCGCCCAGACCTGCTCGGGTGTCGCGTGCATGTGTTCCCACGGCTCGTAGGCCCCGATGCCGAACACCGCGACGTCGAGCGGGCCGAGGTTGTCGAAGGCGTCCGTCATCGCGGTGTCGCCGGCGAAGAGCACGCGGCGTCCCCGCGATTCGACCAGGTACGCGCACACCCCGCGGTAACGATCGAAAACGGATCGCGCGCCCCAGTGCCGCGGCTCGATCGCGCCGATGCTCAGCGATGCGATCCGGCGTGTCTCCCCGGTGCGGATCTCGGAAACGTTCGCGTAGCCGGGGGGGACAAGACCGACACATCCCGGGGCCGTCAGCACCCGGGTTCTCGGGTGGGCGAGGGCTTGCAGTGTCGGTCGGTCGAGGTGGTCGTAATGGGCATGGGTAATGAGGACGACGTCGAGGCCGCGGAGATCTTCGGCGCGGACCGGCGCCGGGACGAGCCGCCTCGGGCCGACGGTTCGGCTGAGGATGCGCGGGCCGATCCGGTTGGAGAAGACAGGATCGACGACGAGCTGCACACCGTCGATCCGGCAGAGGACCGAGGCGTGCCCGACCCAGGACAGGGCCAGGGCGTGCGGTCCGAGATCGGGCATCGTGCCGGGCGACGCGGGGTGTTCGTCGCCGTCGAACACGGATTCGAGGATCGCCCGCGGGTATCGCCGGAAGCCGGACCGGACGGCTTTGGCCGCTCGGGTGAGACTCTCGGCGGCCCGGATCGGTCTGTGCGGGCGTTCTGCCATATGCTGCCTGACTGTATCGGCGCGGGATCGTGCCCGCCGCCCGTCGTCTCCCTGCCCGCCGGCCGATGTCAAACCCCGCGCATGCACTGGTTCATCTCACCGGAACTGCTGACCACGCTCATCCACGCGGCCCTGGTCGCCGGGCTGGGTCTGCGCATCATCGCCCGGCGACGCCCGGCCGGCGTCGGGCTGGCGTGGATCACGCTGATCGCCGTGCTCCCGCTGCTCGGGGCCGTGCTCTATCTCATGGTCGGCGAGCTCTGGCTCGCGGGCAGACGCGTCAGTCGGGCCAAGCAACTCGGGCCGGCGTTCCGGGCGCGCATGGCCGAACTCGCCGAGCAGGCCCCCGCGGACCTCGCCAGCCTCTCCGCGCTGGCCCACACGCTCGACGCCTACGCGGTGCGCGGGGCGCAGATGCCCACCCTCGGGGGCAACGCGGTCACGCTCTACAGCACGGCGGCCGAGGCGTTCGCCTCGCTGATCACCGACATCGACGCCGCCGAGCACCGGGTGTACATGCTGTTTTATATCTGGAGCCCCGGGGGGCTGGTCGACGAGGTGGGCGAGGCCGTATGCCGGGCCGCCCGACGAGGTGTGGACTGCCGCGTGCTGCTCGATTCATACGGGAGTCATCCGTTCTTCCGCTCGCCCTGGCCCGCGCGTTTCACCGACGCCGGCGTGCGCACCGCCGAGGCGCTGCCCGTCAACCGCCTGCGTCTGTTCATGCACCGTCTCGACCTGCGCAACCACCGCAAGATCGCCGCGATCGACGGCAAGGTCGGCTATTGCGGGAGCCAGAACATCGCCGATCCGGCACATTTCAAGACGGACAGGGGCGTCGGGCCCTGGGTCGATGTCATGTGCCGCGTCGACGGACCCGGCGGCGAGGCGCTCGAACTGACGTTCCAGCATGACTGGAGCATCGAGGCCGACCACACCGAACCGACCGTGTTCGTCGATATCCACCCCGAGCCGTACGCCGCAGGATCGACCCGTGTGCAACTGATCAACTCCGGCCCGGCCCAGTCGCCGCGGGCGATCGAGGACATGCTGCTGACGATGGTGTTCGGCTGCCGCGAGAGCCTGACACTGACCACCCCGTACTTCATCCCGACCGAGGCGATGGAGCGGGCGCTGCAGACCGCGGCGATCCGCGGCGTGGACGTCCGCATCGTCGTGCCCCGCCGGAACGACTCGCGGCTCGTCGGGCTCGCCAGCCGGAGTTATTACGGCGATCTGCTCGACGCCGGCGTGGAGATCAGAGAATTCGAGGGCGGGCTGCTGCACGCCAAGACCGCGACGGCCGACGGTCACGTCTCGCTCGTTGGCTCGGCGAACATGGACCGCCGCTCGTTCGCGATCAACTACGAGTCGAGCCTGTTCGTCTACGACGAGGCGTTCACCGCCAAACTCCGCCGGCTCCAAGAATCGTACATCCGGCGTTCGGTCCGCATCGAACGGGAAACATGGTCGAACCGCCCGGCCGTCCGGCGGATCGCCGAGAACGCGACACAACTCTTCGCGCCGATTCTCTGATGGATGCCGGATGATTCCTGTGCTTCTGGAACGATCCCCGGGCGCAAGCCGCGTGTTCTCTCTTCCCTCTCCCCGGCGACCGGGGCGAGGTGGGAAGGGTCGCCCTCTCCCCACACCACGAGCCCCGGGCGCAAGCCCGGGGACTCTCTCTCCTCCTCTTCCTCTTCCTCCTCGTGGCACGGGTGTCCCACCC
>JALWOY010000046.1 GCA_027083355.1 Phycisphaerales bacterium | reverse complement strand
CCGCCGATCTGAGCACGGCCCACCCGCGGGTCGTCGTCTGCGGTCGCTCCGCTCCCACAGACGACGACCCGTGGGTGTAACCTATGTCCCCGAACGACTGTTACCCATCTCCCAAGTCCAGACACCCACGAGAGGGAGGAGGGAGAGGAGAATCAGGAGCCCCTCACCCCGGCCCTCTCCCCGCGAGGCGGGGAGAGGGAGGACGGATTCGATGCGCTGGAGGTAGATCGATCCGACGCTTCGCGGGCTCAGCGTCGGCGTCTGGTCGAGACGGGTACCCGAGACTGAGAAGATGGGTCGGGGTAGTCGGTGGTGGGCGGAGAAGGGAGTGGGTTTGCTTATTGTTTGTATTCGATTTTGTGATCTTTGTCGGGAAGATTGCAACGGGCCGATCTGTTTTTGGTAGAAGTCCGTAGACTCAGGTAGAACGGAGGCCCACGATGAAGCGACGGAATCGGTGTGGCGTGTTGGTGGCCGGGTTGGCCGGGATGTTGTCGCCGGTCGTGGGGTTCGGTGTCGGGCTTTCGTGCCCGGTGGTTTCGGCGCGGGCGCAGTTCAGCGATGACGACCCGCGGGTTGTCGCGGCCAAGCGGTTGACACTGATGCGTCTGATGAAGCGGGTGACGGTGAATCTGGAGAATCACCGGCTCGAGGACGTGGTGCAGTTTATCCGGGACGTGACGCAGGCGGATATCGAGCCGATCTGGATCGACGACAAGCACGATGTGGGTCTGGACCCGGACGCAACGGTGACGCTGAAGGCGAAGCATGTGACGGCGTTGCAGTTGCTGGAGATGGTTCTGGAGAAAGTTTCGGACGGGTCGGACTTCGACTCGGCGACGTGGCAGTTCACGAAGTATGGCGGGTTCGAGTTCGGGCCGAAGGAGCGGCTGAACGTGCACCGCCGGGTTGAGATCTATGACATCAACGATCTGTTGATGGATGTGCCGGATTATGACAACGCGCCGCGGTTCGACCTGAACACTGTTTTCCAGGCGGGCGGCCAGACGGGCGGGGGCGGTGGCAGCGGGCAAAGCCCGTTCCAGGATCAGGGGACGGATATCCAGCGTCGCGATCGCGAGGAGAAGGTGCAGGACATCACGGATCTGATCATGGCGACGGTTGAGCCGGAGCAGTGGGTTGATAACGGCGGCGAGGCGGCGACGATGCGTGAGATCCGTGGTTCGCTGTTCGTGAACGCGCCGGATTACATCCACCGGCAGATCAACGGGTATCCGTGGTGGCCTTCGCGTTATCAGCACGCGGGGATGAAGAACGGGCGGCGTTATGTGTCGCTCGACGGGTCGTATGACTTCGCCGAGGCGGAGCTCGAGACGACAATCGACATCAACGCGACGCCCTGAGCGGTTGTTTATTGGCGGGTTCGATTTGCATCGGGTGGCCCGGGGGTTGGTACCGGGGCTTGTTGCGTGGGATGTTGGAGAGAAAAAGAGACACTGGCGGGGGGCGTGCACCGAGTTGATGGTGGGGAGAGTGACGGGCTGGAAGCCCGTCCCACGAGGTGGGGTAGAAAGAAGAGAAAGCCCCTCACCCCGGCCCTCTCCCCGCGAGGCGGGGAGAGGGGGGGAGGTTTCGGCGGGTTGTGTGGATCGTGTGGGAATCCGACGCACGCTCAGCGTCGGCGTCTGGTTGGTTGAGAAGCCCGACCCGGTGGAGCTGGAAGTCGGTCCTGCGAGGAGTTGATTGAAACCCGGCCCGTCGCTCACGGGCCTTTTGCGCCATGCGTGTAAGACTTGCGCTTTCAAAGAGTTGCGTCCATACTAGGTCCTTCACCCATGAAGGAGACCTGGTATGGAACGCGAACTCTTTGCTCTGTTGCTTTCGACGCTT
>JALWOY010000045.1 GCA_027083355.1 Phycisphaerales bacterium | reverse complement strand
CAAGCGTCGAAAGCAACAGAGCAAAGAGTTCGCGTTCCATACCAGGTCTCCTTCATGGGTGAAGGACCTAGTATGGACGCAACTCTTTGAAAGCGCAAGTCTTACACGCATGGCGCAAAAGGCCCGCAAGCCCGGGGATTCTGCATTCCGACGAGCCCCGGGCGCAAGCCCCGGGGATTCTGCACTCCGACGAGCCCCGGGCGCAAACCCCGGGGATTCTGCATTCCGACGAGCCCCGGGCGCAAGCCCCGGGGATTCTGCATTCCGACGAGCCCCGGGCGTAAGCCCCGGGGATTCTGCACTCCGACGAGCCCCGGGCGCAAACCCCGGGGATTCTGCATTCCGACGAGCCCCGGGCGCAAGCCCCGGGGATTCTGCACTCCGACGAGCCCCGGGTGCAAGCCCGGGGATTCCGCACTCCGACGAGCCCAGGGCGCAAGCCCGGGGAGTTTATCTTGGTCGACGGGCTTTCCACGCCCGAGCCTCGTGGCGTGGGGATAGGCAGGTCACCTCTCCCCGGTCGCCGGGGAGAGGTCGACGACGCGCAAGCGTCGGCGGGTGAGGGGCTCTCTTCTCTCCTCTTCCTGCTCTCCTCATGGCACGGGCGTCCCCGCCCGTGTCTCTCCCCCCTCTATCCCTCTCCCCCCGAAAGAGGCCCGAGTGGAAGCGAGGGCTTTTTTCTCTCCACAGTCAAATACGCCATCGCGGTGCCCCGACTCAGCCCCGCTGCGTCTTGCTTTTCAACCAACAGACGCCGACGCCGAGCACGCGAAGCATCGGATCTCCCGACGACCATCCGCCACGAGCGATCAACGCTTCGTGCTGGTCATGATCTCCCGGTCCGACTCTTCGACGTACAGAATGCACCCGCAGGACGGGCACTGCGTCAGTCGGCCGTGGCTCAGCAAACCGCTCATCGTCTCCACAGGAAGCAGCATCATGCACGAACCGCAGTGGAACTCGTGCCGTTTCTTGTCCGCGATCTCGATCTGCGCCATCGCGTCCTCGTCCAGACGCTCGACAAGCTCCGCGTACACGGTCAACGCTTTCGGGGGCACTTCTCGCACCAGCTCGGCACGCGCCGCCTCCAGCTCCGCGAGCTTCTCTCGGATCTCCTCCGCCCGAGCCTCGCGATCCGATTCCGCCACCTCGCGAACCTTCGCACGTTCCTCGGCCTGCGCGACCAACTCGGCCTGCTGCTGCTTGATCTGCTCGATCTTCTCCAGCATCTCGAGCGAACGCGTGTCCAACTCGTCCTTCTTCGCCTTGAACGTGTTCACCTCCGCCAACACCGCCTTGTATTCCTTGTTCGTCTTCGCGGTGTTCATCCGCTCGCGCAGTACCTCGATGTGCTCCTCGATCTGCGCCGACTCGCCCTCCGCCTCCAGCTGCGCCGCCTGCAACTGACGCAACTGGCTCTCGAGCGACGCTCGCCGTTGCTCGATCTGCTCGATCTGATGGTTCTGTTGTGCGAGAAATCGTTCGGCCGCTCTCAGTCTGGACCGGAGTCCATCGATCTGCCTGTCGACCCGGAACACGCGGAGCAGCCGTTCGGTCACCGTCATTTGTCTTCCTCACCGTTGACCATGCGACAGTGTAGCACCCCCGATCTATTTGTCACCGGTCCCTCACCCACCAACAAACAAAGGCAGCAACCAATACGCCACGGGAGGCACCAGAAGCAGCGAATCGATCACATCCAGAACACCCCCGAACCCGGGAACCGAACCCCCGGAATCCTTCACCCCCGCGTCCCGTTTCAACACACTCACGATCAGATCCCCCACATGACCGAGACCCGCGAACAAAGCGCCCAACGCACCGCTCCACAAAACCCCCGGCATCTCCCCCACAC
>JALWOY010000044.1 GCA_027083355.1 Phycisphaerales bacterium | reverse complement strand
AGATGGCGGCCGGCGGCACGCATGGACAAGACGGCGATCCGAACGAGTCGGGTCTGGCTTTCTTCCGGCGTCATACACACAGAAGAGCGCCTTCCAGCCCATCTGTCAAGTCGTTTCTACAAAGCACTCTCCGAGCCGAGCTCTTATCCGATTCTGGGTGCCCCGTCAGACCCGCGGGTCGTACTTCTGTCTCAACCAGACGCCGACGCTGAGCCTGCGAAGCGTCGGATTCCCACACGATCCACACAACCCGCCGAAATCTCCCTCCCTCTCCCCGCCTTGCGGGGAGAGGGCCGGGGTGAGGGGCTCCTGATTCTCCTCTTCCTCCTCCTCCTCCTCGTGGGACAACCTTCCAGCCCGTCTCTGCATCGCTCTCTCAGCATAAAGAGCCCGGAGCGCGAGCAACGGGCCGGGTTTCAAACAGACACTCGCAGGACCAACTTCCAGCTCCACCGGATCGGGTTTCTCAACCAACCACCCACCGACACCGAGCCCGCCTCGGTCTCCCGACCATCCACACCAACCCACCGGCAGCCGCATCCTTTTCCCCGCGACCGGGCACGGCTCGGGTCTGCCTGTCGGGTCTGACCGGTCTGGGGTGGTGGATCTGACGAGGACACCCCCCGGAGTGGGTGCGGCACCCGAAAATCGCGTCGAATTCACAACCGACACAGGCAAGTGCCCCGCTTGCTTGGCCGATGGATGGTCCTGTACCGACACCCCATTGAAGGAGAAACGGGGCATGACCACCAATGCAGCGGCTCGCGAACAGAAGGTGCGGGAAGCGTTGAGCGAGATCAGTCATATCGCGACGCTGCCCGAGATCACGATGCAGATCATCAACCTCGTCGAGGACACCTCCTCGACGGCCCAGGACCTGCAGGACGTCATCTCGAACGACCCGGCGCTCAGCGCCCGGATCCTCAAGGTGGTCAACTCGTCGTTCTACGGGCTGCCGGGCCAGGTCGCCTCGATCAACCGGGCGATCGTCATGCTCGGGCTCAACGCGGTGAAGAACATCGCCATCGCCGCGAGCCTGGCCAAGCTCTTCCGCGGGGGCGACCTCACGCCGCAGTTCTCCGCCAAGATGCTCTGGAGCCATTCCAACGCCGTCGCCATCGCCAGCAAGGTCATCGCCAACGAGCTCCAGCTCGGCCTGGGCGACGAGGCCTACCTCGCCGGTCTGATGCACGACATCGGGATCATGCTCGAGATGCAGTACGACCGCAACCAGCTCATCGACGTCGTCTCACGCACCGGGCCGGACATCAACGGCGTGCCCGCCAACGACATGCTCGAAGTCGAGCAGGGTGTCTTCGGCGCCACCCACGAAGATTTCGGCCGCGGGCTGTGCGTCCAGTGGAAATTCCCGGCCTCGTTCGCCGCGGTCTGCGGCCACCACCACGACCCGATGACCGCACCCGAGGAGCACCGCCGGATCGCCTGCCTCGTCGCGGTGGCCGACCGCGTGGCGGCGAACATCGGCTCGTGCTACCGGCTCGACCTCCTCTCGACGGAGATCCCCGCCGGCGCGATGGACGAGATCGGCCTGACCGAGCACCTGCTCGAAAACCTCATCCCGCAGATCGAGGAGTCGCTGAGCACCGACGAACTGTCGATCAGCTGAGATACACGCAAACGCGGGGTATGCACCCGCAAACAGTTCTCTTTCTCCCTCCGGGCGGCTGCGTATGTATGCAGTCGCCTCTTTTTTTGTGCCATACGCCGATTAACCGTGATCCACAGACTTGGCCCAGCAGCCGCTTCCTTTCTGTAAATTCCCCGACGTATGTGCGCAACTCGATGGACAATACCCAAACGGAACAATGGTTTGTCGTGTCGTCATCCGGTGTGAAATGACTTGCCCGGCATGGCCACCCCGAGGATTGCCAAGAATGTGCCCAGGTATGGTGCAAGAACGGGCTTGATTCATGAAATAAGGCTGCTAAAACTATGGGTTGCTCCTCGTATTCAGGTTTGCATTCAGCTTACCTGTCAACAGCAATCCTGATTTTTGCAACTCCGTCGGCCATGTCTCAATGAACTGAGCCGCGGCGTTTTGTAGGCCCGGGCTTTCCCAATGGTTCGTGAGCCACTCAATCACACGCTCTCGCTGGCTGCGTCGTTGATAGAAAGACCGCCTTTCCGTAGCGGCATCTCCGACGCAGGGCTGTTGCCGTGGCGGGTATCCGCTGTCTATCGCGGTGCCATACAACCAATCCTTGTGATACTTAGTTTCGATTGCGATTGCATATAATGAGAATAGAGTAAAATAGGTCACCGCACCCTTGATCTGTGCCTCGGGCATTTCGGCCATTCCTATTGCAAGCCAATCGGCAGGGTCGCCAGCGCGTGCAAGGACAGATATGTGAACAATCGGCGACGCCGGATCTATCCGTGATATGCTTTGATACGATTTCATGATGTATTCAGATATCGTTTGTGAGTCTGCGGTAGTACTCCGGGTGCCGTAGTTAAGTGCGTGAGCACGCAACAACAACGATTGTGCGTCGATATAAAGTAAGCCGAGGGCGTATCTGTCAGCATCTTCGATTTCAAGAAAATCGCTATGTCGCCATTCGGCGGGCAATAGATCCGTTATCGTGGTATGTGACTGTGAGAATGATATAGACGTTACGAAGACAAAAAACAACTGACTCAACACATGTGGATATTTCATTGAATTACCTTTCAATCTGTGAAACATGATCCCGTTCGATCGACACCTGGCCCGTAAATACACCCCTCGCCGGCCTGGCCGCCCTTATGAACAAGGCCGCATTCTGTGGTAACTCTGAAGATCTGTGTTGTTAATTGTGCCATGCGGTGGACCGGGCCTCCTGGTACGCGATACTCGCGCGGAATCTCCCATCGCCACCAACCCACACGGGGATCGCTCGCAGGGAGATCAATGCCGGCAGAATCGACTGCGCCAACCCTGTTATCGTCATAGGTAAAATGCCATGTGGTATTGGCATTGTGGTAGGGCTCATTTCCTGCGAAATCACCAGTTCCACCAGTCCCTGGTCCTGAAACTTCGCGCGACTCTACTCGATAAAAACACACGTTGTCAGGATCCAAATCTATTTCAAGTAAAAATTCTGCATGCTTGCGCCCTTCGATATGTCGCAAGGTATCCGGGCAAGGGGTGTAGTTAACGGCCAAAGGCTCGATAACACTAAAAATGCGTTTGCGCACACAGTCATTGATCGTAGCAACCACAATAACTGTGTCAGCAGTTTTCGGGGCAGAAAAAGTAAAAGTATCTCTTGTAGCAGGACTACTACCGCTTCCTTCAATATACCATTGAGCAACTCCGGCGCCCGGCTCAACTACGCTGACGGTCACTTTTTCCCCTATTCCAATGGTAGTGCGGTCAGATGGCGTGCCATCTGGTGCCTCTTTGTATGTTTCAGAGGTTAGGGTGAATGAAGCGAATTGAACTTCGGCAGAAACAGGGGATGTTGAGAGTTCAGCACAAAAATCTTCTGTGCCGATTGTTACAGGAAGAAGCGTGATTCGGATTTCAGCACAGGCAGATTCGGTGACTAATGGCAGATCGCCCAAGAACGATGACTTAATGATGTCCCAATCCCCAGTGTCGGGATTCTTCTTCTCTATGATCCATGACGGATAAATCGACTCACTTTCGTAGTGGCACACCTTGCCCTCGTCCCCGCAAAAGGGCTGACACTTGCGGGTCCTCCCGGTCAGTGTCGCGGGCTCAATGTCGAAGTAGACTGTCTCGCCGGGCTGTGGTTGAGATGGTATAGCTGTTACGGAGGGAGGGGTGAGTGTTCCAGCATCGTTGCACTTGTAACACTCGTTCGGGTCGAGGTCGTCGCAATCGGGACACTCGGCACAGTTGGTTCGCAAATCGAGCCCGAGCAGGTAGGGGACCCTGCTCAGAGTGTCAGGGCCGGCGACGACGAACAAGCAGTCATCCAAAGGTCGGGGACGGATTGCACCTCCGGGTGTGATTGAGCCCGGAATGTTGCCAAACCCCGAGCCGCCGCCGGCGATGGACCACAGCCGGCTGTCTTCCCAGAGGCCCTCGAAGACATCGGTCTGTTCACCAAACTGTTGCAGAACCAAGGCGATATCGAGTTCATCGATGACACCGTCTTTGTTGATGTCCGCTACGGGCATTGTGCCGGAGGCGCCGGGATTCGAGCCCATTTGCCCGATTGATTCTTCGAGATCGGCGATGGTGACCTCACCGTCGAGATTGACATCCCCTGCGAGAACGAGGGATGCACGAATGCCCTTGGTGCCGACCTTGCTGCCATCGAGGCTGTAGATGTCATAGCTGGCTTCGGCCTCGTTGACGCCGCCGATGCCGTTTGTGGTAAGGGAGACGACCTGGATTGTTGGATTGTCGAGCCACAGATCAGGGTGCATTGCGTCAATCTGCGCGCCGAAGCCCCTGAGGAACGGGTCATCGTTGATGAGTGTGTGGGTTGCATCGGCAAAGGAGAGTGTTGCCGGTTGGGCTTGCCCCGAGAAGATATAGATGCGGCCTTTTGCATCGGTACCCGGAGCACCATCCGCTCGCCGGTCAACGACGGCGATATCGGCTCGACCATCAGCATTCAGGTCGCCGAGGCCGAAGACACAGTAAGCGAAGCGGTCGGTCGCAGTCAGATCGGTGATCTCCGCGAGCAGGGTACCGTTTACACCGGAGAAGATGAAGAGGATGCCGAATGCATCGTCGGCTATGCCGTCGCTGTCGATATCTACTGCGACCCATCCTGATGAGGCGATGTCGTTCGTGCCGTCGCCGTTAAAGTCTCCGACGCCCGCGACATAACGGCCTAGCCCCGTGTCGGGGTATGGGCCGAGAATCGTGAGGAGGACGGACGAGTCCTTGCCGCTGTAGACATGGACTCGGCCTTCCCATGCGTCCGGCGTTCCCCAGAGCGGCTCGCCGACAGCGATGTCATCGAAACCGTCGTTGTTCACATCGCCGACCGAGGCGATACTCCAGCCATACAGCGTGTTGGTGTCGAGCGAGACGATGGTATTGATGATGGTCTTGGATGCGCCCGACCACATGCGGGCGGCCCCGGCGGAGGGAATCAGTTCGTCGTAATTGGTGATGGAAACGGGGTAGTCGGTTATACCGTCGTTATTGAAATCGTGCCCAACGGGCTGAGCGCTCGCATCGCCCATGAACATCACGGCAGCTAACAAAACCGCCAGCAACCGCCAGCAACCACATCCACTGTTCGCACGGTATACACGTCATTTCTCCTACTCAGCGTTAAAAGCAAGACGAAGGACAAGTATTTTGCACTGAACGTAACCCGCAATGAACGCTCTGTCAACAGGTTATTCACCTTGAACGATATTTTGTACAGTTTTTACCATTTGGTGTTAACATGGATAAAATGGGCCCGCAATTCGGGGTGGCTCCGCACCATATTTTTCAACCGCCACATCAAAAAGTTTCAATTTTGCGTTGCGCCAAGATCGAACACCCCAAGCAATCCCGCCTCGTCTGCCGCAGCCAATCCGGCCGAGCAATTGGGCACGACACGCTCGCTCGCCGGAATGACCGGCGCACACAGACGGTGTAAAAAATCTTCGCTCGGAGGAACAACCCGCCCGAGGGACGCTCCCCGTGCCGGCGCGTCGTCAGCCCGCGCGCATCCGGTCGGCCAGCAGGAACGCCAGCTCCAGGCTCTGTTGATAGTTCAGCCGCGGGTCGCACGGCGACGTGTAGTTCTCGTGCAGGTCGTCCTCGCCGATGCCGGCGGCCCCGCCGACGCACTCGGTCACGTCCTCCCCGGTCAGCTCGAAATGAACCCCGCCGAGATGCGTGCCTGTTTTCTCGTGGATGTCGATCGTCTGTTCCAACTCGGCGAGGATCGCGTCGAAGTCGCGCGTCTTGACGCCCCGGCTGGTCTTGATCCCGTTGCCGTGCATCGGGTCGCACGACCACAGCACCGGCTCGCCCGAGGCGTCGACCGCCCCGAGGATCGGGCCCAGACGCTCGGCCACCAAGTCCACGCCCATGCGCACGATCAGAACGATCTTGCCCGGCTCTCGCCGAGGATTGAGCAGCCGAACGAGCGCGAGCACATCTTCGGGGTCGGCCTTCGGCCCGATCTTGACCCCCACGGGGTTCTCGACGCCGCGGAAGAACTCGGCGTGGGCGCCGTCGATCTGACGGGTGCGTTCGCCGATCCAGGGCAGGTGCGTCGTCAGGTCGTACCACCCCTCGCGCCGGGGGACGCGCCGCGTCTGGGCGGATTCATAGATGAGGTTCAGCCCCTCGTGGCTGGTGAAGAACTCGACGCGGGTAAGCTCGTCGACGTTCTTCTCGCCGAGGGCCTCCATGAATCGCAGCCCGTCGGCGAGTGTGTCGCGCATGCGTTCATATTGTGCGCGCCGCTCGGGGCTGAGACCCGCGTGGGACATGAACGAGAGGTCCCAGTGGTCCGGGTGGTGGATGTCGGCGAACCCGCCGTCGAGCAGCGAGCGGATGAAGTTCAGCGTCATCGCCGCGTGCTGATAGCCCCGGACCATCAGGTGCGGGTCGGGCCGGCGGGCGTCGGGGTCGAACTCCGCCCGGTTGACAAGATCACCAAAGTACGACGGCAGCTCGACCTCGGCCCCGCCGACGACACCCTTTTCGGTGGGGCTGGACCGGGGCTTGGCGTACTGCCCCGCGAATCGGCCGACACGCGTGACCGGCTTCTTCAGCCCATGAATCAGCACGAGGCTCATCTGGAGCAAAATCTTGAGCTTGGCGGTGATGACCTCGGGCCGGCAGTCGGCCAGTGTCTCGGCGCAGTCGCCCCCCTGCAGGATGAACCGCCCGCCGCGCTGGGCGTCGGCGATCTCGCTCTTCAGCCGCTCGATCTCGTAGGACGTGACCAAAGGCGGAAGGCTCGCGAGTTTCTTCGCGGCCGCCTCCACGGCGTCGCGGTCGTCATAGCGCACTTGCTGCGCCTGAAGGCGTTGCCGCCACGAGGTCGGGCTCCAGGGGGGTGATCCGGGCATGGGCTCTCCGGGGTGATCGTTGGCCGGCCGCGCTCGGCGCGAGGCGGTGTGCGCCTTGAAAAATCGGGTCGGGAACAGGTTTTGTTGAAGTCATGGAGAGATTCGTCACTTCTTTTGGGCTGAAAGTGATGAAGCGTGCGGTGTCGGTCGATGGAGTCGCGGGAACGGAATCCAACCGTCCATATATAGGAGATATCAACATGGCCACCAGGAGCACATCACGCCGGCACGCCGCCGGTCGCACCACCTCGAAACGCACGACGCGACGAACCACAAAGAGCGCCGCGAAGAAGACCGCGAAAAAATCCCCTTCCAAAGCCCGTAAAACCGCCGCCCGCAAGAGCACGGCGAAAAAGACCACCAAACGCAAGACCGCCGCGAAGAAGACTTCGGCCCGCAAGAGCCCGGTGAAGAAGACCGCCAAACGGAAGGTCGCCGGGAAGAAGGCCACGGCCCGCAAGAGCCCGGCCCGCAAGACCGCCAAACGGAAGGTCGCCTCGAAGAAGGCCACGGCCCGCAAGAGCCCGGCCCGCAAGACCGCCAAACGGAAGGTCGCCTCGAAGAAGGCCACGAGCCGCAAGAGCCCGGCCCGCAAGACCGCCAAACGGAAGGTCGCCTCGAAGAAGGCCACGAGCCGCAAGAGCCCGGCCCGCAAGACCGCCAAGCG
>JALWOY010000043.1 GCA_027083355.1 Phycisphaerales bacterium | reverse complement strand
CGAAACCTGCTGACCACCACCCGAATAGGTGAACACCGTGATGAGCATCGCCCCGAGCAACAAGAGCATGATGAACCCGAAAAGCCCACGCCCGTTATCGGGCCCCTTGCCGCCCGTCGGCGAGGGCGGCTTGCCGCCCGGACCGTTGCCTTTGCCCGGTCCGCCCCCCGGTCCCCCGGAACCCCCGGAACCCCCGGAACTCCCGGAACCCCCGCCTCCATGCGGGCCGGGCTGATCGGCGAAGAACAACAGGCCCCCGTCGGCCCTCGGTGTGGTCTGGTTCGGTTGTGTCTGGATCGGCGACAAGTGATGCTCCTGTAACCCCTCGTCGACCCCCCGCGGGGCCTCTGCGTACCCACAACGTTAGGGAGCCCCCCGCGGCGGGGCACGCGGGGTTGCTCCGCCCGATCGGGGATACCACCAGATCGGGCAGATCCACCCCCCGGATCAGAAGTCCGACCGGAGTTCGGCCACGATCGCCCGGGCCAGTTCGTCGACCGCGGCCCGCTGACCGATCTCGACCCGCTCGCCGGGCTCGCCGTCCAGACCCCGTGCGGGCGTGAACGTGGTTGTCGCGGAAAAATGCTCACGCCGCACGCGGGTCTCCCCGGTGCGGTTATCGCGCCATGTGAACCCCGCCGAGAGCGTGAGCATCTGTTCCTGCACGAAGCCCGTGCCCCGGGTTCGTGTCAGCTGCTCGTAGCGGACATCCTCGATCGTCCCCGTCAACACGGTGTCGGCCGACGAACGCCCGACGATCCGCCAGGGCGTGCTCGACTGGATCCGCTTGATGATCGCCTCGGTGAGGGTCCGCTCCAGACCGGGGGTGTACGAGGCGTTGTCGAACACGGGGACCGCGATCGTGCGCACGGACGAGTCGTATGTGCTGCCGAACACATAGCCCTTGTGCGGGTTCGATGCGCACCCCGCCGTGGCCAGCAGCAGCGTGGCGAGCAGACCGGCCCTGATGACCCGCGCCGCGGCGATCACGACCCGCCCTCCCCGGTGTTCCCGCCGGTCTGCCGCGGCGACTCGATCCATCCGCGGTCCTGCATGATGCGGAGGGCCGCCTGCGCCGCCCCGGTCGAGGGGTGCCTGCGGAGAAGGCGCCTGAACATGAACCGCGCCGAGGGCTCGTCATCCCGGCGGAGGTACCACCGGGCCGTTTCGAGCATCTGCTGTGCGCGGGATTCATCGATCCGTGCCCCCAACCCCTCGGCGATCCCGTCCTTGAGCGCATCGGCCGGGTATTCACGCACGAAACGGTCGAGCAGCAGCCTGGCATCGACGAGTTTCGAGGCGTCGTAAGAGGGGCCCTTGAACTGGGCAATGTTTGCGTAGATCTGCCCGAGCAGCGCCTGCTTGCCGTACTCGCTGTCCGGGTAGTTCGTCCGGAAGATGTCGAACATCTCGGCCGCCAGCGCGAGCCGACGGGTTTTGTAGTAATACTCGGCGAGACGGATCGCCGCCTCCTCGCTGACCTTGCTGCCGGGCATGCGTTCCTGCACGCGGATCATCAGTTCTTCACCAAGCCGGCGGGCCGACTCGACACGGAACAGCCCCCATAGCTTGCGTTTCATCCCGTCGAGGTACTTCTGGGCGATATCCATCTCGCGCACGACCGCGGTCGGGAAGGACTCCGAATCCGGGAACTGCTTGATCACGGCCTCGTAGTCGTACAGCGCGAGGTATTCGTCATGCTCCATGACCAGCGCGTCGCCCCGGAGCAGATACGCACGGGCCAGCAGCGGGTTGTCCGTGCGCTTGTGGGCCTCGATCCACGGGTCGAGCAGCCCGCGGGCCTTGCTCGGCTCGTCCCGGGCGAGCGCCGCCGCAGCTTGGGCGAGGGTCCACTCGTCGGTGCCGGGCTCGGGTGACGAATCGGCGACGAACTCGCCCCGATCGTCCAGGATGAACTCCTGGGCCGAGGCGACCGGGGCCGCCGAGGCCAGCACGAAACCACTCCCGATCACAATCAAAGACCGCAACATACCGGCAGGATAACGCGGCCCGGCCCGCCCGTCCGCCCCCGGCCGACAGAAACCGCCCCGGAGCCCCCGTCCACTCCGTCACGGGCAGCCCGCGTTGAAGATCCCGATGAAGAACACAATGTCGAAGAGATCGAGCACCCCGTTCCCGTCGAGGTCCGCCGCGGGGTCCATCGCCGAGAACGCCGTGACGAACGCGTTGATGTCGAACAAGTCCAGAATCCCGTTCACATCCAGGTCCGCCGGGCAGGAGCGCCGCTGGAACTCGGACGCGCCGATATCGACGTTGGGCTCGGCCCCCACCCCGGCGATATCGACATCATCGTGGAGGCGGGGCTGACCGGAGATATCGAGCGGGATCAACTCGGCCGTGTCGCCGTCGTCGTCGAGGTCGCCGGTGTCGGCGGGGAGGACGCCGTTGTCGCCCTGATCGATCGCGGGGCTGAACTTGATGACGTCAGGCTGGTCGTCCGGGGTGCCGAAGACGTCATCGAAGCCGTCCGGGTTGGCGAACAGCGGGTCGCTGCCGGAGTTGCCCACGCCGCCCAAGTTGCCGGTCCACCCCTCGACGATGCAGTGATTGATGTCCACGGCCGGGAAGTTCGAATAGATCTGAGCGGCTTGCAGCAAACCGCCGGTGGACGTGTTGCCCCACATGATCGAGTTGTTCATGACGGGCGGGTCGTAGATGTTGCTGGCGTTCTCGGCGTAGATCGCGCCGCCGCGGGCTTCGGCCGGGGCCGCCGTCGCGTCGTTGCCCACAAAGGTCGAGTTGATGACTTCGAGATTCGCCTCTGAGTAAAGCCCGCCCCCGAGCCCGGCACGGTTGCCCGAGAAGAACGAGTTGATCACCCGAGCAGAGAGGGGCGGGGACTGGAAGGGCATGTCGAGCACGAGCCCCCCGCCGTGAGCACGGTCGCACACATTCCCGAGGAACCGGCAGGACTGGACGTCGATCCGGCCCTGGAAGCTGTCCGAGGCGAGGAACGCCCCGCCGCCGACGGTGTTGCCCGTGGTGCCGCGGTCTTCGGCATGGTTGCCGATGAAGTCGCAGCGGGTCATCTCGATCGTGTCGGAATCGATGTAGACCCCGCCGCTCTCGACGTCGAGAACGGCCGAGACCGTGTTCGAATCGAACAGACAGTCCCGGACGACAGTGGACGCCGCCCCGAAGAGATAGAACGCCCCGCCTGTCGCCTCGCCGGCTTCGCCGATCACGCTGTTGCCGACGAAAACGCAGTCCGTGATCGCGGCGGTGCCGCCGTTGTTCCCGCTGACGTTGAGGTAAAGGGCACCCCCGGTTGCGCTCGTCGTCGAGTTGACCACGTTGTCCCGGAACTCGCTCCTCCGGATGACCACTTGATCCCCGTGCGACTGAACAAACACCGCCGCGGCGTAGCCGCGTGTGGCCCAGGTGAGTCCAGCCTCGCACCGATTGTTGATGAAAACCGAGTCGAGGATGCGGATCTGGTTCCCATTCATGAACCGGATCGCGGCCCCGGCCACCGAGGTGCCTATATCCACAGTACTCAGATTCCCCGAGAATCGGCACGTGTCGATGTCGAGCAGGGTGGCGTAGGCGATGACCGCGGACCGGCTGCCCGAGTTCTTGATGACAAGCCCGGAGAGTTTGATATCGCCCAGCACGTTGGTTTCTGCGCCGATCACCAGGATGCCCGGCGCGTTGTCGGCCTTGTTCGTGTGGTCGGGGCCGTCGTCCTGATTGATGTCCGCGTCGAGGATGGTCCTGTGGGCCACCGGATCGCGATCATTGATATCCGTCGCGCCCGAAACGAACCCCCCGTAGATATCGATCGTTTCGTTGACGAACCACCAACTATTCGAGGGCGGTGTGTACCGGCCCTCCGCGATCCAGATCTCGTCGCCGTCGGACGCCGCCGAGAAAGCGGAGGACAGGAAGGTGTACGCGTCCGTCCAGTTATTCCCCGTGTTCGCCCCCGTGGCGGCGTGGTCGACGTAGATCACGTCGCCGGCGGCGAAACCGACAAAGACGGCCGAAAGCCCCGCCGCAGCAGCGGCCAGTAAACGACTTGATGGCATCTGATGAACCTCCCACGGGTTTGTTCGCATGAAGCGCAAATCGGCCGCGATTGTCACAGCCGAATCGGTATGCTGTGGCACCATCCTCGGGTATTCGATACGCGGGGTGAACCTGCAATCTCTCTTCCCGCCCGGAGACACTACCCGAGGGGCGACTGGTTCACAATGGATGACCCCAAAAACAGGGACGCGGCCCCTTGTTTCAACCGGATATCGGACGCGGATCGCCCGCTCCCCGTGCCTTCCGAACACTTACCGGGCTAGGCTCTGTAGGAACGAACCTTCGAAGGAGCACACGCATGGCAGCCGACCCGTTCAACGCCCGATCGACACTCGACGTCAACGGCAAAACATACACCTACTACAACATCCGGGCTCTCCAGGACAAGGGCCTCGGCAACATCGACCGGATGCCGTACTCGATCCGCGTGCTGCTGGAGGCCCAGCTGCGCAACCTCGACGGGTTCATCGTCACCAACGACGACGTCTCCGGGCTGGCCCAGTACGACCCCAAAAACGTGAACAAGACCGAGATGCCGTTCATGCCGGGCCGCGTCGTGCTCCAGGACTTTACCGGCGTGCCCTGCGTCGTCGACCTCGCCGCGATGCGCGACGCGATGAAAAACCTCGGCGGCGACCCGAAACAGATCAACCCGGATGTGCAGTGCGACCTCGTCATCGACCACTCCGTGCAGGTCGACGACTTCGCGACCAAGGTCGCCCTGACGATCAACGCCGAGAAGGAGTTCGAGCGCAACAACGAGCGCTACTCGTTCCTCAAGTGGGGCCAGGAATCGCTCGACAACTTCCGCGCCGTGCCGCCGGCGACGGGGATTGTGCACCAGGTGAACCTCGAATATCTGGCCCGGGGGTGCCTGACCAAGACCGACGACCGCGACGGCACCACCACCGTCTACCCCGATTCGCTCGTCGGCACCGACAGCCACACGACCATGATCAACGGCGTGGGCGTGCTGGGCTGGGGCGTCGGGGGCATCGAGGCCGAGGCCGTCATGTGCGGCCAGCCCGTCTACATGCTCACCCCCGAGGTCGTCGGGTTCAAACTCACCGGCAAACTCCCCGAGGGCGCCACCGCGACCGATCTCGTCCTCACCGTCACCCAGATGCTCCGAGCCCACGGCGTGGTCGAGAAGTTCGTCGAGTTCTTCGGCCCGGGCATGGCCGAGCTGAGCGTGCCCGATCGGGCCACCATCGCCAACATGGCCCCCGAATACGGCGCGACGTGCGGGTTCTTCCCCATCGATGAAAAGACGATCGAATACTTCCGCTTCACCGCCAAGACCGAAGAAGAGGTCGCCCTGACCGAGGCGTGGGCCAAAGCCGCGGGCTTCTTCTGGACCCCGGATGCGCCCGAGCCCGAGTTCGCCGCCGTGCTCGAGCTGGATATCTCGACGGTCAAGCCGTGCGTCGCCGGGCCGAAACGCCCGCAGGACCGCATCGAGCTGACCAACCTGAAAAATGCCTGGAAAGAGATGCTCACCGCCCCGATGGGCCCGCAGGGCCTCGGCGTCGCGTCGGACAAGACCGACGCCAAAGCCGTCGTCTGCCACACCGCCGAACGCACCGGCGAGAAGCCCGGCATGACCAGCGAACTGTCGCACGGCTCGCTCGTCATCGCCGCGATCACCAGCTGCACCAATACCTCGAACCCCGACGTCCTCATCGCCGCGGGCCTGGTCGCCCGCAAGGCCCACGCGCTCGGGCTGACCCGCAAGCCGTGGGTCAAGACCAGCCTCGCCCCCGGCAGCAAGGTTGTCACCGAATACCTCAACAAGTCCGGCTTGACCGAGGACCTCGACTCCGTCGGCTTCCAGACCGTCGGCTACGGCTGCACGACGTGCATCGGCAATTCCGGCCCGCTCCCGCCCGAGATCGAATCCGCGATCAACGAGGCCGACCTCGCCGTCGCCTCGATCCTCTCCGGCAACCGCAACTTCGAGGGCCGCGTCCACCCGGCGATCAAGGCGAATTTCCTGGCCAGCCCGCCGCTGGTGGTGGCGTATGCCCTCGCCGGCCGGATCGACATCGACCCCTACAACGAGCCGCTGACACACACCGGGGACGGCAAGGCGGTCTGGCTGAAGGACATCTGGCCGACGCGGGCCGAGATCGACGCCGTCAAGGCCGAGTGTGTCTCGCCCGAGCAGTTCAAGCGGAAATACGCGCACGTCTACGACGAGAACGAGATGTGGAACCGCGTGCCGGTGTCGGCCAGCGAGCTGTACCCGTGGGACGAGAAATCGACCTACATCCAGAACCCGCCGTTCTTCGAGGGCATGGCCGAAACCGCGCCGGGGTTCAGCCCCGTCTCGGGCGCCCGCGTGCTCTGCCTGCTGGGCGACAGCGTGACGACCGACCACATCAGCCCCGCCGGGAGGATCGAGCCGGAGACGCCAGCCGGGCAGTACCTCATCTCGATGGGCGTCCGGCCCACGGACTTCAACTCCTACGGCTCACGCCGGGGCAACGACCGCGTGATGACCCGCGGCACCTTCGCCAACGTCCGCGTCAAGAACCGCATCGCCCGCGACGGCGACAACCAGCCCGAGGGCGGGTGGACGCGCAACTTCACCAAGGGCAACACGCTCGCCGAGGCCCCCGTCGAATATATCTACGACGCCGCGATGGACTACAAGGCCGCCGGCATCCCGCTGGTGGTTATCGCGGGCAAGGACTACGGGATGGGTTCGAGCCGCGACTGGGCCGCCAAGGGCACGATGCTGCTGGGCGTGCGTGCGGTGATCGCCGAGAGTTTCGAGCGCATCCACCGGAGCAACCTCGTGTTCATGGGTGTGCTCCCGTTGGTGTTCAAGGACGGGCAGAACGCCGAGAGCCTCGGCATCGCCGGCGACGAGACATTCGACATCGCTCTGCCTTCGGACTTGTCGCCGCGGCAGGACATCACCGTCAAGGCAACGCGTCCCGACGGCACGTCGTTTGAGTTCACGACCACGCTCCGCATCGACACGGCCGTGGAGTTGGAATATTCACGCAACGGCGGGATCTTGCAGACGGTGATCCGCAAGAAGCTCAACGAGGCGAAGCAGCCGGTGTGATCACGCCGCCTCGTCGACATCGCGCAGGAAATCGCCCAGCATCTCGATGGCGATCTTCGCCACGTCGCGGATCGTGATGATCCCGATCGGGTGCTCCTTCTCGTCCACCACCGGAAGGCACGAGATCCCGTCGCGGAGCATGCGGTGCCCCGCCTCGGCCACCGATTCGTCCGGGCCGATCGTGTGCACCCCCCGGCTCATCACCTGGTGCACCTTCCGTTCGAGACTCGCAAGGTCCTGACGACGCTCGGCCATCTTCCCCACGAACGGGCTGATGTGTTTGAGCAGATCCCGGTCGGACATCACCCCGACCACCTTCCCGTGCTCGGTCACGATCAGGTGATGGAACGACGCCGCCTCGAACACCCTTTGGACGTCGCCCAGCGTGGCGTCCATCGAAACGGTGATCACGTGCGTCGTCATATGGTCGCGGATGAGCATGTCGAGCCCTCGGTGTCGTCGGTCCCGTCCTGTATCAACGGCAACACGGACGCCGGGCCCTACGGATAACCGAAAAGTCGCCCGCCCCGCCGGGTTCTACACTCCGGCGATGACGCCCTCCCCCCAGAATGAGCC
>JALWOY010000042.1 GCA_027083355.1 Phycisphaerales bacterium | reverse complement strand
CCCACCACCCAGCCCCCCCCCGGCCGGGATGTGCTTGACCACCGAAACCCGCACCGGCAACGGCCCGGCGACCCGCTCCACCGCGCGATGCGCACGGACGACGAGATCCGATTCCTCGGGCCAGGGCACCGGGGTCCCGTCCGCGAACCGACGTTCGAAGACCGGCGCGTGCCCATCCCCGATCCGCGTCACCACGATTTCGTCCGCGAGTGTGACGGGCGTCATCCAGCTGGCAATCGGGTGCAAACCCCCTGCTCCGGGTGGTCCAACCGTCAAAGCAAGGTTGATTTTCGCGTGGGCAAGGAGATGGAGTGTCCCGGGCGGCACGGTGTGATGATAATCGGCGGGCACCGCGGCCCGGGCGTAGACTCGCAATACTGATGAAAGGGTCAGGTATGTCACACAAGGTTGCCGATCTCATCGAGGCGATCGAACGGATCGCGCCCCCGACGGGCGCCGAGCCGTGGGACCGGGTCGGGCTGCAGGTCGGCGACCCGTCGCGTGAGCTCGCGGGCCCGGTGCTGCTGACCATCGACCTGACCCGACGCGTGCTCGACGAGGCAATCGCGATGAAGGCCTCGGCGATCATCGCGTACCACCCGCCGATCTGGGAGCCCCTGGCGAAGCTGACCGACGAGACGAACACCGAGCGGATCATCCGCCGCGCGATCGAATCGGGCATCGCGATCTACAGCCCGCACACGGCGATCGACTCGGCCCGAGGCGGGGTCACCGATTGGCTCTGCGAGGGCATCGCCGGGTCCGGGACGGATGACGGGGAGAACCGGATCTCGTGCGATGTGCGCGCGCTCGTGCCCCTTCAGGAAAACGAGAAGACGCAGGAAGTGAAGATCGTCGTCTTCGTCCCCGCCGACGCCGTCGAGCAGCTGCGTGGGGCGCTGGCGACCGCGGGCGCGGGGCGGATCGGCGAATACGAGGTCTGCTCGTTCGCCGTCGAGGGACAGGGCACCTTCCTCGGCACGCCCGGCACCAACCCGGTGATCGGCGAGCCGGGCCGACTGGAACGGGTCGAGGAAGTCCGCCTCGAGATGGTTTGCTCGAAATTCGTCCTCCCGCTGGTGATCGAAACGCTCCGGCAGTTCCACCCATACGAAGAACCCGCGTTCGATGTCTACGAGCTGCTCCCCAAGCCGGACCGCTCGACGGGCACCGGGCGGCGGCTCGCGCTCGACCAGCCCGCCACCGTGCCCGAGATCGGCGCCAAGCTGCGGGCGCACCTCGGCGCCAGCCGGATCAGGTACGCCCTGCCGGAGGGGATGGACGAAAAGACCCCCCTGCACAAAATCGGTGTCGTGCCGGGCTCGGGGGGAGACCTGATCGAGAGCGCCATCGAGGGCGGCTGCCAACTCTTCGTTACCGGTGAGATGACGCACCATCGCGTCATCGCCGCGACCGCTCGCGGGATGGCCGTCCTGCTCGCCGGCCACACGAATACGGAACGCGGCTATCTCCCGCGGCTCGGGACACGCCTCGGCCGGCAGATGCAGGGCGTCGAGTTCCGTGTCAGCGAGTCCGACCGCGACCCGCTCGTGGTTCTGGGCTGACCGGCGGACGCCACACCGATTCGTTGTACGCCGCGGGCCTCAACCCGCCGGCAGCTCGATCCAGAACGTGCTGCCCCGGCCGGGCTCGCTCCGCACGCCGCCCCGCCCGCCGAGCGCGTCGATCACGCGGCGCACGATCGACAGACCGAGCCCGGTCCCCTCGACCCGGCCCAGACGCGGGTCGTCCGTCGCGAGCCGGACACGCTCGTTGAACAGCCGAGGCTGATCCGCTTGCGGGATGCCGATGCCGTTGTCGACGACCTCGATCCGGACGGCCCGCGCCGGTTTCGAAGTCGCGTCGGCCTCCCACTCGGCCGGCATCGCCCGGACGCGGATCGTCCCTCCGTCGGGGGTGTACTTGATCGCGTTGGTGATGTAGTTCGCGACGGCCTCCCGCAGCAGACGCTGGCTCGTCCTGATGATCGGCAGCGGGTCCGCGGTCTCGAGCACGACCGTGTGCCCCCGTGCGGCGGCGGCCTCCGAGTTCGCCTCGATCAGCTCGGAGAGCAACGCGCGTATATCGACTCGATCGGTCCGCAGCTCGGCCCTTTCGCCCTCGACAAGCGTGAGGGTTCTCAGGTCCGCGAGGAACGCCGACAGCTCGTCGAGCCGGGCGAGCGCCCGGCGGACCTGATCCCGCTGGTTGTCAGCGAGCGGCCCGCACAGGCCCGATTCGAGATTCCGCAGCAGCATGGTGACCGCCCCGACCGGGGATTGGAGATTGTGCGTCGTGATATGCAGGAAATCGCGGCGCAGCTCGCTGAGTCGCTCAAACTGCCGGACACTCTCGCGGCACGCCCGCTCGCCCCGGCGGAGCATCTCGGCGATCCCGGTGAGCAACGCCGCGGTGAGCAGGAACAGCACGCCGTACACACCGAGCACGGCCAACAGATACCGCCCGTCGGGGGGGGTGCCGTCGTGCAGCCACCAGCCGCCGGGGGTCAGCCCCCGGGGCACGCGCGGCGGGAGCAACCCGGAGTATTCCCCGGCGACGAGGGCCGCCAGCAAGAGCCACGCGACGATCGCCGCCGCCCACGCCGCCGACCGCGAGAGCAGCAACGAGGCGATGATCACGTGGAAGAGATAAAACGCGAGAAACGGGCTGCGCGACCCGCCCAGCATCCAGATCGCGACCGTCAGGGCGATGTAGTCGAGCAGAATGGAGCCGAAAAGCACCCCGCGGAGCATCGGCAGCGCCCCCACCGTCCGCTCCGGTGCCAGCCGGGGACGGATGAGCCACAAGATCACGGCGTCGTAACAGGCGATCGCCAGCGCCAGCCCGCTCAACCCCGCCGCATCCAGCCCCCGGACGCCGAACAGCGGACCCGCGAGCCACGCACCGGCCAGGATCACCACCACGACCACCGCACGGGACACCGCGTGCAGACGCAGCCGATGCCCGAGATATTCGTCATGGGTCAGCAGAACCCGGCGTTTCTCGCCGGTCGAATCCGGCCCGGGTTGGTCGCCGATCCCCCACATCCGGCCTCCCTCACGGTTGAGAAACAATGGTAGCAAGAAACGGACGTTTGGAGGCGGATTCACCACCCCACCACCAGAAGATCCGGCCGCATCCACCGCACCCAGAACGCTCCAACCCACGCCAACCCGCACAAAAAGCAATCGCTGAAAAATGCCACGCCGGGCTTTTTTCGCAAATGTAAACGATTACAATGCACCCCACTTGCCCGATCATGTGCAAAGCCTGCCCGGTCGATCGCGCCCGGCACACACAAGCCCACGACACCCCGGCATGACCCACGAACACCACCGCACCGCCGAACGCGACCGCATCCCGTGGGTGCAGATCATCGCGTACGGCCTCGGGGGGTTCGTGCCCATTGCGCTGTTCAACTCCGTGGGCCAGCTCTCGGGTCTGATCGTCAACGTCGGGCTGGGGGTCAGCGTCGTGCTGGTCGGTGTCGCGCAGATGGTCCCCCGCTTCTGGGACGCGATCACCGACCCCATCATGGGGCACATCTCCGACAACACCCGCACGCCCTGGGGCAGGCGCCGGCCCTACATCCTGCTCGGCGGGTTCGCGGTCGCGGGGACGTTCGTCGCCATGTGGGCCGTCCCGCGAGACTGGGACGCGATGAGCCAGTTCTGGTATTTCCTGGTGATGTCGCTTCTGTTCTACACCGCGGTGACGATCTTCGAGATCCCCCACGGCGCGCTGGGCATGGAGATGACCCCCGACTATCACGAGCGCACCCGGCTCTTCAGCGCCAAGAGCTTCATCGGGAACCTCGGCGCGATGATCACGCCGTGGTTCTACGCGATGGCGAACCGCCCCTTCTTCAAAGCCGGAGGCGACGAGGTCGACGGGATGCGGCGCGTGGGGTACCTCGCCGCGGTGATCGTGGTCATCTTCGCCGTGCTCTGTTTCGCTCTGTGCAAGGAGCGGCAGTTCGAGCACGTCGCCAAGCAGGACCGCGTCCCCATGTGGGCCCGGCTGAAGATCACCATGCGCAACCGCACGTTCCTGATCCTCGTCGCGATCATCTTCGCGACCGTGCTGGGCTTCAACCTCGTCAACAATTTCGCCAACTACATCACCATCTTCTACCTCTACAACAGCGACAAGACCCACGCCTCGCAGCTGATGGGGTGGATCGGAACGGCCTGGGGCGTGACCGCCGTGCTGGCCGTCTTCCCGCTCAACTGGCTCAGCGCCCTCCTCGGCAAGACGCGCACCCTCTCGTTCGCCGTGGCGTTGATGCTCGGCGCGCAGTTCAGCAAGATCTTCTGCTACGACCCCGGGCACCCCTGGCTTCTGCTCATCCCCACGGTCATGCTCAGCGCCGGGATGCTGATGTTCTTCACGCTCGCCAGCGCCATGGTCGCCGACGTCTGCGACGAGGACGAGCTGCACACGGGCAAACGCAGCGAGGGCTCCTACTACGCCGTGTTCTGGTGGTTCATGAAGATGGGCATGGCCGGCGCCTACTTCGCCGCCGGGCTGCTCATCCGGGCGACCGGTTTCGACGAGAAGGCCGACGTGCAGACCGACCACACCATGCTGATGATGCGCGTCTTCGAGATCGGCATCCCGATCGCCCTCGGGCTCGTCTCGTTCGTGCTGATCTCGAAATACCCCATCTCCGAGGACCGCGCCTACGAAATCAAACGCGCCCTCGAGAAACGACGCGCCGGAGACGATCAGCCGTCGGGCGCATAGCCCAGACGCGACATCGCCGGGCCGAACCGCGCGACAAGCGCCTCGTCCAGCCCATCACCGATCGCGTCGAGCGTCTGCCCCGTGGCCCCCTTGTTGAAGAAGAACCGACCAGCCCGCATGTCGGCCTTCGTACCCGGGAAAATCGTCGGCCCGTTCGACGAACGCTCGCGGACCTCGAGCGCACGCAGATTCTCGAACGACGACCGCGACACCGCACGGTCGATCGCGTCCGGCGTCGCCTCCAGCCCGACGAAGTCGAGGACTCGCCGGAGTGTCCCCGCGGTGTCGGCCTTGAGGTCCTCGTACCGGATCGTCAGCACGGGCCACGCCGTCGCCTGCGACCAGCTCGCCGCGTGCTGCACCCACGAGCCGTACCCGAGCCTGGCCCAGAGCGGGTCGCCCGCCGACGCGATGAACACGCGGGCATACCGCTCGTCGGTCATGTCCTCGATCACGCCCTCCATCCGGCGGTAGTTCAACGCGCTGAGCAGCACGTCCCGCGGATGGCGGACGATGTGCACCGCCCGGGCCGTCTCGTCGATGCGCGGGTGCGAATCCGTGCGCATGAAATGGGTCTTGATGAACACGTCACCCGAGACGCCCTCCATGTCGCCGGGGCGATGGATGTCCGGGATCAGCCGGGCCACGTCGGCGCTGGACGAGGGCGGCCCGCCCGCGATGATGTTCGCCAGCAGGAACCGGAGCCAGGTGTTCCCGCTCTTCGGGTAGGACGCCAGCCAGGTGATCGACATGCGGCATTGTTGGCGCCCGGGCCCGATCAACCCCGCCGATCACCCCGGCCCGCTCTCGGCCATCCCCCACAGCGCCGAACAGACGCCGGCGAACCGGCCCGCGAAGCCGGCCGCGTCGACCAGCGTTGAGCGCGCGACACGCCCCCGCAGCCCCGAACGGAGCGCCGCCAGCCGGTCGGGGTCGAGCGCGATCGAGGCCGCGAGATCAACAAAGCCCTGTTCACTGTCAACCACCAGCTCGGGCAGGCCGATGTTCGTCAGCAGGCTCAGCCCCACCCGCGACGCGTGCGTCTCGCCCGCGCGCGAAATCACGGGCACGCCCATCCACAGCGCCTCGCACGTCGTCGTCGTCCCGCCGTAGGGGAAGGTGTCCAGCGCGAGGTCCGCGCCGCGGTAGGCCGCGAGGTGCTCCGCCTGCGAGGGCGTGTGCCCCTCGAACACGACACGGGCCGGGTCGACGCCCCGCGTCTCGAATTCCGCGGCGAACCGTCGCGCGACGCTCTCAACTCCCAGCGCCCCGCACTTGAGCAGCAGCCTCGAACCCTCGACCCGCGCCAGCACACCGGCGAACATGTCGAGTGTCGCCGGGCTGATCTTCTTTGCGTCGTTGAACGACACGAACGTGATCGGCTCGCCGTCGCGACGGGCCCGGTCTCCCGGCTCGGGGGCGTCGGCCGGCGGGGTGTAACAAAGAAAACACGGGTCGAGCCGGACCAGTCGCTCCGATTCACGCTCGTTTTGGGGTAATTCATCCGCCCACGCCGGGTCGGTGAGGCCGTCGACCAGCCGCGCATCGACCCGTCTCAGCCCCGTCGTACCCGGATATCCCAGCCAGGTGATCTGCACCGGCGCGGGCTTCCGCGCCAACGCGCCCAGCCGGCTCCCCGCGAAATGCCCGCACAGATCGACGAGGATGTCGATGCCCGCGCCGCGGATATGCTCGGCCAGTTCCGTCTCCGTCAACGCCCCGACGTCGTGCCACGCGTCGGCCAGCGGGCGCAACGAATCCGTCACCTCATCCGCCCGGGTCGACGTAAACAACGCGTGCACCTCGAACCGCCCGCGGTCGAGCCTTTCGAGCACGGGGCGGACGAAGTGCGACACCGAATGCCGCCGGAAATCGGGCGACATCAGCCCGATCCGCAGAATGTCTTTTTCCTCGGCCCGCGGCGTCATCGGCCGGACGCGCTTCTCGACGAACGCCCCCCACGCCCGGTGGGCCGCGTTGATCTCGCCCCGCGTCGCGCGGTCGTCGTAGTTCAGGCAGAACGCCAGCCGCTGGGCGAGGCGCTCGTCGCCGGGGTGCCTGCTCGCGTGCGCTCGCACGAGGTCCACCGCCTCGCGCGCCCGGCCCGTCGCCAGCAACGCCAACGACAGGTTCATCGCCGCGGCGACGTGCCCCGGGTTGATCGACAGCGCCCGCTTGTGCGCATCGATCGATTCATCGAACAGGTCGCGCGCGTCGAGCGCCGAGCCGAGGGTCGTCCACCCCTCGGCGTCGCGCGGGTTCAATTCCACCGCCTGACGCATCGCCGCGAGTGCCTCGTCGCCGCGCCCCATCGAGTCGAGCACGATCCCCAGCATCGTGCGCGCCTGCGAACCTTTCGGGTTCAGCGCCACCGCCTTCTCGGCGTGGTAGAGCGCCCGGTCATACTCGCGCGCGTCGTGCAGCACGAACGCCGCCAGTCGGTGCAGCCGGGAATCACCACCCCCCGCCGCGATCAGCCGTTGCAGTAAAGCCAGGCACCCGCCGCGGTCGCCCGAGGTGAACAGCGCCATCGCCCGGCGGATCTGCGCCTCGGTGCGATCGGGTCGCCCCTGCGGCCCCCGGCGCGATGGTCTGGGTGATCTCGGTGGTCTCGGCATGGAAGTGCAATGTACGCCGGAGCACCCCGATCCGTGCGCACACCCGTGCGCAGAGCCGCGTGCGCCGGCGTGCGCTCAACGCCGCCCGTAATCGAACGTCTGTTGCAGCGGCACCCGGATCGAGTCGGTCAGCAGCTGCCGGTCGGTGTTGTCGGCGACCCCGTCGCGGTTGATATCCACCGGATTGGCCTCGAACGCGTACAGGTCCTCGATGTCCACGCGTCCGTCGCCGTTGATGTCGTCGCTCGACAGGATGGGCCTGGCCAGCGGGTCGCCGATGACGACGTGCATCCACGAGATCGCGGGGATCGCCGTGTACGCCGCCTCCGCCCACGTCAGCCCGCCGAGCATGAAGTTGCGCACGATCCGGTTGCTGTCGGGCACGGTCTGGGCGAACGGCTCCCAGACCATCCCGATGCCGAACGTCCCGCCCGAGGCGATGAAATCCGACACCTGCGCCTGCTGCACGAGCGTCCCCAGCCCGTTGAACGCCCGCCCGTTGAACGATTCCATCGTGCTGAACACCGCCCCGGGCCTGAGGTTGAACGATTCCTCGTACAACTCGACATTGCTCGGCCGGCCGATGTGGTTCCGCCCGTAGTGCGTCAGCAGGATCAGCGGGTCCGTGATCAGCAGCCCCTGACCCCCGAAATCGACGTTCGGCCCGACGGAGAAGTGAGACACGGTCCGCTGGGCGTCGTAGTGCACCATCGCCGGGTTGAACCGCCCGTCGGCGAGCAGGATGTCCCGCGTCACCTCGTAGTCGTCGTCCTTGCTGAGCGGGTCGTTGATGTTGTCCAGCTCGTTGTTGGGGTCGGTGTCCGCGACGCCGTTCGAGTCGCTCTCGTCGAGCACGAACGCCGAGTTGTCCACGTCGTACACCACGTTCTGTGCGCGGTCGAGCATCCCGATGACATCCGCGACCGAGTGCCCGTCGAGCCGGCACACCAGCAGCATGTCGCCCGGCGTGAGCAGCTGCGTCGGGTCGTCGCCGATCGTCCGCAGCGCGTTGCCCGACACCAGGAACGCCCAGTGTTTCTGCACGCGGATGTTCTTGTTCGTCCACGTGTTGATCGGCCTCGACTGGCGCCACATCGGGCTGCGGATGTACCCCCCGTCGGCCGTCCGGAACGCGTCGACCTGTGTCTCATTCAGGTCCTGCCAGAGCATCACCAGCTCGCTGTCGACTGAAGCCGAGACCGCGTGCCCGCTCACCCACAGCGAGCCGAACTGCCCGGGCTGATCCCCGATGCCGGGGTTGTTCGGGTCGTCGATGCGGTGGGGCAGCCCCTTGCACAGCACGAGGCTCCGCACGCGGTAGACGAGGTTGTTCGCGATCAGGTGCGCCCGGATCGGGTCGCGGATCTGCGCGAGGTAATCCGGGTACATGATCGTCCCGTTGGTCGCGGTGATCGGGATCCCCGCCGACGCCAGATCGAACACCAGCACCCCCGGATGCAGCCCCGGATCACCCCCCGCCCCGCCGGGCACCTTCGCCGACCCGGCGTAGTGCTCCGCGACCAGCACGCTGTCGGCCACCCGGCTGTCGTAGACCACCATCACCTGGTGCTCGCCGAGTGTCTGAGCCGACCCGATTCTGAACAGAGCAATGACAAAGACAAGGCAAATCGGCAATCGTTTCATGGGTTCTCCCGTCGCCCCCCCGAATCTAGCAGCCGACCCGGCGGACGCAACCATTCCTCCCGAGATTTCGGCCCGATACGCTCCGCGGATGATCGATGTTCGACCAGATCCTGACGACCCCGGGTCGGCCTCGCTGCTGCCGGTGAAGGTGGTCCCGGGTGCACGCGCCGACAAGATCGCAGGCCCGCTGGGTGATCGGCTGAAAATCCGCGTTGCCGCCCCGCCCGAGGGCGGGAAGGCGAACAAGGCCGTCTGCACCCTGCTCGCCAAGGCCCTGGGCGTCAAGCCCGCGCGCGTCACCCTCCACGCGGGCGCCTCGAACCCGGAGAAAACCATCCGGATCGAGGGGCTGACCCCGCGGCAGATCCTCGACCGCGTCGGTTAGAGCGTTTCGCACCAATATGTTCTGGACGCCGACGCTGAGCCTGCGAAGCGTCGGATTGGGATCTTTCGTGCATCCCGATCCGACATTTCGGCTGCGTGCGCAGCCTCAGTGTCGGCGTCCAGAACCAGACATGGGCGCATGAAACATGAATACATGAACGATCAGCGTGCTTCGGTGAAGCCGGGGCGCAAACCCGGGAGCAGAAAAGCCCGTTGATCATGAAAAAACACCCGGGCTTGCGCCCGGGGCTCGTTTTGGAAACAGAAGAATCATCCGGGATTCTTCTCAGCGATCCAGTTTCTCCAGCAGCACGTCGACCGCCTTGTTGAGCTGGGTATCGACGCCGGCGGCCGCGTCTTCGGGCCCGAGCGGGACCTTGTAGGTCGGTTCGAGCTGCTGGTTTTCGAGGTATTTCCCGTCGGCCCCCTTGGAGCCGACCTGCGGGATACCGAAGATGAGGTCGCCCGTGTAGAGCCTTTCCCACCAGACGGCGGTCGCCGTGCCGGGGACGGGCATGCCGACGGTGTCGCCGATCTTCAGTTCGGTGTAGACCCACGGGAAGAAGTGAGCGTCTGAATAGTTGCTCTCGCTCATGAGCACGACCGAGGGCTTGGTCCACCGCTTGGCGGGGTCTCCCTGATAGCCGATGCCCGGGGCGAGGTCGTTGCGCGGGTAGAGATAGACATAGGTCTTGCCCGTGAGGAACGTGGCCAGGTCGTCGTGCAGCCAGCCGCCGCCGTTGAAGCGGGTGTCGACGATGAGCGCCTCGCGGTCGTAATACTTGCCCATGACCTTCTCGTAGAAGGCGCGGAAGGAGGCGTCGTCCATGCCGCGGACGTGGGCGTACGCCAGCCGGCCCTTGGAGCGTTCCTCGACGATCTGCTCGCGTGACCGGACCCACCGCTCGTAGAGCAGCTGGTTCTCCTCGCCCAGCGAGGTCGGCTTGACGACGTGGTCGGCCTCGTCGCCGTTGGCGTCTCGCACCGTCAGCCGGACGCGCTTACCCGCCTTCCGGTTGAGCAGGCCGTAGAGATTGACACCCCCGCCGATCGCGGTCCCGTCGATGGCGGTGATCACGTCGCCCGCCTCGATGCCCAGGTCGGCCTTGTCCAGCGGGCCGTTGACGAGCACCTCGGCGATGCGCGCGCCCGGGCCGGCGTAGGTGTTGTCGTAGATCACGCCCAGCGAGGCGGTCGAATCATCGCCGTCCTTGTGGCCCGGGCGATAGATGCCGCCGGTGTGCGAGGCGTTCAGCTCGCCGAGCATCTCGCTGAGGATCACCGCGAAATCGCGGTTGTTGGTGACGTCGGCGAGCTTGGGGCGGTACTGCCCGAGGTAGTACGACCAGTCGACCCCGTGCATGTCCGGGCGGTAAAACTTCTTGAGCGTCTGCCGCCAGACGTGGCCCAGCAGGCCGCCCCGCTCGGCCGCCTTATCGACGGTCATCCCGGCGGCGAAGGAGATGCCCTTGCGCTCGCCGCTGTTGGCGTCGATCTTCGAGAGCGACCCGTCGGCGAGCAGGAAGATCGCGTCGCCGTCGTCGCTCATCTCCATCGATGCCGACGACGCGCCGAGCTTGGCGAGGATCTTCGTGGACTTCTCGCGGAAATCGTGCACCCAGAGGTCGAACCCCTTCTCGAACTTGGCGAGGTAGTAGATCTTGTCGCCGTCGGGGCTCATCGCGAACCCGCCGAGCAGCGAAGAATTGGGCGTCAGCCGGGCGCGACGCTCGTCGAGCCCCTCCCGCTCGATCTCGATCGGCTCGACCTCGTCGGCGTCCTCGTCTTCGTCGGCTCCCTCATCGGCGTCGTTGTCGTCTTCATCGGCTTCGCCCGCCTTCTCGTCGGCGTCGTCCGACTCGGCGTGTTCGCCGTCGGCGTCGTCGTCTTTTTTCTTCTTGTCCTTGTCCGCGTCCTTCTTCTTTTCCTTGAGTTCCTTGCGGAGCTCGTATTCCTCCTTGCTCAGCCGGAAGCGGTCGTAGGCGTCCTGCGTCAGGAACGCGGCGACGACGTCGTTCTCCGATCCCCAGCTGCCCTGGGCCCGCATGCCGTAGCGGTCGGTCATCCAGATCACCGCGCCGCCGTCCATCGCGAAGCGGGGCTGCAGGTCGTCGTAGCCCGAGTTCGACAGGTCGATGGACTCGCCCTCGCCGTCGGCGGGCACCAGCCCGACCTCGGTGTAGAAAATCCGGCCCCGGCTGTAGAACTGCGTGGCGATCCACCGGCTGTCGGGCGACCACTCGTACCACAGGTCCCCGTCCTCATACGAATAGAACTTGTCCCCCGGCAGCGCGGTGGCCGTCTCGCCCGTTTCCGTGTCGAGCACGCGGATCTCGTCGCGCTCGTAGATGTACGCGACCTTCTCGCCGTCCGGCGAATAGGCCGGCTGGAACTCGTCGGCGTCGGAGGCGACGACCGGCTTCTCCTCGATCTTCGTCGCGCTGAAGAAATACAGCTCGTCGTCGTCCACCAGCGAAGACTCGTACACGTTCCACGAGCCGTCACGCTCGCCCGCGTAGATCAGGCTCCGCCCGTCCGGCGAGAACGAGACCGACCGCTCCTGCTCGGGCGTGTTGGTGATCCGCCGCGTCGTGCCGAACTCGACCGACGTGACGAACACCTCGCCCCGGACAACGAACGCGACCTCCTTGCCGCCCGGCGACACCGCGAACTCGCTCGCTCCGCCGCGTTTTGTCACGTTCCGGGGCTCGCCGCCCGGCCCGTCGACCGCGATGGTGATGTCGAGCCGGGCCGGGTTCTTCCCGGGCCTGAGCGTGTAGATGTCGCCGTGCCAGCTGAACGCCATCGTCCCGTCGTCCGCCATCGACAGCCCGCGGACGGGGTTGTGCTCGAAGCGGGTCAGCGGCCGGGCCTTCGCCCCGGCCCGCAGCGGCATGCGGTAGACATTGAAATCGCCGCTGCGCTCGGACAGGAAATAAACCGATTCCCCGTCCGGCGAGAACCACGGGTTGCGGTCCTCGCCCGCGAAATCGGTGAGCCTGGTGTGCTTGCCCGCGTTCACGTCGTACAGCCAGATGTCGCGCGCGATCGACGACGTGTGGTGCTTGCGGTAGACGTTCTCGTACCCCTTGCGGTCCTCGTAGACCATCCGCCCGCCGGCGCGGTCGTACCGGGCGTTGAGCGCCGGCGTCGTCAGCAGCATCGTCGGCGTGCCGCCCCCGACCGGCACCTCGTACAACTCGCTCAGCACCCGGCTCGGGAACAACGCGCTCTCGGCGTCATCCACACGCGAACTGCTGAACACCACCGACCGCCCGTCGGGCGTGAAATCCGTCGGCGTGTCCGGGGCTGAGTGGTACGTCAGCCGCGTCGCCTTGCCGCCCTCGGCCGGCATGATGTACACGTCGTCGTTGCCCGAGCGGTCCGAGGCGAACGCGATCATCGAACCGTCCGGCGACCACACCGGGCTGGATTCGTACGCCTCGTGCAGCGTCAGCGGTACCGCACGCCCGCCGTCCACGCCCACGAGGTACAGATCGCCCCCGCGGCAGAACACGATCCGCGAGCCGTCCGGCGAGATCGCCGGCTGGCGGAACCAGTCCGGAGAGACATCCTCCGCGGCCGAGACAAACGCGGCAACACACGAAACAAGCGCAAAGCAGACACGACGCATGACGGAACCCTTTCCTGATCGCCCGGCGTCAACCGATCGGCGGTCTCCGCCGGAGCGCAGTGCAGGATAGGGCGGGTCGAGCGAGGCCGCGCGGCATCGAATCGGCATGAGACGATCCGGTTCGGGCGAGTGCTCACGCCTCGTCGAGCAGCTCGACCGCCTTGAACTTCTTGCCCTCGAGCATCGCCAGGCTCGCGCCGCCGCCGGTCGAGACGTGGCTCATCTTGTCGGCCAAACCGAACTGGTCCACCGCGGCCGCCGAATCGCCCCCGCCGACGATCGTCGTCGCGCCTTCCCCGGTCGCGGCCGCCATCGATTCGGCGACGGACTTCGTGCCCACACGGAACGGCTTCCACTCGAACACACCCATCGGGCCGTTCCAGACGATCGTTTTGCCCCGACGGATCAGCACGGCGTAGTGCGCCTGCGTCTGGGGGCCGATGTCCAGCCCCATGAATCCGGGCTCGATGTGATCGACGAACACCTCGATGTCGCCCACGTCCTCGCTGAACTCGGTCGAGCACACGTGATCCGTCGGCAGGTGCAGCTCGACGTGGTGGTTCGCCGCGTAGTCGATGATCCGCTTCGCCTCGGCGAGGTGCTCCTTCTCGACTCGGCTCTCGCCGACCTGGTGCCCGAGCGCCTTGATGAACGTGTACGCCATCGCGCCGCCGATGAGGATGTGGTCCGCCTTCTCCAGCAGATTCGTGATCGCCGGCAGCTTGTCGGAAACCTTCGCCCCGCCCAGCACCACGACGAACGGCCTGGCCGGCTCGCTCAGCTTCTCGTCGAGATACTTGATCTCCTTCTCGACAAGGAACCCCACCACCCGCGGCTTGCCCGCCATCAGCCCGGGAACGGCCACCATGCTCGCGTCCTCGCGGTGGCAGGTCCCGAACGCGTCGTTGACGTACACATCGCCCAGCGCCGCCAGCTTGGCCGCGAACGACGAGTCGCCCTTCTTCTCGCCCTTGTGGAACCGCAGGTTCTCGAGCACGAGCACGTCGCCGTCGTTCATCGACGCGACGGCCCCCGCCGCGGCCTCGTCCGTGCAGTCGTGCGACGGGAACGCCGCCGGCTTGCCGAGCAGCTCACCCAGCCGATCGGCCGCGGGTCGGAGGCTGAACGCCTCTTCGTACCCCTCGCCCTTGGGCCTGCCAAGGTGGCTCATGCAGATCGCCCGCCCCCCTCGCTCGATCACGTTCTGGATCGTCGGCAGCGCCGCCCGGATACGCCGGTCGTCGGTGATCTGCCCGTCCTGCATCGGCACGTTGAAGTCGACGCGGATCAGCACCCGCTTGCCGGCCACGTCCACGGCCGCGATATTCTTTTTCGCCATTCGGTCGGCTCCCTTTTCCTGCCCGGACCCCGGGCGCTGCCGCATCGTAGAGCCGCCGATCTCTCCCCGCCCCGTGTCTCACACGCCGACTGCCGCCCCGCCCGCGGCACGGGTTCACCGCCGATTCACTCGAACCCCAAGCAATGCCGGCTGCCCCAGCCAGACCCGAGCGCGAGACCGGCTGTTCCGATGCTCGGATCATGCCCGCGTCAATGCTCCGAAACGCTCTGAACGCCCACATACGAGGTCTCGAGGATCAGCCTGTTGTCAGTCTGTCCGCTCGTCACGATCGGCGCAGGGCGTCGGCGACGCGGGCGATCAGGTCCTCGCTCGGGAGGCGGTAGGGGCGGAATTTTTCGAGCGTGCCCAGTTCCTCGTTGAACAGCAGGCCGCGGTTCATGCCCAGCTTGCCGGCCTCGGGGCTGTCGATCAGGTTCGACGAGTCGGCGGCGCTCATCTGGAGCACGGCCCGCTGCTCGAACTGGCCGACGGCGGTGCGGTCGAGCGTGCGCGTCAGGCTCGACCCGGTGTCGCACCAGGCGATGACGTGCAGGCCGAGGGGCGGCCCGTCGCGGAGGATGTCGGCGAGTTGGGTCGCGGGCGAGGCGCTTTCGCCCTCGTCGTCGTCGGACGAGGAGAAAGAGAACGAGAAATCGTCGTCTTTCTTGCGGAGATCGCGGAAGCGCTGCAACCCGAGGATGAGCAGGTACCACGGGTCGTGGGCGGCGGAATCATCGGCCTCACGACGCCGCAGCTCGGCCTCGAAATCGGCGACGACCGACGCGGCCCGCCGGACGCGGCCGAACGACACGTCCAGCGAACCGGGGGCCGCCAGTGCGTCCACGATCTTCTCGACCGCCTCTGCGGCGGGGTCGTCCGGGGGTGTCGAATCGAGGAAGGCGATCTTGACGCCCGCGGGCTTCGGGGTGTGCTGGGCGGCGAGCCCGACGAGCGACGACGCGAGCATCGCGCGCGAGGTGTCGTCCTGTTGGCCCACGACGAGCAGGTTCGACCCGGCCTGCCGGCGGAGCAGGGCGCCCGTGGGGGGCTTGATCGCCACGGGTTCGCCGATCCAGGCCCGGGCCGCCCGGGGCGGTTCTGCGTCGGGAGCGAGACACGCGAGCAGGTTCTGGTTGTCGGACAGGTCCGCCGGCACGTTGCCCTCGAACACGATCGTCGGGGGGGCGGGGTGGTGGGGGTGCGCCGCCGCGGCGGTGCGCACCTTCGCGAGCATCTCGTCGCGTTCGGCGTCGGGGAGCCAGCAGACCTGGAAGGGGCTGTTGCCCTCGATGGTGCCGTTGGAATCGTTGTAGATGGCTTCACCGGGGCGGTTGAGCAGGCGTGCGGCGGCGTTGTCCTCGCTGAGGATGAGGTACGAATCCGCCTCGGAGCATTGCAGGGCGATCCGCACGGCCATCTGGCCGACGGTGCTTCGGGCGAGCGAGTAGGCCCCGCTGAGGGTCTGGCTGCCGAGCAGGACGTGCATGCCGAACGCCCGGCCCTGCCGGACGAGGCGGTCGAGCAGCAGCCCGGCGTCCTGGGCGATTTTGTCGTCCTCCGTGAAGAACTCCTGGAACTCGTCGATGACCAGCAATGTGCGCGGCAGGGCCTCGTCCCGCCCCGCTTCTTTGAGGGCCTTGCGGGCGGCGCCGATGGACTGCACGCCCAGCTCGCGGAAGAGATCGCCCCGGCGTTTGAGCTCCTCGTCGAGGCGGTGGAGGACGCTGAGGCCGAACTCTCGGTCGGACTCGACGGCGACGGCGCGGACATGGGGGAGTGCGCCGTCGCAGTAGGCCTTGAACTCGACGCCCTTTTTGAAATCGACGAGGTAGAACTCGACCTCGTCGGGGCTGTACCAGAGAGCCGCGGCGGTGACCATGACGTGCAGCAGTGTGGACTTGCCCGAGCCGGTCTTGCCGGCGAGCAGGACGTGCTGGTTTGTGCCCTTTCCGAGGGTCATGTGCTGGAGTTTGGTCGCGCCGGCCCGGCCGAGGGGGATGCGGATCTCTTCGTCGCATGACCTTGACCACAGCGCGTCCTCGTCGGGGGCGAGCACGCCGAAGGGGACCTCGACCTTGCCCGATTCGAGCGAGGCGGCGCCGACACGATCGAGGATTCGGGCGGCATCGTCATCGCCCGGCGGGTTTTCAAGGCTCAGGGGGAGTTGCTCGAACGCCTCGTCACGCCAGACGAACCGGCCCTGCTCGTCTTCACCCGGCTCGTGTTCGACGACCGAGCAGCCGGCGTCGATGTCTTCCTGTGTGATGGTCTCGGGGAGTTTGCCGCGCGGGTCCTGGTGGATGAGCACGAAGACGCCGCATCGCGGGCCGGACTCGATGATGCTGGCGAGCCGCCGTGCGGCTTCTTCGGTGAACCCGGTCGGGAAGTCGGCGACGACGAGGAAGCGGTACGGCTCGGCGATCTCGCCGGCCTGTCTGTTGTAGGCCTCGATGGAGGGGAACTCGTTGCGCAGGTATTTCTGGATGACCGTTTCCATGTGTTCGGTGAGGTCGGCCAGCCGTTGCTCGACGTGTCGGGATTCGGTCCAGATGCGCGAGCCGACGAGGCGTTCGTCGTGGTCGGCGAGGCGCATGAAGCCCGCGAAGGACTGGCCCAGCCCGACGGGGTCGATCATGGTGAGCCGGGCCTTGCCCGGGGGCAGGGCCGTGAGCACCCGGAGCACGGCGTTTCGGAGGACGGCGAGTGTTTCGTCGCGGGCGGAGGGGTCTGCCTTGATCAGCAGCGAGGCGTGGTCGGGAAAGTCGAGCAGCGCGGCCGGGGTGAAGACGGAGGGGAGGCCCTCCATCATGGTTTCGTCTTCGGGCACCCCGCCGGGGAGCCGGGTGAGGTCCGCATTGAAAGCGCCGATGCGGGCGGCGGGGGCCGGTGTCTCGGGCGGTGTCCACAGCGACCACTCGGGTGTATCCCACGCGGGGCATGCGGCGTTCATCTCGCGCTCGACCTCGTCGATGATCTCGCCGATGTCACGCAGCGCGGCGCGCCATTGTTCGCGGAGATCGGCGGTCGCCTCGGCGTGCTCGGCGTGTGCCCGGTCGACAGCCGCGGCGCGGGCCTTCTCGGCCTCGTCGTGCACGCGGGAACGCTCGCGCTCGATCTCGGCCCGCCGCAGCTCGGCGTGTTCGGCGACGGCGGCGAGCTCGACCTCGCGGCGTTTCTTGATCTCGGCTGCGATCATCGCGTGCCGGCGGTCGAGGCGGGCGAGGATCTGGTCGCGTCGCTGCTTGACCCGCGCCAGGCGGTTCTCGTACTTCGCCCGGCCCGCCTTGACTTCGCTCTCGCGGCGCTCGGCGATGGCCCGCTCGATCTCGGCTTTGTTCTGCTGGGCCATCCGCACGGCGGCGCGGCCGAGCCGGCGGGCTTCGAGCAGGTCCGCGGCGAGGGGTTCGAGTTTCCGCTTCGTGCCCCTGAGCGCCAACACGCGGAGTGGGAGCATGAGCACGAGGACGACCGCGCCGGCGGCGAGGGTGAATCCTCCGGTGAGCAAGGGCTGGCCCAGCCCGGTCTTCAGGCCGTGGTAGATCCCTGCGCCTGCGGCGGCGATGAAGATGAGGAAGACCGGACCGCCGACACGAAAGAAGCCGTGCAGGGTCGGGCCGCGGAGCTTCTGGAGTCTTTCGAAGGCGCGTTCGCGGTGCCGGGCCATGAGGTCGATCGGGGGTTCGTCCGTCTCGGGGTCCGGATCGTCTTCAGCGGGGTGCGAGGTGGGCATCGGGACCCGGGGTCCGGCGAGTCGGGCGGCGTGGGCCTCGATCGAGTCGAGCTTGGCGAACTCGGCGCGGACCAGCCCGCGGACCCGTTCGAGCTCCTGCCTGGGCTGTTCGGCGCCGCCCTCGTAGGTCGCTTCGGCGAGCCAGGCGGCGTCACGCAGACCCTCCTCGGCGAGACGCTGGGCCGAATCCAGCTCCGCGATCGCCTCGCCGCGGGCCTGCTGGTGGGCGCGGACGGCGTCGGCGGCCTGTTTGTCGAACGCCGCGGACATCTCGGCCGTCTTCGTCTGACGCTCGTGTTCGGTCTGCTCTGTCGCGACGCGGGCGTGTTCGTCGGCTTCGCGGATGGTCTCCCTGTAGACCCGCTCGGCGTTTTCGAGCTTCTGGGCGAGATCGTGGTCAATCCGCGCACGCTCTTCGGCGCGGCGCGCGGCCATGTCGACCAGCCGCACCACGGCGTCACGCTGGCGTTGCCCGAGAGATTCGGCGGGGGCCGGTCCCCGCGTTTCTGGTGTGGTCTGTATCGTCATGCGGGCTCCGGGTTCCAGACTAGCACACCGGGCCCGGGGCGGTCGAGTCTCGGGACGGGGTCAGCCGCATTCGCGTTCGGCCCGGGCGGTCATGGCGGCGAGTTTGTCCATCGCGGCGATCGCGGAGCGGACCTTCGGGCCGATCGGTTCGAGGAATTCGGATTCGAACCATCGCGCGGTGTCGTCGTCCCAGTCACGCCGGGCGAGTTTCCACGCGTCGATGAGCTGCTTGGTCGCGTCGGCGACCATGCCCTTGGATGTTCCCAAACTCATGCTTCGGATTCCTTCGGGGGGTTCGCGGCGGGGCGGGGCGCGGGCTTCTTGCCCCCGAGTTTGACGTACTGCTCGAGGGCGTTGATGATGCGGTCCAGCTCGGCCAGCGCCCGCGGCATGTCGTTGTCGAGCACCCGCCGGAGCACGGAGATCTGCGCCTGAAACTTCGTCTGCTCGCGTTCGAGGCGGCGCATCCAGTCCTTGCAGACACGGGTCTTTTCCTCGGCCTCGGCGACGCGGCGCTTCGCCTTCTCGACCGCCTTGCGCTCCTCGACGGTCGAGCGCGCCTCGTCCGGCTCGCGCATCGCCTGCTTCATCACCAGCTCCGTCTTCGCCCGGTTCAGCTCGTCGAGGCGGACGCGGATCTGCTTTTTCCAGTACGGGTACCGGTTCGACCGGATCCACGAGATGGTCCGGCCCGCGTCGGCCTCGGCGGAGATCAGGGCCGTCCGGCACTCGTCGATGAACTTGACCAACGCCGGGCGGAACCGCGCCGGGGCGTCGATCGCATGCACGCGTGCTCGCTCGGCCATGGCCCGACCCCCGATCAGCGCTGCCGCAGGTATTCGTCGATCCGCTCGGCCTTGCGGAGCAGGAACGGGATGTGCGTCTCGGCGGCGCGGGTGAACTTGGCCATCGCGCGCATCGTCTCGTCGAACTCGGCGGCGAACTTGTCGTGCTCCTGGTCGCGCCATGTCTGGCCGAGGGCGAGCATCTTGCCCTGGATCGCGGTCATGTCGCTGTTGAGCCGGTTCGTGAACTTCTTGAGCGCCATGGCGAACTGACGAAGCTCCTCGGGATCGACGACGGCTTTAGACATGCGCGGGCCTCCTGCGTTCTCTCGATCAAGGATACGGCCGGGGCACACGCCCCGGTTGCACCCGCGATGATCGGGCCGCCGTCAGGGGCCGGGATCGCCGCCGTCGCCCGGAGGCCGGAGCAGAGGCGGAGCCTCGTCGGGGAGGTCGGGCCCCTGCGGGCCGCTCTCAGTCTCGGTGAGCAGGTCGGACGGGCGTTTGGTCAGGTTCTGGATCGTCGGCGTGGGAAGGCGGAAACGCCACCCGTTGAACCGCTTTTTGAGGTCGTCTGTGCCCTCGCCCGCCGCCGACGCGGTGACCCACCCGCCGTTGCCGTCGTCCGGGGTGATGTGCAACGTGATGGTCTTGCCGTCGAACGTCTCGTATTCGGCGGTGACGGCCCCGTCGGCGTCGCCGCCCTCGGCCTTGTCGACGTCGGTGAAGTTGACGAACGCGAGGGCGTAGCCGGCCTGATTGGCCAGCCCCTCGCTGATCAGCGTCATGTTGTCGGGGATGTTTTCGACGGTGAAATCGCTGTCCTTGTCGGGCCGGGAGAGGGCGAGCGTGACGCCGTCGGGATGGGTGATGGTGACGCGGCGGACGGATTCACGCGGCAGCTCGATGAACCGGGCGTTGAGCCAGCGCATCGCGTCGGCGGGGGCTTCGATCTTCGCCGAGACGAGCCAGGCCCGGCCCGCGTCGAGCAGGCGCGCGTACTGCCGCGTCGTGCCCCCGTCGAAGGACGGTTTGCCGAGGACCACCGCGGCGATCGTGTCGCCGTTTGCGTCGCTGATGCGGACGAGCGTGGGTTTGGGATCGAACTTGTTTTCATGCTCTTCTTCGTCGGGCCACTGAACCGAGAGCAGCGCGTATCGCTCGGGCCGGGCGGTCTTTGGCTCGACGGTGCGCAGCTCGCTCAGGGAGGTGACGAGCCTTCGGACCTTGTCGGCGTCCGCCGGGTAGCCCCCCTTGCTCTCGACGCGCCACGCGTCGCCCTCGCGTGTCAGCACGACGGTATCGCCGCCCGAGGCGATCTCGATGCGGGCGGCGTCGGCGCCGCGTTCCGCCAGCGCCGGCGCAAGCCGACCGCCCGGGGCGTCCTCCCCCGCGTCCGCGGCTTGGCCGGTATTGCCCGCCGGCGGGGTCGAGAGTTTCCACGCGCCGAGCGCGGCCAACCCGGCCAGCACCAGCAGCAACAGAAGGTGTTTCGCTTTCATGATCGTCCCCCGCGCTTGCGGTCGGCCCGGCGTCGCGTCGCCCGCGCGCCGGCGAGCATCAGAGCAAACACACACAGCAACGCCGGCACGAGCGCCGTGTTGATGATCTTGAGCTTCGTCTGCAGGGCCTCGATGTCCTTGCGCAGGTTCAGCTGCACGTCGCGCAGCTCCTTGCGCTTCTCGACGAGCACCTTGTTGAGCCGATCGATCTCGGCCTCCTGCTCGGGCGTGAGCACGAGCGAGCCGGACGTGTCGCCGCGCGCCATCTGGAGGTCGCTGATGCGCTTGCGGGTCTGCTCGATCTCGTCCTGGAGCGATTGCTCGGTGGCCAGGAACTGCGCCTCGGCCTGCCGCTGCATCGATTCGAGCAGCGTGAACGGGCGGGCGAACGTGCCCCGGCCCCGCAACGCGAGCAGGTCCTTCGAGCCGGCCATCTGCTCGGCGGCGTTGACGGCGAAAGCACCGTTGTCGGCGAAAATATTGTGCCCGAGCAGAACCCCGCCCAGCCGGGCCTCCTGCACCCACCCGCCGTCCTCGAGCAGATCGCAGTCGGCGACGACGATCACGTTGATCGGGTCGGTGGACTCCATCAGTTGCTCGGGCTTGTCGGCCCCGTCGTCGGCGTCCGCCGGTTCTTCGGCGTCTTCTGCGTCGCTGTCCGTGTCGGCCTCGTCATCCGCGCTCGGCGGCCCGTCGGGGAACGCGGTGGGGACCTTGCCGGTGAGCCTCGCGGCGAGAACTAGCGGCGCATCGCCGGGCGCGAAATCCTTGAGCAGGCCCTTCGGATCGGGCATCACCTCGACCTTGCTGACGGGCACGGGGCCCGCGTTGTCGGTGGTCCGGATCAGCGGCTCCCACTGCACCGGCGCCTCTTCGGCCCGCTCGAAAAAGCCGGGCGAGGCGATGTTCAGCCGCGTCAGGTTGCCCGTCACCGGGTCGTCGTCGGGCATCTGGTCCTTGCCGACGCTCAGCCAGATCAGGTACGGCACCGTCTCGGGCACCGGGCCGGGAATCCGCACGGAAATGGCCAGATCAAGGTCGCCCGCGAGCTGCCCGTCGGCGAGCGAGACACCCCACGCCGAGAACAGCGGGGGCAGGTCGCTGGAACGGTCGGCCCCGATCTGGGCCATGCCGGGGGGCGATTGCTGCTGGTCGGCCTCGCAGACGGGATCGACGAAGATCACCGCCCGGCCCCCGCCGAGGATGTATTGATCGATCGAGTACGCCGTCTCGGGCGTGACGGCCTTGGGGTGCACGATCATCAGCACGTCGAGGTCGTCGGGCAGTTCGCCCGCGTCCTGCTCGATCATCTGGACATCGAACGAGGCGCGGAGCTCGCTCAGGACCATCCACTCGGGGCGGGCCCGCCGCAGGCGCTCGTCGAACCCGCCTGTCATGGGCAGGCCCGTGATCAGCCCCAGCTTGGGCTTGTCGGGCCGGGCGAGCTTGGTGATGATCGACGCGATGCGGTATTCGAGGAAGCGTTCCTCCTCGGGGCGGAACAGCGGGATGACCTCGCGCCCGTCCAGCGCGTTGGTCGCGACGAGCCCGAAGTAGAGATTCTCCGTCGGCGAGAGGGGCTGGGGGCTGATGCCGTCGGCGACGGCCTGGTCCTCGGCCTCGCTGAACGGCTCGGGGTTGATGACTTCAAGCACGATCTTGCCGTCCGAGGCGCGGGCGAACGCGTCGAGCAGCGAGCGGACACGCCGGCCGAACCCTTCGAGCGAGGGGATCCCCCTTGCGAGGTCCTTCGAGTAGTAGAACTTGAGGTGGATCGGTTCCTCGGGCGAGCGGGCGATGCGCTTGCTCTCGGGGCGGATGGTGTAGAGCCGGCCCTCGGTCAGGTCGATCCTCGCCGCGGGCAACGCGCGGTCGGCGACGATGTTGACCCCCAGCAGGAGCACGACAAGCAGCACGATCGAGATCAGGCCTGTGACTTTGGACATCCGGGCGACTCCTTTACGCGCTCTTGCGCATCTCGACGAGCACGACGTTCGCGACCAGCAGGCAGCCGATCAGGCTCGCGAAGAACACGACGGCCTTGGCCTCGATCACGCCCCGGCTGAGCATGTCGAACTGGGTGAGGAAACTGAACGACGACAGGGTGTCCATCACGGGCGCGGGCACCCACCCGGAGAAGAAATCCTGCACGGCCGCGAAGCCGAGCAGCATCATCGTGAAGCAGAGCACGACGGAGATGACGAACGCGATGACCTGGCTCCGCGTCGCGGCGCTGACGGTCGAGCCGATGGCCAGGAACCCCCCGGCCATGAGCAGCGCCCCGAGATAGCCCGTCAGGATCGCGCCGTTGTCCGGGTCGCCCAGCCTGTTGACGGTGATCCACAGCGGGAAGGTCAGCGCCAGGGCGATCCCCGAGAAGATCCACGCGGCGAGGAACTTGCCCACCACCGCCCCCGCCGGCGAGATCGGCAGCGTCAGCAGCAGCTCGATCGTCCCGCTCTTGCGCTCCTCGGCCCACAGCCGCATCGAGAGCGCCGGGATCAGGAACAGGTAGAGCCAGGGCAGGAAGTTGAAGAACGGCAGCAGGTCGGCCTGCCCCCGCTCGAAGAACCCGCCCAGCTGGAACGTGGCCACCCCCGCCAGCACGAGGAAGATCACGATGAACACGTACGCCACGGGCGTGACGAAATACCCCGTCAACTCGCGACGCATGACAGCACATGCCCCGGTCATGCCGCCCCCTTCCCGCTGTTGTTGTCGGATGCCCCGAGCGTGATCGTGCGGAACACCTCGTCGAGCCGGCCCTGCTCCGTGCTCAGCCCTTCGAGCGTCAGGCCCCGATCGCGGACCAGCTGCCCGACGGCGTGGGCGATGGCCTGCCCCCGCACCGCCAGCACCCGGCAACGGAATTCCCCCTCCGCGTGCACCGGGTCGTCGATCCCCGCGACCCCCGGTAGCGAACGTATGGCCTTGAGCAGGTCCTCCATCGACCCCGACGAAGCACCCTCGGACACCACCAGATTCACCGCGTTATGGTTCGACGCCCGACGCCGGAGCTCGTCCGGCTTCTCATCGGCGACGATCCGCCCCTCGGCGATCACCACCGCCCGCGTACACACCGCCTCGACCTCTTCGAGGATGTGCGTCGAGAGCACCACGCATTTCTCGCCCGCCATCGCGCGGATCAACTCGCGGACCTCGTGCTTCTGGTTGGGGTCCAGCCCGTCGGTCGGCTCGTCGAGGATGAGCACCTCCGGGTCGTGCAGGATCGCCAGCGCAAGGCCCACACGCCGCTTGAACCCCTTGCTCAGGGTGTCGATCGGCTGGTGCATCACCCGTTCGAGGTGGACCAGCTCGGACGCGATGCCGATGCGTTTCTTCGCCTCGTCCCCGGTCAGCCCACGAACCCTCGCGGCGAAACGGAGGATGCCGCGGGGGGTCATATCCGGGTAGAGCGGGGCGCCCTCGGGCAGATAACCGATGGCACGCTGCACGGCGAGGGTCTCACGCCGGACGTCGTGCCCGCAGACCGAGGCCTTGCCGGACGTCGGGGTAAGAAAGCCCGTGACCATTTTCATGGTGGTGCTTTTTCCAGCGCCGTTGGGGCCGAGGAACCCGAGCACCTCGCCTTTTTCGACCGTCATCGTCAGGCGGTCGACCGCGACGATGGGACCGAACACCTTTCGGAGATTGTTCGTAACGATCATCTGTTTTCTTTCATTTTCACTGCGACAGCCCGGCGTTCGACGGTGGGTGTATGTGTGTCTGATCGGCGGTGTTCACGTCCGCCGGGCCGCGGTGGGATTTTTTTTCATTGCCCCGGATTGTCAAGCGGCAGGGTACGGCACCCCGCGACCCTCGGACCCCTTCCCGGCCCGGTGTGGAGGTTCGAAGCGTCGACGGCACGCCCCGGTCACGCCGGGGGGCGTCATGGCCAGATATCGCCCGTGATGAGTTCCACCGAGTTCCCCGCGGGGTCGCGCACATAGATGGATCTGTTCCCGTCCGGCCAGGGGTGTTCCATCTCAACGGGGATGCCGAGTTCGCCCAGCCGGGCGAGCCACGCGTCGTATTCGCCGGGATCGATGGTCAGGGCGAGGTGGCCGGGGCCGGGGGCGCCGTGCGGGGGGACGGACCGATCCTCGGCGATGCTCAACGCGGGGTTGAAAAGAAGAAGGACCGACCCCGGGCCGACGCGGAGGGCCTGGAACAAGGCGCCATCGCCGTCGATGTATTGCAGGCCGAGGGCGTTTTCATAGAACCGGGCGGCGGCGACGGGATCGTCCGCATAGAGCACCGTTTCGAGGATCGATCCCGCGCGCAGCATGTGTTGATGGTATCTGTCCGGATGTCCGCGATTGTGCCGGCGTGGGCGGGTGCCGGGAATAAAACCCCGCGGGCGGTGGGTTGTTCCCGGATCACCGGAGGTTCCATGAACAGATCCATCGTTTCCCGATTCGTCCCGGTCCTGCTCCCGGTTGGACTCGTCGTCGGCTATATCGGCGTGATGGGGGGTACACGGTCGTGTCCGATGTGCACGGGGATCGTGGATTCGACGCTGAAGATCGCCCATATCAAGACCGTGTCGGACACCGCCGTGTCGGGTGCCGGTTCAACGGCGGGTGCGGAGCCGGGGCACGCCGGCAAGCAGCCCACCGGGGCCAAGCCGGGCAAGACCCTGGCGGACGGTGCGGACGCGGGGGGGTTCAAACTCCAGCGGCGTCCCGGCAGCGTGGATCTGAAGAAGGAATACGACCTGTCGAACCCGCAGATCCCGATCGACGAGATCCACACGCTGCTCCCGCGCGATGCGATCCCGGCATTGGTGAATCCCAAACTGGAGAGCGCGGAGGCCGCGGACTGGCTGGGTGATGATGCGCGTGTGATCGTGGTCGAGGCCGGCGGCGAGGCCGTCGCGGTGCCGCTGGTGATCCTGAACTGGCACGAGGTGGCGAACCTGACCGTCGGGGGCGAGCCGGTCGCGGCGACATACTGCCCGCTGTGCGACTCGGCCACGGTGTTCTCGCGGCGGCTGAAGAAAAAGGACGGCAAGACGGAGACACTCGAATTCGGGGTTTCCGGAGCGCTGTACAACTCAAACGTGCTGATGTACGACCGGACGGACAAGGGGTTATGGAGCCAGGTGCTGATGAAGGCGGTGACGGGGCCCAACGCGGGCCGATCGCTCGAGATGAACCCGATCCGTGTGGTGTCGTTCGGCTCGTTCAAGTCGTCGCACCCGGACGGGCGGGTGGTGAGCCGCGATACGGGATATGCCCGCGATTACGACCCGAAACACCAGCCCTACGCGTGGTACTTCAAGACCGACAAGACCCTCGTCGATGTCCGCGGCGTGGGCGGGGCGATGGCCAAGAAAACCCTCGGCGTGGGGATCGAGGCCGACGGCAAGGCGTGGTTCGTGCCCCAGTCCCGGCTCGAAGCGGGCCCGGTGACGGTGAAGACACCGCTCGGCGACGTCGTGGTGAGCTGGACCGATGCCGGGGTTTCGGTGGACAAGGCCCCCGAGGGCGTGCACACGGCCCAGTCGTTCTACTTCGACTGGTCGGCGTTCTACCCGCACACCGAGATCCTGTCGGACGGCTGATACGGACTCAAAAAGATTCTCGTGCTTTCTGGCGCAAGACCCGGGCATTCTCGACTCCCTCTCCCCGCGTGCGGGGAGAGGGCCGGGGTGAGGGGCATCATGTCTCCGCTTGTTCATTCGCACGCTCCGATCGACGTCGAATGAAGGGGGGAAGAAGTTGTAGCCCCTCACCCGCCGACGCCGGCGCGTCGTCGATCTCTCCCCGGCGACCGGGGAGAGGTGGGGCAGGCAACCCTCGCGCACACCACGAAACCCGAACGCGAAACACACGTCGATCAAGAAAATACTCGCCCTTGCGCCCGTGTCTGGTCAACACGCGCGAGTTTCTCTTGGAATTCGTATGGTTGCCGTCCTGCACGGGGGCACGGGGTGGTTTCCGCTGGATCGGGCCGGGCCGGCGGGCCGATAACCGGCAGATGGACAACTGGACACTGGAAGACGTCACCGACCGCGAGGCCGCGTTGCGCACGGGGCGGGGTTTGTCGTTCGTCATCGGGCCGATGCGGGGCGGGACGACGCTGCTGCGGAAGGTCATCGACGCGCACCCGAAGCTGACCAGCCCGGCCGAGACATGGTTTCTGCTGCCGCTGCTGGGGATGTGGACGGGGCAGGGATCGGCCGGGGCCTTCTCGCCGAAACAGGCGGCAGCGGCGATCCGGTCGCACCTGGATCAGCAGCAGTTCAT
>JALWOY010000041.1 GCA_027083355.1 Phycisphaerales bacterium | reverse complement strand
GGCCACGGGTGGTCTGGGGCAGGGCGGAATCGGTGATCGGTCTGCGGGCCTTGGGGTTCGGGGGCGGGGAGGTGGCAAGGTGGGTGGTCAGCCCGGCCCGTGCGGGGTTGAGGATCAGGTAAGCATGTTCGAGGACGGCGTCGTGCTGGCGTGTATCCCCCGAGCGGGCGATGCGCTCCAGGGCGGCCATGGCGAGCGGATGATCCCGGAGAAGCCGCCATGCGATGCGTCGGACGGCCGGGGCGTCGTCGCGTTTAAGCATCCGCCGGAGGACGGGGAATGCCGGGTGTTTTTCGTCGTCGGCGATCGCCCGGATTGGGGCGGTCGGGTCGTTGCCCTCGGGGGGGACCGGGCGGTCGAGCAGCAGCAGGGCGGCCAGAGCGGGCCCGGTGTGTTCATGCGATTCCACGCGATCCAGCGTTTCGGCGAGGGTCCGGGCGAGTGTGCCGATGTCGGGGCCGGGGCCGGGGGTGTCGAATCGGAGGAGCCTGCGTGGTCGATCGGGGCGGGGAACGGCCAGAGCGCGGGCGGTCTGCGTGAGCAGGAAAGCCTCGGCCCAGTCGGCCGCATCGCGGTTATCCACACAGAGCAGGCGGGCGGCGATGGGCAGGGCCTCGGGTGTATCGATTGTTTCGATGAACGCGGCGATGTCATCGGCGGTTTCATCCCCGACGCACCCGCGGGCGATCTCGAACCACGCGACCCGGTCGGCCGTCATGGCGATCGATCGGCAGTCGGGGGAGAGGCGGGACCACGAGCGGAGCAGGATGGCGGCGGCTCTGCGGGCGACGGCGACGCGTCTCGCTTCGTTCCTGGCGTGGATGGAATCGAGGATGCGGTCGAAGGGTCTCCATCCGGTGTGACGAACGGGTTGTGTGTGGTACTGACAGAGTGCGATCAATTCGAGGGCAAAGGTTTCGGTTTCCTCCGGCCCGGCGACGGCGATGGCGTCGCGGAGGGCCGCCAATCGGAGCAGTGGGGGGAGGGATGCGATCGCTTCCTGTTTGTCGCGGGGTGTGCGGGCGGGGATGAGACGTCGTAAGTCCATGCTTTTCAAGCGATTGCTAACAAGGGGCTTTCCGGCGGGAAAAAAATGTGAAATGACGCCATTTGTAGTGGAATCGTCGAGCGTATTCCTTATATATTGAGCCTGCGAACTGGTTTGGCAAACCGAACATAAGCCATATAAACATGAAATGGCACGCACGAGGGACGGACAATGATTTGTCTGTCCGCCCCGAAACAAAATATTCGGCTTCCGGGCAGCCCGGCCCGCACATTCCGTGCCCGGTGCCGCGAACACAAGCTGAGTCGGCCGCACAACGGCTCGGCGTCGAGGGGAAACATGGCTGTGAACCCGTCTGCATTACAGAACATAGGACAAACATTCAATTTCGTCCTGTACGAGCGACCGCTGCACCCGGAGTTGTTCGAGTTGCGGGGGCGTCGGGTGATCCGGCACGACGGGTATGAGCTCGAGTGCTGGGTGTTCGCGGGGGGGCACGCGTTGCGGTTCGAGATGGGCGGCGCGTGTTACATCGAGGTGATCAGCCCTTCGGAGCTGACGCTCCCCGAGGCGAACATGGTCGACGGGTTCCCGTGCATGAGCGAGCACGAGACGGATCAGCATTTCCCGAAAGACAAGATCGGGTATATCAACACGATCCAGTCCGAACAGTTGGGCGAGAATCTGTTCCGTTCGACATACGACGAGATGCTCGACTACGCCCGCGAGGCGGATGCGATGGTGCACCGATGGGAGTGCAACGACGGCCCGTGCATGTCGATCGTGGACGTGCAGCGCTACAACAACGAGGTGCACGCCCAGTGCTACCACCTGCTGGCCGATTCGGGCACGGTGCTGCGGACACAGACCATCTTCGAGCGTCGGGATTGACCTCGCCGGTCGGGCACGGCGTGTGGGCGTCCCGAGGGTTGACCGGGGGCCGGGCGGGGCTACAAATTCGCATGGTCCGCGGCGGTCGGCTGATCTCGGCTCGAATTACGCCGCCCCGATGAGGCGGGGCGTGTTCCCTGCTCACCGGGGCGATTGTGCCGTGCTGTGATCTCCTTCATATATTGACCAACCCGAAAGACGCCGGTGTGAACCCGGCGATGGAGCCTGTGCGATGACCGGATCGACACCGCGGGGCGAGACGGCCCCGGCGCGTTCGTACAAGAAGACGCTCAACCTGCCGAAGACGGGGTTCCCGATGAAGGCGAACCTCGTGCAGAACGAGCCGGCGAGCCTGAAGCGATGGGCCAAGGCCGGGCTGTACGCGGCGCTGCGCGACAAGGCGAAGGGCAAGCCCCGGTTCACGTTCCACGACGGCCCGCCGTACGCGAACGGTTCGATCCACCTCGGGCACCTGATGAACAAGTGCCTGAAGGATTTCGTGGTGCGGTCGAAGGGGATGATGGGGTTCGACGTGCCGTTCGTGCCGGGGTGGGATTGCCACGGCTTGCCGATCGAGCACAAGGTGATGACGGGGCTGCACGACTCGGGCAAGGCGGCGAAGCTGGCGGATCTCGAGCCGAGCGCGGCGAAGATGGCGATCCGTCGCGAGTGCAAGAAGTACGCAGAGAAGTATGTCAAGTTGCAGTCCGGGCAGATGAAGCGGCTGCTGACGCTGGCGGATTATGACGACCCGTACCTGACGATGCACACGTCGTACGAGGGGGCGGTGCTCGAGGTGCTCGCGGGTCTGGTGGGCAAGGGGCTGGTGTTCCGGGCGCTCAAGCCGGTGCACTGGTCGATCGAGAACGAGACGGCGCTGGCGGACGCGGAGCTCGAATACGAGGACCGGGAAGATATCTCGGTGTTCGTCGAGTTCGAGGCGGAGGATGCGGCGGCGGTGTACGCGGCGTTCGGGCTGGGGGAGGAAAGAAAAGAAGGAGAGACGGGCAAGATGCCCGTCCCACGAGGGGATGGAGAGAGGCCGAGCCAGACGCCTTCGTTCATGATCTGGACGACGACGCCTTGGACGTTGCCGGCGAACCTGGCGATCGCGGTGCATGAAAAGTTCACCTATGCGCTGGTGCGGATCGACGGGAGCGTGACGGTGCTGGCCGAGGAGCTGGTCGAGGCCGTGACGAAGGCGGCGGGGAGTGAGGATGTCGAGGTGCTGGCGACGACGGCGGGCGATCGGCTCGTCGGGCTTCGATACAGGCACCCGTTCATCGACGAGCCGCCCAAGCCGCACGGCGAGCCGGACGCGGACACGAGCAAGTGCTACACGGTGGTGTCGGCTGATTATGTGACACTCGAGGACGGCACGGGCCTGGTGCACACCGCGCCGGGGCACGGCGTGGAGGACTACCAGACGGGCCTGCGCGTGGGGCTGCCGGTGTATTGCCCGGTGCGGGGCGACGGGACGTACAACCACACGGTGCCCGAGTGGCTGCGCGACATGAGCGTGTGGGAGGCGAACGAGAAGGTGACCCAGCGGCTGCGCGAGAGCGGGCACCTGTTCCACGACAACCGGTTCACGCACTCGTATCCGCACGATTGGCGGAGCAAGACGCCGGTGATCTTCCGGTGTACGGAGCAGTGGTTCGTCGGTGTGGACACGCCGATGGGCGAGGGGAAGACGCTGCGGGAGATGGCGTTGGAGGCGGTGCAGGAGTCTCCCGGTGTACCTCGGCTCTCCGAGCCGAGTTCCGAAAAGCATTGTGACGACTCGGTTCGGAGAACCGAGGTACCCGGGAAGATCAACTTCGTGCCCGAGTGGGGGCGGAACCGGATGCGGGGGATGCTCGAGTCGCGGCCCGACTGGTGCATCAGCCGGCAGCGGTCGTGGGGGCTGCCCATCCCCGCGTTCGTGCAGGCGGACGGGTCGGCGTTCCTGACCGAGGCGAGCGTGCGGGCGGTGGCGAGACTGTTCCGCGAGGAGGGTTCGGACGCGTGGTTCACAAAGGAGCCCGCCGAGCTGCTCAAGTATTACAACCCCGACGACGACCCCGCGGCGCCCAAGGGGCTGGACCTGTCGCTGCTGAAAAAGGGCGGGGATATCCTCGACGTCTGGTTCGAGTCCGGCTCGTCGTGGAACGCGGTGATGCGCGAGCGGCTGGGCGACGACGCCTTCCCGGTGGAGCTGTATCTGGAAGGGTCCGACCAGCACCGCGGGTGGTTCCAGCTGTCGCTGCTGCCTTCGCTCGGCGTGATGGGCCGGCCGCCGTACAGGACATTGCTGACGCACGGGTTCATGGTCGACAAGGACGGCCGGAAGCTGAGCAAGAGCGCGGGGCACACGATCGAGAACCTGTTCGAGCGGTATGGGGCGGACGTGCTGCGGTGGTGGGTGTGCTCGCTGGCGTACGACAACGATGTGAAGGTCGACGACGAGTTCTTCGCGCTGGCCGGCGAGAGCTACCGCAAGGTGCGCAACACGCTGCGGTTCCTGCTGAGCAACCTGTACGACTTCACCGCGGGCGAGCACTGCGTCGACCTGAAGTCGCTGGACCCGAAGAGCCTGGACGCGTGGGTGCTGGCGGAGTTCGACCACGTGTCGGCCGAAGTGAAGAAAGCGTATGACGGATACTTCTTCCGCCGGGCGCACGGGCTGCTGTACGGCTTCTGCAACGACACGCTGAGCAGCGTCTATCTCGCGGCCGTCAAGGACCGGATGTATTGCGACAGGCCCGATTCGCCGCGTCGTCGTCAAACGCAGACGGTGATGTGGGATCTCGCCGACGGTTTGTGCCGGCTGCTGGCGCCGGTGCTGTGCCATACCGCCGACGAGGCGTACCGCGCGCTGCGGGGTGTCGGAAAGGACGACCCGGCGTGCGTGCATCTCGAAGAATTTCTGCCCGAGTTCGGCGTGGAGGCCGACGCGGGATGGGCGAAGGTGATGGAGGCCCGCGACGCGGGGCTGCTCGCACTGGAGAAAGCCAAGGCCGAGATGGGGCTGGACAACCCGCTCGACGCGGGTCTGGTGTTCCCCGATCCCGACGGTGTGCTGGCGGGGTTCGACCCGCTCGATCTCGCGGATCTGTGCGGCGTGAGCCGGGCGTCGGTGGATGCCGGGGCGTCAGAGGTTGCCGTGCAGGACCTGCGCGATGAGCCTCGGTGCGAGCGGAGCCGGAAGCGGGACGGGACGGTGCGCGAGCGGAGCGACGGGGGGATGCTGAGCGACCGGGACGCGGCGGCGGTGGGGGTGTAGAGCGGTGCTCCGAATCGTGGATCATTGATCGAAGTACCGGTTTGGTGTACCGGCGCTGGGCAGATCCGAGCCTTCGCTCGGAGACTCGCTCAGACTCGGCGTCGGAGATTGAACAGCCCCGGTCATGGACGCCGGGGCTGAGTCTGCGAAGCCTCGGATCCGGATACACCGGGCGTCGCGGTATTCCGCCGACCACTCGACGCGGGAAGATCAAGAATGCTCGCATGACCACCACCAAAACCGCCACCCTTCTCTCCGGCGTGCCCGCGATCAACAAGGCCGTGTTTCACGCGATCCGGTTCGATGCCCACGACCCGGCGTCGATCATCGTGACGCCCGACGGCAAGCGGACACTGATCCTGCGTGATGTCGAGCTGATGCGGGCGAAAAAACAGGCCCGGGCCGACGAGGTGTTTTGCTACGAGGATTTCGAGCCGGCGGACGGTGGGTTCCCGAAGCGAATGCCGTTGCCGACGATTCTGCTCGGCCGGCTGGCGGTTGATCTGCGATATCGGGGACACGGGCTCGGGTCGTGGCTTCTCATCGAAGCGATCAGGTTGGCCGTCCGAACAACCGAAACGATCGGCTTGGCGGTGATCGAGGTCGATGCGAGAGATGCAGACGCGCGTTCGTTTTATGACCACTTCGGCTTTGCGAGTCTTTCGGACGATTCGTTGCACATGTACCTGCCCATGAAGACGGCCGAGTCGGTGTTGAGCGGGTCAGAGTGAGGCTCCGGTGTGTCATCGAAGCATCGCGGCGACTCCCGCATCACGGAGTATCGAGCATTGTTGCCGAGCCCGCGTAGCGTCGTGCGCGTCGTACGGGGCGGCGCAAATGATTCGAAAGTGCGGCTGTCAGTGCGACATCAGTGCTGGCGACCAGAGCGGCGCCGCGGTTCGGCCGCTTGAAACACGACGATGCAAGTTGTGCTGTGTGTGTTCCGGACAGGCTGCCGTACCCGGTGGGGGTGGGCGCGGGGCGATTTCAGGTGGTCGCGTCGGCGACGTCGCGGACGGCGTTTTTTCTGAGCAGGGCGGGCTCGTCTGTTTCCAGCGGGCCGATCTGGTTCTGGGGGGTGGGCCAGACGAACTCGACAACGGCGCCCGTCAGCCCGAGCAGGGCGCGGAGGTGGCGTTCGATCGAGTCGATGGCCTGGGCCTGGTATTTCTCGTCGCTCTTGTCGAAAAGCTCGGCGGCCTGGTTCTGGGCCTCGTCCATGAGGGCGCCCTGGCGTTCGGCGGTCATCGGGATGACGTCGACGAGGCCGAGCATTTTCCCCTGCTGAATGTCGTAGGGCTTGACTTCGAGCAGACGGAGCGAGCCCTGGATGGGCGGCATCTTGATGCGGAATGACCCGATGCCGTGGCTGACGATATCGGATTGCTTGATCGCGGCGAGATCGACGTAGTACTGCTTTTCGAACTGGAAGATCATGGCGAGCCGGGCCTGGCTGAGGACGAGGGGGGGCATCCATGACCAGCCTTTTTTCGCGGTCGCGATCTCCTTGGCGTGCACCTCGAGGCCGATGAGTTTGCCGACGGATCGGACCTGCTCGGCGATGGCGGAGATTTCACGCCGATTGGGGGCGGCGTGGCCGAGGAAGTGGAAGAGCGCCCACATCGCCAGCGCCCCGACCACGAGGGCCAGCAGAATAAAGATCAGTGTCATCAGCATCTCGCCCATGTCCAACGATACGTTGGGAATGCAGGGCGGGTTGTTGCGCGGCGAGAAATGAAATCCCCAATAAAGGGGATTATTTTTCCTCGGCGGTGATTTCGAAGGCCCGAATCAGGAAATGCCCCCCGATCGATACGAGGATACCGACGATCAGCCCGCCGAAAACCAGCACGGCGAGCGAGAGCACCCTGCCGTTCTTGTTTTCCGGGATCGCGTCCAGCGTGGCCCACATCGCCGCTGCGATGATGCCGGCGGGGACCAGGAGCATCAGACCCCGACTCAGGAGCCGCCAGGATTCTTTGGCTCGAGAGAGCACGGCAACGGCGCCGCCGAGGACGATGCCCGCCGAGGCGATCACTTGGACGGCGACCCACGGCATGAGCAGACGTGTGAGTGTCGGGTTGGCGTGCAGGTTGGGCTTGAGGTCGAGCATGGAAAACCCGGCTGCGACGGCGATGGTGCCGCCGATGCAGAGAGTGGCCATGCCATACCCCGAGGTGAATCGGCCCAGCCCGGCGAGGAGCCCCATCGCCGCGGCGATGGCCGCGATGATTGAAAACCCGAGCGTTGACCACAAGATCTGGGGGGTTCCGAGTGTGGCGGCGGCGATGCCGGCGATTGCCCCGATCAGGGTGATGGTCGCGGCGGGGGCAACGAGGTATCGGACGGATTTGGGGACGGTTGGTTCGGGCATGGTTCGCTCGAGTCTGGGGACGGTACGGTAGGACGATCGCCCAAGTTCGGTGCCCGCATGAGCCGGTGTGTGTGAATGTGGGCGGATTTTGCTGGTTGTGGGGTTCGCAGGGGTGAAGATCGGCCGATCGGTGCGGCTTTCGTCACCGATGTCTTCTTTTCTGATGGGGAATGGCGGGTCCGGTTTCAGCCGCGGGGCGGGCTGATCCGATTCTTTACAGACGGAACTGTGCCGGTGGTCTGCGCCCGGGATCGGGGGTGGGGCCGGCGATTCCCGGACGGAGGTTCCCATGGGTGGGATCACAGGCAGCGGCTTGATCAGCGGGATCGACACGGCCTCCCTGATCGATCAGTTGATCGCGGTGGCGTCGGGGCCCAAGACACTGGCCCAGAACCGGTTGATCCAGTTGCGTGCGCAGCAGGCGGCGTATCTCGACCTGAACAGCCAACTGAGTTCGCTCAAGTCGGCGGCCTCGTCGTTCAGGATCGATTCCGTGTTTCAGACCAAGAAAGCGACGAGCAGCAACGACAGCATCCTGACCGCGACGGCGGGCATCGGGGCGCAACCGGGCACGTACTCGTTCATTGTGGACCGTCTTGTCTCATCTCGGCAGCTGCTCTCGCAGGGGTTCCAGGATCAGGACTCCTCGGCGATCGGTGCCACGCGGTTCACGTTCGAGTCGTACCAGGGGCGGCTGGACCGCGACCTGTCGCTCTCGGCGCTCAACGACGGGGCGGGGATCGAGCGCGGGACGATCCGCATCAGCGACGGCTCGACGACCGCGGATATCGACCTGTCGCGGGCGGCGACCGTGCAGGACGTGATCGACAAGATCAACAGCAGCGGGCTGAGCGTGACGGCCCGGGTGCGGGGCGGGCATTTCGAGATCGTCGGGGCGACCTCGGTGAGCAACGCGGGGACGGCGAACACCGCGGAGTCCCTGGGGTTGATCGGTTCGCACGACGGGTTCACGGCGGGGGTCGTGGGCGGAACATACACGGGATTCCGCGTGTATGAATTGACCGACAGCATCACGCTATCGAGCCTGAACGACGGCAACGGGGTGGACTACAACTCGGGCTCGGTGACCGCGGGCGTGGTCCCCGATTTCACGATCTCCATCGACGGCGTGGATGTGGAGATCGGGCTGGGCGATGTGCGGCAGCTCGACGACGGCGGGACGCCGGGCGATCCGAGCGACGACACCTTCCCGGTGGTGGACCCCGCGGTGAGCACCGTCGGGGGGCTTCTGGACCGGATCAACACGACGCTGAGCGATGCGGGGTTTTCGGGGACGGTCGCTTCGATCGACGCGGCGACGGGCTCTTTGAAGTTCACGTCCACGGACGGCAACATCACGGCGATCACGCAGGACGGCGGCGCCCACACGCTCCGGGATCTGGGGATTACGGAGTTCACGGGCGGGACGTCGTCGACGGTCACGGGGTCCCGGATCTTCTCGGGGATGGGCTCGACACTGATCAACAACCTCAACGGGGGCGGTTCCTCCGGCGGGATCGGCGGTGACGGGCTGCTGACGTTCACCGATCGGAGCGGGGCCACCGCGACGGTCGATCTGAATTCGCTCTCGTTCGACACGGTGGAGGGGTTGATCGACGCGGTGAACACGGAGCTGTCGAACAACGGCGTGGGGATCACTCTCTCGCTCAACGACGCCGGGACGGGGCTGAAGGCCACGGACACGACCGGTTCGACGACGAGCAACCTGATCATCGCGGGCACGAGCGGGAACGACACCGCGGCGAGCCTCGGGCTTTCGACGGGCGCGGCGGGCGTGGCCGAGGACACATACCTGGGGACGAGCCTCCAGCACCGTTATATCAGCGAGGCGACCCGTCTCGACAGCCTGAACAACGGCGACGGGATCGGGACGGGAACGTTCCGGCTGATCGACGCCGCGGGCAAGACCGCGGAAGTTGTCATCGATGACAACGAGGTCACGATCGCGGACCTGATCAACCAGATCGAGGGTCAGATCAGCGCCGGCGGGCTGGCGTTGAGTGTTGGGATCAACAGCAACGGCGACGGGATCATCATCTCCGACACCTCGGGGTCGGGGACGTCGATTCAGGTCGAGGACGTGTCGGGGACGGTGGCTTCGAAGCTGAATATCGCGGGGACGGCCGACGGGACCGGGGCGAACAACTACATCGACGGCACGTTCGAGACGGTGGTCGATTTCGACGCGACGGACACACTCAACGACATCGTGACGAAGATCAACGACGCGGGCGGGCCCGCGGTGGTGTCGATCCTGAACGACGGCACGGGGTCCCGCCCCTACCGGCTGAGTTTCTCGGCGCGCGAGTCGGGCTCGGCCGGCCGGTTCACGCTCGACACGAACGGGTTCGACCTGGGGCTGAGCGTGCTCGACGAGGGCAACGACGCACGGGTGTTCTTCGGTTCGAGCGACGCGTCGACGGGCATCCTGCTGACGAGCAGTTCGAACACACTGGACGACGTGATCACGGGCGTGAACATCGACCTGCATTCGGTGAGCGACGAGGCGGTGCAGATCACCATCACCGACGACACGGGTGCGATCGAGTCGAAGATCAACGAGTTCATCGACGCGTACAACCGTGTGATCGACAGCATCAACAACTCGACGAGGTTCGACGCCGACACGGGCGAGCGGGGGGCGCTGCTCGGCGACGGTCTGGTGCTCGGGCTGCGCGGGGGGCTGTTCTCGACCGTTCAGTCGACGAACTTCGGCTTCAACGATTCGGTCAACCGCCTGACGGAAGTTGGTGTGACCGTGGGGACGGACGGCAAGCTGGAGTTCGACGCGGACACTTTCCGCTCGGCGCTCGCGTCGGACCCGCAGGCGGTGGAAGACATTTTCACGCGTCGGACGATCAACGGGGACACGAGCCAGAACGATCAGCTGCCCGACGGGGTGACCGTCAACGACCCGGGGGCGAGCGATACATTCAGCGAGCTCGGCGTGATGGTGCAGATCGAGGAGTTCGCCAAGTCTTATACGGATTCGCTCGACGGGATCCTGACGGTGCGCTCGCAGGCGCTGGATACGCAGATCAGCGGTCAGGAGAGCCGGATCGAGGACCTCCAGGCGGCGTTGGATCGGCAGCGGGCCGCGCTCGAGCAGCAGTTCGCGGCGATGGAGCAGGCGTTGGCGCAGCTGCAGAGCCAGCAGTCGGCGTTGTCTTCATTGACACAGCTCGGCTGATCGGGCTTGAGTCCCGGTGTGTTCGGACCGATAGAAAGCCCGATGAACGAGACGAACGCATATCTCCGCACGAAAGTCATGACGGCCAGCCCGGCCGAGCTGCGGTTGATGCTGCTCGAGGGGGCGGTCAAGTTCGCGTTGCAGGCCCGTGAAGGTCTCGAAGCGAAGGACTACGAGAAGAGCTACGAGGGTTTCACGTCCTGCCGGAACATCATCATCGAGTTGATCAACGGGATCCGCCCCGAGCACGACCCCGAACTGACCGGCAGGGTCAGGGCGCTCTATCTGTTCATCTACAAGGAACTGTTCGAATCGAGCTTCGAGAAGGACATCGCCAGGCTGGACAAGGTGATCGAACTGCTCGAATACGAACGCGAAACCTGGGTGCTGCTGATGCAGAAACTCGCCGAGGAGGGCGGGCGTCAGAATCCGACGGCCGGCACCGACGGTGGGGCCGTGGGTGAAACGGGCGGCGAGCGGAAATCATTGAGCATCCAGGCCTGACCCCACCGGGTCCACCCGATCCACTCGGAACCCCGCCCGGCCGGGCGTGTCTCCGTTACTGTCGGCTGACCAGATCAAGGAAAACCCGCAGGTCCTCGGTGTCGATCTCCCCGTCGAGGTTGGCGTCGGCGTAGGGGCTCTGTTTCTCGTAACTATCCATGAAACGCGCCACCTCGGGGTCGGTGACGGTGCCGTCGCGGTCGGCGTCGTAGAGATACGCAAAGAGTTTCTGGTCGCGTTCACCGCGGAGCTTGGCGTAGCCGGCCTCCCACTCGTTATCGCGGAGGCGGCCGTCGCCGTCGGTGTCGAGCCGATCGATCGCGATGTCGTACTGGGCGATGGCGTAGAGCGACGCGGTCTTCTCCTGAACGATCTTGACGGACTGTTCCTGGATCTGATGCTGGGCTTCCGCGATGGCCTCGTCGAAGCCCTGCTGCTCGACCTCGCCGAGCAGGCCGTCGCCGTCGAGATCGAAATCGTCTCGGTTGGGCATCAGGCTCTCGCTGAGCAACATCACCTCCTGCCGGATCTCTTCCTGCAGGGCCTGCGGATCGGGCTGGGGCAGGAGGGTCATGGCCTGGCCCATGTCCCAGAGCATGGATTGGTAGGCCGAGATCCGTTCCTGCCAGTCGTATTCGCCGTTGCCGTCGATGTCGTTGAAAGTCAGCCCCGCCTCGCCCTCGGCTCTCTCGGCGTCGGAGAGCACGCCGTCGGCGTTGGTATCCCACGCGATCAGGCTCGCCCGTTCGATCATCGAGTCGTAGAGCGGGATCTGGTTCTGGGTCAGCGCTTCCCGCCCGGCCTGTTCTTCTTCCGGCGAGAGCGTCCCGTCGCCGTCGGTATCAAAGCGGTCCTTGTAATATTCCAGGGTCAGTTTTTCCAGTTCCATCATCCTGCCCATGCCGGCTTGGGCTTCTTCCTTGGTCAGCCGGCCGTCGCCGTCGGCATCCATCCCCCACAGCCCGAGCAGCTGGGATTCACTCAGGCCGACGGCCTGCCTGATCGAGAGCTTGTCCGCGTCGAGCAGTTCACCGTACATCGCGAGGACCTGGGCCTGCATCTCTGCTTCGCGCGGCGTGCGATCACCGCCATGCTCGGCGATCCACGCCCGGGCGTGTTCGAGCCGATCGGCGCGGGTGATGCCGACATTGACCGGGGCGCCCGCGAGCGCCTGTTCGAGTCGAGCGATCGAGGGCATCTTCTCGGCCAGTTCACGCAGGCGTTTCTCCATGACGGAGGTCGCGGCCGAATGATCCGACGACCGTTCGGCTTCGGCGACCGCGGATGATGTCTGCGATGTCTCGCTGTTTGCCTGTTTTTTCTCGCACCCGGCGAGCGGGGCGGCGGCGGCGAGCCCGACGGCGAGCAGGGAGATCATTCGACGGGCGGGTGTGGCGAGCGGCATGGGGTTCCTTCCTCACGGAATACCGACAGCGTATCCGGGATCTGATTCGGAGGACGGGTGCGAGATTTTCACGCGGCGGCACGTCGTCGCCCGGGTGGGTCAGGCCCCGCCGCCGCCCACGACTTTGGGAACCCTGATGAACCGTTGCACGCCCCCATCGGGGTCGACAATCTCCTCGATTTCGGGCGCGAGGTCGGCCAGCACGGCCGGGTCGAGCGGCTGAGCCGGGGTGTCGTCGCGCAGGCGGGCGCCCTCGTTCGATGCGTGGGTCATGGGTTCGACGCCGAGCAGGTCGAGTTCCCGGAGGCGTTGCACATAACCCAGAACGGCCGAGAGGCGTGCCCGCTCGTTCTCGATCTGCGATTCATCGATCGAGACCTTGCTGAGCCGGGCGATCTTGCGGACATCGTCGGGTGTGAGTGCGTCTGGCATCGAGAGAGTGTACGGGCACCGTTGGCGCGGTGTGGGGGCGGTAGGGGGCATCGCGGGCGGAGGTGTGCGATTTGGGTGATCGTGGTTACTGCATCGGTTTGTCTTTGAATGGCAGGATATCCGGGACGACTTGCACCTCGGTCGTGAACGTCATCGGCAGGGGCACGCCTTCGGGCCGGAATCGAGCCTCAACAAAGAACGCGGTGTAGCCCGATTCGGGAGGATCGACGCGGGCGGTGTAGACGCCGTCATCATCGGGTTCGAGCGGCGTGGGTTGCCAGGCGTTGCCGATTGCTTCCTGCCGGAAGTCTCGGGCGCCGGGGTTGTGCGCCTGCCAGAGTGTGACCTCGATCGGGTCGGTATCGGCGGTGACGCGGAGCACACCGGGGGTGTCGGAACGCCAGGACAGGGCGGGGATCGGCCGGTTGTCGAGCAGGGCGGTATAGAAGGCGAGGGCGGACTGGACGGCGTCGAGGTTTCGGCCGAGGCTGTGGTTGGTGTTCGGGACGATTCGCAGGCGAGTGATCCCGGGCAGATCGTCGAGGTAGTAGCGGGTGGTGTCGGGCAGGAAATACTGATCCCCGGCGCTGTTGATGAGGAACTTGGGCATGTCGAGCCGATCGCGGTAGAGGTACGGATCGACGATCGACCGCAGTGCTCTGCTGTCGGGTGAATTGAGCCAATTGAAGAGGTGACGCCCGGAATAGTCGCCGATGGCGGGGGCCCAGAAGCCGTAAGCGCCCCAGTGGTGTTTCATGGTCGCGGGGAGATTGAGGGTGTCGATGACGAAGGGGACGATGCCGCTGACGCGGTCGTCGACGGCGGCGGTGAGCCAGGTGGTCCACCCGCGTTTGGAGGCGCCCGAGACGAAGAAATGCTTGATGCTGATGCCGCCGCCGGTGTCGGAGGCGAGGAACTGCTGTGCTGCGTCCATCGCGGCGACGGCGGATTCGACCATCGCGAGATGGATGATCCAGCTCTGGTCGTGGGTTTTCGCGGCGGAGACCCAGGTCTCGGCGAGGAGGTCGTCCTCGTAGCGCGGCACGCCGTCGCCGTTGAGCACCATCGGCTGGTTCGGGACATCGGGCAGGAGGACGACGACGCTCCCGGTGAGGCGTGCCATCATCGCCAACTGGGCGTCGAGGTGTTCGGGGGCATTCTGCGTTCTGGTCCCGCCGGCGATGATGAGCAGGGCGGTGTCCGGGAGAGCACCACCGGCGGGGTGCTCGGGGCGGACGATCTGCATCATGTGCGTCCAGGCCGGGTGGTCGACGTCGGGTTTGTTGCGCCAGGTCTGGCTGGTGAGGTTGAGCGCGTAGCCGACGAGGCCGGGCATGTCGGTCCAGGTTTTTTCGAGCGTCCATGCGAAGCTGTCGTCGCGGCGGGCGGTGTAGCGGTCGAGCAGGGTGTCGTTGACGGTCGAGTTGTCGACGGCGGGGGCCGCGTGAGCGTGGGCATGGACGAGTACGGCGAGCAGCAGGGCGAGGTATGTGCGCATGGGTTTCCTCCGGATGCACACAGCGTACCGGACAAGATCAAAGTGTGAAGGGGGTTGAAGATCCGATGCTTCGAGGACTCGGCGTCTGCTCCATCACCCTCCGACGCCGAGTCTGAGCGGGTCATCGAGCGAAGGCGCGGATTTTTCTTCATTCGTCGGGTACTGCTGTGTCCTCGGGTTGATCCTCGGTATCGAGCGCTTCGAGAATGATCTCGCTCTTTGTGCCGTCCTCGTCCTGGCTCTGCTTGACGGCGATGCGTTGCCGGCGGATGAGATCGAGCAGGGCGAGGAAGAGCCCGACCATCTCGGCCCGGGTCCGCCCCTGCAGCACGCCGAAGAGCGTGAGCTGGCCCCCCGCCTCGGATTCCCGCCTCACGCGGTCGAGGATGTCCTCGGCGTGCAGCTCGATCGGTGTTTCGTCGGACACGACCTCGTGATCGCCGAGACGGGTCATGTCGATGCTGGAGGCGATCTTGACGAACGCCTCGTAGAGATCGAGCAGGTTCAGGTCGTCGAGCTCGGGGTCGTCCATCGACTCGAACGCCTCGCGGAGCTCCTCGGCCGAGACACCCGCGGGCGCGACGGGGAATCGCGCCTGCCAGCGCTCGCGTCTCGCCTCGAGCGCGTCGGCGGCGTCGCGGTACTTCTTGTATTCCAGCAGTTGCTGCACAAGAACGGAACGGGGGTCCTCGGCGTCGGCGTTCTGCCCGCGGTCCGTGTGGGCCCCGCCGGGGCGGGTGACCCCGCCGACGACCCTGCTCTTGAGCTCGGCGAGCGTGGCGGCCATGACCAGGAACTCGCCCGCGAGGTCGATGTCGATCCGGTCGATGTGTTCGAGGTAATCGAGGTACTGGTCGGTGATGGCCGCGACGGGGATGTCGGTGATCTCGACCTCGGCCCGTCGGATCAGGTACAGCAGCAGGTCGAGGGGGCCCTCGAACGCGTCGATCTGGACTTTGTATTCGGTGGTCACGTTCTGTTCTTCGGGTGGTGTGCCCCGGGATGGGCTGGTCTTTCGGCGTCGAATCCTGCACTCGGGTCAATCGGCCCGCTCGGCGAGTGTACCCTATCGGCATGACGAGCCGCGAGTTGACCGAATGCGATCCGTCACGAACGGCGTCCGGGCCCGACGCGGAGGTCGAATTCGCCCGGGCGGTGCTCCGGGATGAAGCCGACGCGGTGCGTCGGGCAGCCGACGTGCTGGGCGAGGAGTTCGTCTCGGCGGTGGATCTCGTCGATCGTTCGATCGCCGGGGGCGGGACGGTGCTTGTCAGCGGGCTCGGCAAGAGCGGGCTGATCGGGCAGAAAATCGCCTCGACGATGGCGTCGCTGGGGATCGCCGCCCACGCCGTGCACCCGACCGACGCGGCCCACGGCGACCTGGGCCGGTTCCGGTCGAGCGACGTGGTGATCTGCCTGTCGCACTCGGGCGAGACGGAGGAGGTCGTCGCCCTGGCCGCGACGCTCAAGCAGGACGGGCTGCCGGTGATCGCGATCACGAAGGGCGGGGGCGGCAGCAGTGGGGGCGGTCGGCCTTCGAGCCTCGAACGGGTCGCCGATGTCGTGCTGGCCGAATGCGTCGATGTCGAGGCGGCACGCGACGGGGCCGGGCGAGCGATGGTCGCGCCCACGAGTTCGACCACCGTGGCGTTGGCGCTGGGGGACGCGTTGGCGCTCGCGGTCGCCCGGCGGCGTGCATTCACCGACGAAGAATTCCGTCGGCGTCATCCCGGCGGGCATCTCGGCGGGCTGCTGCGGCCCGTGCTGGATCTGCTGCGATTCCGGGCGGGCGACAACCTGCCGTTGATCGAACCTGCCGAGAGCGTGGCCCAGGCCCTCGAACACGCCGCCACGGTCTCGCGTCGGCCCGGGGCGATCCTGATCGTCGAGCCGGGAACGGGCCGGCTGGCGGGGATCTTTACCGACGGCGACCTGCGCCGGCTGATCCGCAAGGACCCGGGCCTGCTCGCCTCGCCGATCGGGGACGTGATGACGCCCTCGCCGCGATCTCTGCCTGACTCGGCCCTCGCCCGCGACGCGGTGAATCTCGTCCGCGAGCACCGGCAGGACGAGATCCCGGTCATCGACGATAAAGGCCGGCCCGTGGGCCTGCTGGATGTGCAGGATCTCATCGCCATGCGGCTTGTGAAAGACTGATACGGATCCCAATATGTTCTCGTGCGTCTGGGCGGAGCCGGGGGAATCAACGCGGAGAGCGCTGAGAGTGCGGAGAAATGATTTCGTCGCGAAGGTTGCAAAGTGCTCGAAGGCTTTGAAAGCGGTGTGAAACAAAATCGACTCCGCGGTCCTCCGCGACCTCAGCGGTGAATCCTGACACGCCACACCATCGCTTCCGAAAAAAGATCACGCACGAGAATGTATCGTGTTGCGTATGAGCGTTGGTGTGTGAGATCAGGCATCGGACGCCGGGCGGAAGATGCGCGATCGAGGATCACTTCCGGTTGATTGAATCGACGTCCGAGCCGTGCATCCGGTGTTCTTTTTCCTGGAGGAACGCCCTGAACTCATCCATGCCCTCAGGCTCGGGGAAGACGTCTTCGAAGGGTTTGCCGCCGTCCTTGACCGCCTCGTCCATCGCGGGTTTGAATTTCTCGCGGAGCATGTCGTAGGCGTACTTCTGGAGCGTCTCGGGGGCGTAGGAATAGACCAGCGCGGCCTCGTCGAACGGGAGCCGATCGATGGTGGCGGCGAAGACCCCGCCGGCGAGGTGGCGGAAGTCCCGGTCCATCGCTTCCATGCGCTGCCCGCCCGCGCCCTCGGAGGCGACGACGTCCCGGCCCTGGTTCTTGAAGTAGTACGAGTGCACGTCGCGGGCAAACTTGAACTGGCCCTCGAAGAGCCGGGTATCGCCGTTGACGAGGGCCTGATACGCCCCCTGGAGCGACGCGATGACCTGCGCGCTGGCCACGCTCGGGCTGGTGTAGCGGTCGTACAGGTTCGCCTTGACGAACTCGTCGAGCGTGCCCCACGTCTTGCTGCGCGTCAGCTCCTTGTGGACGTTCATACCTTTCCACGTGCGCAGTTTCTTGTACCACTTCTCCGCGCGGGCCCGTTCGCCCCGGCGGTAGAAGAACGCGATCGCGTCTTCAAGGAAGTTTTCGTAGCCGACGGCGTAGTTGCGGCGTGGACGGGACGGGTCTTCGTACAGCCCGCCGCGTGTGACGACATCCTCGTAGATATCGCCGTAGGACTGGACGAAGTACGGGTTGGGCATGCCCTGGAAGTAGCCGCGGTCCTTGCCGAGTGTGTAGTCGAGATAGTTGAAATAGAGATCGCCCGATCGGTAAAGGGACTGGATCGCCTGCATCACCATGCGGTCGGTGTTGACGAAATCGAAGTTCTTGCGGTTGTACTCGTCGAACCGGGTCTGGGTCCGCTCGATGCCCTGGACCGCCCAGTACAGCCCGTGCGAACCGGTGTGACGCCAGTCCAGCGGGCCGTATTTTCGTGTGTAGCGGATCATCTGGATGGGGTGCATGTGGTACTCATCGATGAGCACCCGCTTGCGGGTGTGGGCGATGAGCACGGGCCACGCCTCGGCGTATTTCGGATCGGCGAGCAGCTCGGCGAAGGCCTTGTTCTTCGGGCCGAAGGATTTCTCGATCAGCCCGCGTCTGGGCGAACCTTCGAGGGCCTTATGCTGCGTCCAGCGGCGGAGCAGCTCGATGTCGGGTTCGATATCGGCTCGTGTTCTCAGCGCTTCGATCAGTCCCGCGGCGGCGGGGACTTTTTTCACCACGCCGGAGATGGTGCCGGGGGCTTGCTCGATCGGGGTGAGCCAGCGGACGTATTGCTCGATGACCTGATCGCGTTGCCGCTTGTCTGGCTCGGGGGTGGGCGGGGTGCCGACGACGACGGTCCACTCCGCGGCCCATTCGCGTTTGTAGTAACGGTTCGCGTCGTCGGTGAACCCGCCGATCTTGTGGAGGATGATCCAGGCGAGTTCTTTGTGCAGCAGCAGGTCGTTGGGGTTGGCGGGGATGCCCTGGTCTCGCAGCAGGCGGACACCCGCCATGACCCACTGGAACCGCTCCTCTGGTGTCTGGGTCTCGACGGAGACGTTGTAGGCGAGGTTCCACGCGTGGAAGGCCCAGACGCGGGGGAACCGGGGCTGGAGGCGGGTGATGGTCTTGGCGAGCTCGATCGCCTCGTGGAACATCCCCGCTTCCTTCATGTCGTTGGCACGCATCCAGAGGATGTTGACAAACAGCCCGCGGAAGGCGCCCATGGCGATGCCGAGCGCGACCTCGGGCGGGTCGGAGTCCTCGGCGCGTTCGGTGTGGCTGAGCTTGTGCCGGCCCGCCGACGCGGCGACCATCGGCACCAGCACCCCCGAGCCGAGCAGGCTCAGCAGCACGAGCGTCGCCGCGAAGACTTTGACCTTGACCGATGACACGTTGCTCTCCGGATGCCGCCCGGGGGGCGGGTTGGACTATTGACCCGAGTAAATTGCCAGTTCTCGCTTCCTGAACACCGCGACCGCCACGGCGAACAGCAATGCCGTCGTGCTCAGCAGCACGAGCGTCCCCGCCGCGACGCTCGACCACGGCATGAGCCGACCGTCGACGATCCGCCGGACGGGCTTGAGGTCGCTGTAGACGCGGAAGAGATTGCCGAGGAAGTCTGTCAGGCCGCTCGTGACCCACTTGTACCACAGGAACTCGCCGTGCTTTCCGGTGGAACCGTAGACATCGGCGGCGACAACAAGGAACCCGGACATCTCGGCGAGCAGGAAGACCCCGAACGCGACGAGACACGCGACCGGGAAGCTGAGGAAAGTGGACGCGGCGATGCCGATCATCGCGAGGAAGGCGAGTTTCACGAGCAGCACGAGCATGACGCGCAGGTAGTTCATGCGGTAACTGCCGGCCTTGTACGAGACCTCGATGCCGTTCTCGGGGATGCTCACGGCCGTGGGGTTGGGGCGGATGCCCAGAGCGCCGGACGGGTCGATGAACAGCGCGCCGTTGTAGACCTGCAACTCGATGGCGCCGTCGTCGCCGATCATGGCGGGGTCGAGCGGGATGTTGTGGAAATAACCCAGCCCCATCCTCTTGGTGATCGGGGTGGGGTTGTCGGCGCTCAGGATGACGAAGCTCATGTCGTAGAAGATGTCGGGGCGGTTGCCCTGGGCGTCGATCCTGAAGCGGAGCGTGAGGGGGGTGTTGTTCTCCTTGGCGTGCTTCAGACCCGGGATGCGGTAGACACGCCGCCCCCCGGCGGGCACCGAGCGGTAGATCCGCAGCTGGCTCTCGTGCAGATCGGACACGACCTTGTCGAGCTCGTCGGGCGTGGTGGCGAACTCGGGGTCGGTCAGCCTCTGGTTTTCGATGTATTCCCTGACGGCCCGCTGGAAATCGGGGTGATCGACCGAGAACTCCTTGGGGATCTCGATGCCGACCGAACGCCGGGCGGTCATCACGCGCGTCTCCAGGATGAACCGGTCCTCGGTGGGCATGCCCGACCCCGATTCCGCGATGTAGGCCTCCTGCTCACCGATGGCGGGCTGCTGCCGGAGATACTCGGCAAACAGGAAGATGCCCGAAGCCCCGACGAGCAGCAGCACGGCGTTGAGGCCGACAAGCCCGATCCACTTGCCCAGAAGATATTGCCAGCTCGCGACGGGCTTGGTGATCGTCTGCCACAGCACCTTGTCCCGCTGCTCGGAGGTGATCGACGCCACGCCGAACGCGAGCGTCAGCACGGCGAGGACCCAGAACATGCCGGAGATGGAATACTGGAAGAACGTCTGCACGCGGTACCGCAGCGGCTGCTCGGCGTCGAGCACCCCGGGCAGCACCGTCAGGCCCAGGATCAGCAGGACGATCAGCACGATCGACACTTTCATGCGCACCGCCTCGGTGAGCATGTTCCTCGCCACCGCCATCACGGGCCCGGGACCGGACAACAGCACACGCAACGCCTGCATCAGCACCGTGAACGAGGCCGACAGCACGACGACCCCGAAGATCAGACGGGCGTAGACCTCGGTCGACTCGAACAGGGACAGGGGAAACGCGACGGCCGCGGCGACGAACGCGAGCAGCAGATACGTCAACCCGAGCCCGAGCCAGATCGTGATCGCCCCGACCACCACGACGACCACGGCCGCGACACCCAGCCCGGTCGACTCGGCGTTCTGCAGCACGCCGCGCATCAGGCTCAGATCGGCGTTGCCCCCGGCGGCCTCGCTCAACTTGTCGAGTGTGGCATCGATCTCGCCGATCCTGCCCGAGGCGACCCCGACGGCGTACCAGCCGTACAGCCCGCCGACGATCAGCACCAGCGCGACCGTCGCCGCGATCTTGAACCATCGGGTCTGCTGCGTCCGGTTGATCGCGCCGGGCAGATCACGGAGCTTCATCCTTCACGCCCCCGGTCATTTTCGGTTGCGTCGCCGTCTCCTTCGTCCTCGTCGATGAGCGAACCGATCACGTCGAGATCGACGCCCTCCGTCGCGGTGTGTTCGGACGACCCGGCGTGATCGCCCACGGTCTCGCTCGGGGATGCCCGGTCGCCCGTGTCGTCGTCGGACTTTGCCGATTCCGCGAGTACCGAGCGATGGTTCTCCTCGGCGGACTCGTCCGATTCAAGCAGGGCGGACAGCACGTCGTCACGGGATGATTCGTCATCAGACCCGTCGGTTTGGGGGGCGACGGCCGAGTCGGCCCCGGACGCGGCGTCCGGTTCGTCGTCGGTCATGAGCGATTCGATCAGTTCCTCCCCGGCGGGACCGGCGGCTGCATCGCCCGCGGCTTTCAGGAACGAGGCGGTCGTGCCGCCGTGCGTGGCACCGCTCGTCTCGGCCTGCTCGCGCTTGGCGTCCTCGACGATGCCGAGGAACAGCTCCTCGAGCCGCTGGCGGGGCTTGCTCACCGATCGCACGGCTTTCTCGCCGTGTGTCCGTTGACGGATCAGGCGGTCGATCTCGGCGATCGTCTCGTCGTCGAGCGCATCCGTCTCGATGGCGGTCGTCTCGCGCCGCGTCAGCAGTTCGTCGCGCGGGCCTTCCCGGCGGATTTTCCCGCCGTAGAGGATCACCATCCGGTCGACGACATCCTCGACGTCGGTCAGCAGGTGGCTCGACAGCAGCACGCTCTTGCCCCGCCGGCCCAGTTCGAGGATCAGGTCTTTCACCTGTCGCGTCCCGATCGGGTCGAGGCCCGTTGTCGGCTCGTCGAGGATGAGCAGGTCGGGGTCGTTGATCAGCGCCTGGGCGATCCCGATCCGCCGCTGCATGCCCTTGGAATATTCACGCACGGGCCGGTGCTGCACGTGCGTCAGCCCCACCATGTCGAGCAGCTCGTCGGTCCTGCTCCGGCGCGTCCGTCGGTCCTGCTCGAACAGCTTGCCGTAGTAGTCCAGCGTCTCGCGTGCGTTGAGAAAACCGTAGAGGTAGCTTTCCTCCGGCAGGTACCCGATCCGGCGTTTGATGCGGACATCGGTCGGATCCTTGCCGAAGACGGCGATCCGCCCCCGGGTGGGGCGCAGCAGCCCGAGGATCAGTTTGATCGTGGTGCTCTTGCCCGAACCGTTGGGGCCGAGGAGCCCGAAGATCTCGCGGGGCTCGATGTGGAACGTGACCGCGTCGACGGCGCGGGCGCGTTGCCGCATCCAGAAGTCTTTGAAGACTTTCGTCAGCCCCTGGCACGCCACCACGGGCTTGCGGGCCGTGCCCGGCTTGTCCGCCGGGGTCATCGTCTGCGCGCCATACGCCATTTATCCTTCCACCCTGATACTGGTGTCGACCTTGTACTTGTTCTCGCGGATTTTCTTGATGCGTTCCTCGGCGGTCTTCTCGCGTTCGCGCTGCTTCTGGGCCCGGTCCATGTTCTTGATGATGTCCGGGTCCTCGTTGATCCGCAGCTCGACCATCGGCCCGAGGGGCAGCTGCATGGTCTGCACGAAATCCTGATCCTGGAAGGCCGTCCACGCCGACGCCCAGTCGCGCCGGACCATCAGCTCGGAGTTCGCCTCGAACTGCTCCTGCTTGGCCTTGAAGAACTCGAGGTCGCCCTGGGCTTCCTGGACCACCGCGATGCGGTCCACCTTGGCGTTCTGGATCGTCTCGACCACCTCGCCGGAGGCCGATTTGCCGCGGGCACGCGCGAGCACGTCCGCCGCGAGCGGGTCGTCGGCGGCCGATGGATCGATCGTGATCGCATTGCCTTCGATGATCGAATCGATCTGTGCCAGCAGGGACTCGGCGTCGGCCCCGTCGCCCGCCTCGATCGCCGTCTCGTAGCGGTTGATCAGCCAGAGAAGCACCCCGGCGGCCTCGCCCGCGGCCTCATTCATCAGCTTGTCGCGTTCGCCCCGCGCCTCGGTGATCGCCTTCTGCGCCTCGCTCCGGGCGTCGAGCACGGCCCTGAATTTCCGCAGCAATGTCGCGGGAGGGGTCCGCCGGCTCAGCTCGAACTGCTCGATCTTGATCCCCGCGCCGATATCGTCGAGGGTTTCCTGCGCGATCTCTTTGGCCCGGTCCGAGATCGCCTTGATCCCGCCCTCCTGCGGCTTGAGGAGCTCGTCGATCGGGATGACCGCCAGTGTCCGGACGACCCCGCGCTCGAGCGCGGACTGGACGATCTTGCTCTCGTAATCGGGATTGATGTTCTCGACGTACTGGAGCGGGTTCACCCGGCGGTACACCGCCTGCCACTGCGTATGAGCCAGGTTCAGGTCCGCCGTGAGCAGTGAGCCGTCCCGTTCCGGGTTCAGCTGTCCGTCCTTGCGGATGTCGTCGACGGGGTTGTCGAGCTCGGATTCCTTCATCGCGGGCCAGAACGAGCGCTTCAGCGACGGCGCGATATTGCCCGTGTCGACCTTGATCATCTCGCCGAACGGGTACGGCGCAGCGAAGTGGAACCCCGGCTCGAGGTTGGTGCTGACCGTCCGCCCGAACAGCACGCTGATGCCCCGCTCGCCCTCGCGGACGGTCTGGAACCCGCTGAGGACAAAGAGGGCCGCGAGCACGACCATCGCCCCCTGGAGCAGGTAATAGGTGATCCGCAACGCGTCGGCCAGCGACTGGTTCGCCGGGTCCATGAGGGCCGCGTCGTTCGTCTCGTTCCCCTCGCGGAGACGGACCGAGGCCGATCGAGCCTCGGGCTCGGGGGGGACCGGCGCATCCGGGCGGGGGGCTTCGTCGCCCCGGTTGTCGATCGGGGGCTCGGTCACGGCGCGCCCTCCACCGCGTCACGGATCATCGACCCGCGCGACGCCCGGCCCTTGAACAGGTCGGCGTCGTCGGGCAGCTTCGTCGGGAATTCACCGGGGGCGAGCCCCTCGAGCGCCGACGGGCTGAACAGACCCATCCCGAAGTCGGACGCCGAGAGCACGAGCGTGAACCGTTTGGCCATCGCTTTTCGCATCATCTCGACATTCTGGAGGAACACGGCCAGCTCGGGGTTGCTCGCCTGTTGTTTCAGGTACACCGAAGCCTCGGCCTCGCCCTTGGCGCGGATCTCCGCGGCACGGCGCTCGGCGAACGCGCGGATCTTCCTCGCGTCGGCCTCGGCTTTGGCGCGGATCGCCGTGGCACGGGCCGCCCCCTGGCTTTCCAGTTCCTGTGCCAGCCGGTCGCGGTTGGCCCCCATCCGCTTGATCACTTCCTTGGTCGTGTCTTCCGGCAGCAGCACGCGGTTGATCCCGACCAGCGCAACCTCGATGCCGTACTCGCTCAGACCGCCCTGTTGCTGATCGCCCTCGCCCCCGCCGTGGGTCAGCAGATCATGGATCCGGCCCTCGAGCTCGCCGAGCTTGTTCTTCGAGGGGTCCGCGTTGAACAACTCGTCGAGCCGATATTTGCTCGTCTCGCCCAACGCGCTCCGGAGCGACGTCCGCAGGATGTCCTCGGCCTGGGCGAAGTGGTCCTCGGCCCGCCCGCCCGCGTTCGAGAATCGCTGGAAGAACGCCAACGGGTCAGACACACGCCACGCCGCGAACGCCTCGACGATGATCTGTGCATCGTCGGCCGTCTGCTGCGTCTGGCTCTGCGTCTGCAGCACCCGCACCTGTGTGTCGTACTTGGTGACGGACTGGATCGGGTAGGGCCATTTGAACTTCAGGCCCGGCGTCGAGACGACGGCGTTCTCGCCCGCCTTGCCGAACGTGGTGACGACGGCCTTTTCTGTGAACCGCACCTTGTATGTGAACGCGAAGGCGATGATCGCCAGCACGAACAACACGGCGAGCAGTGGTCGCAGCAATTTCTGCACTGAGAGACTCCTCTGGTCAGGGCGCGTTCGGGTTGCCCTCTTCGGGGTTGAACAGGTCGATCCCCGTGTCGCGGGATTGCAACTCGATAACGATGTTCAGGTCTTTGAGACGCTCGCTCGTGAGGTAGACCCGCGAGGGGGCCATGATATCGAGCAGCGCGTCGAAATACTTCTTCGACTTGTAGAGCGACGGGGCCGCCTCGTACGACGCCAGCTGGCCGGTGAACAACGCCGCCTTGCCGCGCTCGCCCATGTGCGTGTCCCACCGCTGGGCGCTGGCGGCGATCAGCGACGCGCCCGCCTCGCCGCCCGCCTCTTCGAGCAGGTGCTGGATCGCGAGTTCCTTCGATGCGATCTCGCTCCGAGGGGCACCCGCTTCGAGCATCGCGGTCAGGTTGTCGATCCGTGCGACGATGTCCTCGGTCGTCACGACCGAGCCGTCATCACGGGTGATCGGCGGCGCCACCTCCGTCAGGATGCGGATCTTGTCCTCCGTCGCGGCCTCGATCTTCGCCTCGAGCACCTGCCCCGCCTGCACGACGCGTTCGAAGCTCCGCGCCGCGTCCTTCGGCGGGTGCACGAAGCCCGAGCCGACATCCGTCAGCCGGACGCCCGCGGGGCGGACCTCGCCCCCCCCGACGGGGACCGCGCTGTACGCGATTTCAAGCCGCCGACGCAACGCCTCGGCGAGTTCCGCACGCCCCGCGCCCAGCACGCGGTCGATGCTCGTCGAGGCGAGCAAGTGCAGCAGCTCCCGCTGGCCGAGCAGACGCAGCAGCCTGTCGCGGTGCCCGGGCTGGGCGAACTCGTCGTATTCGCGGACGTTGTCGATGACGTACTGCACCGGGGCCTCGATCGCTACGAGCGACAGGTCCGTCGTGCCCCCGCCTTCGCCCGTCGAGCCGCCGATGCCGTCGCGGAGATGCGCGGGCTGGACGAGGTTGAAAACTTCCCGCAGCGTGTGCTCATTCGTCCACAGGATCGCGGTGTCACGCTTGGGCGGGTTCGTCCCGAGGTTCATCAGCCGGACGCCCGTGGACGTGCGGATCTCGACGGGCCGGCCCTTCTCGTCCCGTGTTTTCGAGACCGGGATATACACCTCGGTCATCGGCCAGGGGGCGACGATGTGCAGCCCGGGCCCCACCTCGACACCGTCGACATCGCCGAAACTCAGCAGCGGCTTCGTCGGCTTGCCGAATGTCAGCACCAGGGCCCTCTGGTGCGGCTGGATCACCACCAGCGCCGTCATCGCCCATGTCACCAGCACCGCCACGGCCACCAGCCCGGGCCACCAGCGCTGCAGCAGCAGGTAGAACCATGTCCGGGAGACCTCGACGCCGAACTGATAATTGAGTGCTTCGCCGATGTTCTCGGCGATCTTGTCCGGGGCCGCCAGCAGCCCGAGCAGCCGGGAGTCGAACCCGGGCCGGGGGTCCTCGCCCGGCTTGCGGGGGCGGTAGATGTCCAGCACGACGTTCAGCAGCGTCTCGGCGCCCAGAACGATCGTGAAAATCGGGATCGCGTGCGCCACGGGGCCCAACGCGATCGAACGACCCGCCGACTTGTCGATGAACTGCATCACCGCGATGGCCAAGCCGACGATGGCGGTGCCGACGGCATAAGACGCCCCCGCGCGGAGGGGGGCCCAGATCCGCTGCGTTGCCATCCCCGACACGAACCGGGCGAAGATGAACCCGACGATCGCGATCGCCAGACCGATGGCGATGCCCCAGCCTTTATGCAGGGTTTGCGTGTCGGCCAGCGCCGTTTCCCCCCCGAGGCCCGAAAACCGCACGAACCCGATCGTCAACAGCAGACCGCCGACGATCAGGCTCAGCAGCGGCATCGCGTATTTCTGCATCGCCTCGAGCGTGCGCGCCGCCCTGGGCTGGTCGGTCTGTTCGAAGACCCCGGTGCCCGATTCTTCCTCGAGCCGATCCAGCTCGATGGATTCGAGCCGCTCCCGGCGGTGCAAATCGAACAACACGATCAGGGGGATCCAGACCAGCACGCCCACGCCGGCGTACATCGCCGCCGTCGTCGCCGCGTGGTCGCCGTCCGAGAAGGCGGCGTAGACCGAGAGTGTGATCGTGCTGAGGACCTGCAGGACCAGGCCGAGGATTGAAGCCCCGGCGGCCCGCCCGTAACTCTGTGCGTCGCCCTTCATCCGACTCCTCGGTGTGCGATCCAGTGTGCGGACCCTTCTTGGCGCCCGCCGGGGTGCTGTGCCCCGGGCTCCTCGCTGGCGTCGTTGCCCCAAGCCGCGGCGGCCGATCTGCTCCGCCGGCCGGCCCGCGCCGAGCGTTGCCCACCGGCAACCCCCCGGGCGGCACGAGCGGTATTGTCAACGCCTCCGGGGTGGATGTCCACCCCGACGCCGATCGGCCTGCAGCGCCAACGCGGACGCCGACCGGCACTCACGCCGCCCCGGTCGGCCGAATCCCGAATCTTTCTACGGGGACGCCGAACCCCGGTTCACCCGCGGGCGAAGAAATCAGCCGGCTACCATACGCCCCGCCCGGCCCCCCAGACACCCGGCCAGACACCCGCCCACCGGGCACGAAGATCGGCCCACGAACTGACCGCATGATTCCTCTCCTCGCCATCGCCCGCAACGCCTTCGTCGAGAGCCTCCGGCAACCCATCGTGCTGGTTGTGGTCCTCCTGAGCGCCGTTGTCCAATACTTCAACACCGCCGTCAGTGCCTATTCCATGGGCTATCGGAACGTCGCCGGCGAGGTCACGGGCGACGATAAACTCTTGTTCGACATCGGGATGAGTACCGTCTTCCTCTGCGGCATCCTCGTCGCCGCTTTCATCGCCACGGCCATCATCAGCCGCGAGATCGAGAACAAAACCGTCCTCACCGTGGTCTCGAAGCCCATCGGACGATCGAAAATCATCATCGGCAAGTTCTTCGGCGTCATGGGGGCAACCCTGCTCGCCTCGGCCCTGATGATCCTCTTCCTCCTGCTCGCCCTCCGCCACGGTGTCCTCATGAACGCCTCGGACAAAATCCACCAGCCCGTCGTCCTGCTCGGGCTCGCGGCGGTCATCTCCGCCCTCGCGTTCGGGGCGTTCACAAACTACGCCTACGGCTGGCCTTTCGCCCAGACCGCACTTGTCTCGATGCTCCCGCTGGTGACGCTCGCGTACCTGATCTCGCTCCCCTTCGGGCCGAGTTGGGAATTTGAGGGGTTCGCCGCGAACTTCAAGCCCGAGGTCATCAAGGCCTGTCTCGCCTCGTTGGGGGCATTGATCGTCCTGACGGCGGTCGCCACCACGGCCTCGACCCGACTCAGCCAGGTGATGACGATCATGGTCTGCCTCGGGGTGTTCATCCTCGGTTTGCTCAGCGATTACTTCGTCGGGCGGCACGCCTTCACCAACGACCCCATCGGCCTCGTCGAAACCGCCCAACCCGTCAAGCCCGGCATGGACACGCTCACCAATCCGGGGGATATGTACCGGGTGACATTCGGCACCCCGCTGAATGTCGAGGTCCACCGGGGTGATCGCTTCTTCTATGCCTCCTCGCCCGACGGGCTCGGCATGATCCCGCCCCGGTTCGATCCGCCCGACCCGGATCTCGACCTCGGGCGTGACCTGATGCCCGCCGACGTCCCCCCGGCTCTGGTGATCTTCGAGCCCGGCGATGATTCCATCGTCGTCAAATGCATCGGCGGGTCGCCCCTCCGCCTCGATCGCCCACCGGAAAAGGGGGACTGGGTCTTTCTTGAGCCGACCACGGTTTCCTGGCCGGCTCTGGCGTTGTGGGTAACCATCCCCCGGATGCAGGCCTTCTGGCTTGTTGATGCCGTGACGCAGGCCAAGCGCATCCCGATGCAGCATGTCGGGCTTGTCTTGCTGTATTCGGTTGTCGAGGCGGGCGGGCTGCTGGGGTTGGCGGTGCTGCTCTTCCAGGATCGCGACCTCGGCTGATCGATCCCACTCGGCCCGGGTCCTCCTTGAACGGGGGATTGAAAAAGCCCGGGCGGTTGCCCGGGCCTCATCGGATTGCTGATGTGTTGGTGGGGATTCCCGCGTCGTCAATCGACATCGACGTTGGCGAAGACCCCGTCGTTGAGCTTCTGGATCGCCTCGCGGTACAGCGCGTCGGTGTCGGCGGGCTGCGAGAAGCCGGTGGGGATGGCCAACCGGGCGTCCCAGTTCTCGTCCGCCGTCCGGCCGAACGAGCGGGCGGCGGCGTTCAGCCGGTCGAGCGCGGCGTTGGCGAGTTCCTCGTACCGGGCCGCGTCGGCGAGGGCCTGCCGCGAGCGGGTGTCGTCGCGGAAGTTCGCCAGGTACTGGTCCGCGTAGGCACGATCCCGTGAGGCGATCGTGGCGTTGATCCGCGAGTCGAACGTCGAGCGGACGACCTGTTCGCGGGCGTCGGCGATGGCCCGTTGCTCGGCGGCCGACGCCAGCGCGATCTTGTGCCGCGACTCGATCCGCGCGCGGTCGGCCAGATCGGCGGCCTCGAAGAGCGACTGCTGGGCGGTCGCGTCGGCCACCATGCGGTCGACGTCCGCGCCGGCGCTGATCTCGTTCGCGTCGGCGATGCGACGCAGATATTCGACGTCCGCCTGCGCCTGCTTGCGGGCGCTCACATGCGCCGCGGCCAGCTCGGTCGCGTTGGCGACGCTGATCCGCTCGAACGTGTCGGCCAACACCTTCTGCTCTTCGAAGTCGGCCTTGGCGACGGCGTAGAACGTCTCGGCGCTCTGGTCCAGACGCGCCAGCTCGCTCGAAAGGATCTTCCTCGCCGAGTCGATCTCGCTGTGCATCCTCGCCACCACCGCGGCCTGGCTCTGCTCGAGCGAATCCGCCTGAACAAGCAGCTCGCGGCTGCGGGCCTTCCCGCGACGCAGCGTCGAGTCACGTCGGATCGTCAGCGTGCTCACCTCGCTGTCGCCGTTGCGGGCCGTCGTGTCGGCCTGGGCGAGCAGCTGCTCGACGCGGGCGAGGTTCTTCTTCTCGGTCGCCTGCGCCTTGGCGTGCAGCGTCGCGATCCGCGCCATCGTGCTCTGCTTGTCGCTCTCGGCCAGCACGAACGCCTTCTCACGCGCCGCCTCGGCCGCCACGACAACGCTCTCGGCCTTCGAGAGCAGCGCGGCGATCTCCGCGTCGGACTGCTTGCCGAACGCGTCGATCCGCGCACGCCACGCGTTGTGGTTCGCCTCCGCCTGCGCGAGCCACGCGTTGAAATGGCCCGTCTCGGCGTCACGCTGGGCGTTGGCGGCGGCCTCGTCGGCGTCCGCACGCACACGCAGACGCGTCGCCTCGGCAAGGCCCGTCTTGAACTGTGCAATCCGGTCCGGCTCGACCACGGGCGCCTTCTCCGAAGCCTCGGTGAATCTCGGGGCCTCAGCGTCCGCGGTCGGGGTGTTCGGGTTCGCTTCCGCCTTCGGGTCCAACGCGATCTTGCCCGCCTTGAGTTCCTTGGCGATCTGCCGGTACAGCTTGGCCTGCAACGCCGCCGCCTCGGCTTCCGCGGCCGCCTTCACCTTCTCGAACTCGTCGTCGGCGAGCCGACGCTGGTGCTCGCTCCGGGCGAGCGCGGCCTTGACGCGGGCGTCCGTCTCCGCCTTGATGAACGCCGCTCTTGCCGATTTCTCGACCTTGTCCGCCTCGGCCCGCGCAACGGCGATGCGCGACATCACGTCCTTGAACGTCGAGTCGATGTGCGCCATCGCCTCGTCGTAGGCGGCTTTCGTGTTCTTCTTGCTCTGTTCGAGCTCGGCCATCCGGCGATCCATCTCCGCCGTCGCGTTGATCCGCTTCTCCACCGCCTGCGATCGAAGGTTGCTCGCCTCGGTGATCGCCGCCTCGAACGCTGTCTGCGCTTCCTGCAACGCCACCGAGTATTCCCCCTGAACGTCCTGCGTGTCGAGCGCCTCGGCCTCCGCGTTCAGGTCCGCCACCGTGGCGGCCGTCGATTCACGCAACGATTCGGCCTGCTGCCGCAACGCGGCGACCCGCGCCGCCGTCTGCTCACGCACGGACTGGATCCGGGCGTTCAGCTCGGCGACCTGCGCCTCGGTGGATTCGGTCGTGCTCTGCGCTTCGGTCCGCAACGCGGCGACCTTGTCCGCCGCCCGACGGGCCGTCAGCTCCGCGACCTGCACCATCTTGTCGATCGTCGCCTGCCCGCGCTGCTGAACGGCCTCACGCTCGGCCAGAAGCTTGTCGTGCTTGGCGACGGCTTCGTTCCACTGCGCCTCGGCGGCCGACCGCATCCGCTCGACCTCCGCCTGCCACTCCGCGATCGAGGACGTCAGGAAAGCCTCGCGACGCTTCGCCTCGGCCTCGTAGGCGTGGGCGCGGGCCTCGATCTGCCCTCGTTGCTCATCGATCCGGGCCTCGTACACGTCGGACATCAACCGCGAGTGTGCCAGCTGCGCCTGGGTTTGCCCGTAGGACTCGGCAAGGGCGGCATCGGCGGCGGCGTTGGCTTCCTGTGTCCCCGCCGCGGCGCGGAGTTTCGCCGCCTCGGCGCTCGCACGCCTCGCCTCCACGGACGCCGTCCCCCATTCCGCCTCGCTCAGCCACTGATCCGGCAGGTGCACCTGCTCGGCCTCGGCGCGGTACGTCTCGGCGGTGTACGTCCCGACCGTGGACTCGGGCTTGATCTCCTGCTCGGAGAGGCTCGCCAGACCCTCGGTGCTGAACGAACCAGTGGCATGGCCGGAATGCGTCGCCGAGCAGCCGCCGAGCAGGGCGGCGAGCGACACGACGAAAGAACTGACCACGACAGGACGAGACGCGATGGATTCGATGGTGCGGTTCACGGGGTGGACTCCATATGGGCTGTGCGTGGGCCGGGTCAGACACGACATCCCGGCCTTGTTCGTACCTATCGACGAAGGCGCACAGAGTCTCGAACCTCTGTTGCGAGAAGCATTTATCACACGTCGCCGCGCGTCGGTCTGTGCCGGGCGTGCCGGTGGCGCACGTCCGCGGCCCTCGGCGGGATTCCCCCCCGCACGGGCGATACGCTCTGGCCGTGAGCCTCCTCTACGCGGGAATTGATGAAGCCGGTTTCGGCCCCATGCTCGGGCCGCTCGTCGTCGGTATGGCTCTGTTCGAGGTGCGGGATTGGAACCCCGGCGAACCCGCCCCCGATCTGTGGGACCGTCTCGGCGTGAGCCGATCGATCCGCGGCGCGGGAGGTCGGATACCGATCGCCGACTCGAAAAAACTCAAACTCCCGAATACGGCGAAGAAGCATCATCCCTGCATCCACCTTGAGCGGGGCATCCTGGCGATGCTCACCGCCGCGGGGAAGACGGTCCGGAACGACGTGGACCTGCTCGCCGCGCTCGGGGCGGACCCGCCTGGGCACCCCTGGCTCGGGGGCGACCCGATCCCGCTGCCGCTGGAGGGCAACCCCGAGAAGGTGCGCATCGACGCGAACATCCTCGCCGCCGCCTTCGACCGGTCGGGTGTATCGCCGGTGGCGCTTCGTGTGCGCATCATCCCGGCACCCGAGTTCAACGAGATCATCCGCGCGACCGGGTCGAAATCGGAAACCACCGCCGGGCCGGTGGCGGGGTTTCTTCGCGAGGCGGCCGATATGGCCGACGGAGGCGGGCCGGTGCGGGTGGTGTGCGACCGGCAGAGCGGTCGGCTGGATTACGAGAACATCATCGCGCGGGCGTTCCCCGGTGAGCCTGTGGCACTCGACGCGCGCACGCAACGCGCCAGCCGGTATCTCGTCCGGGACGGGCGGGTGGCGCTGCATTTTGAGACGGAAGCCGAGGACCGCCACTTGCCCGTGGCGCTGGCGTCGATGGCGGCGAAACTGGTGCGGGAACTGATGATGGCCCGGTTCAACCGCTTCTTCGCGGAAAGGTGCCCCGGCGTGCGCCCGACGGCGGGGTATGTGCTCGACGCCCGGCGCTGGCTCGACGACACCCGCGAGCACCTGACCGACGACCAACGCCGCAAGATTATCAGGATCGCGTGAACACCATGCCGGATGAGAACACCCAACGCCGGATGCTCGATCTCGCCGCGAGGATCGCGATGCGGGCCGCGGGGGACGTGGAGCCGAACCCGATGGTGGGGGCGGTAGTGGTCAAGGGCGGGCGGATCATCGGCATGGGGCACCACCGGCGGTTCGGCGGTCTGCACGCCGAGCGCGAGGCGCTGGCCGACTGCGCCCGGCGCGGCGAGGACCCCCGCGGCTCGACGGTGTATTGCACGCTCGAGCCCTGTCTGCACCACGGCAAGCAGCCGCCCTGCTGCGACGCCCTGATCGAGGCGGGCGTGGCGCGGGTCGTCTATGCGAGGCCCGACCCGGCGGGGGTTTCGGGGGGCGGGCACGGTGTGCTGTGCGGCGCGGGGATCGAGGCGGCCTGCTCATCGGCGAGCGTGCTCGCGACGCGGCTGAGCGATCCATTCGTGCACCGCGTGACCACGGGCCTGCCCTGGGTGATCGCCAAGTGGGCCCAGACCATCGACGGGCGGATCGCCACGCGGACGGGTGAGAGCCAGTGGATCAGCAACGAGCACTCGCGGCGGCGTGTGCACCGGCTGCGCGCGCGCGTCGATGCGATCCTCACGGGGCTGGGAACCGTGGCGGCCGACGACCCGATGCTGACGGCCCGGGGCGTGCGGCGGGTGCGGCGTGTCGCGCGGCGGATCGTCATCGACCGGGATCTCGACATCGATTCGGGGTGCACGCTCGTGCGCACGGCGGGGGATATCCCGACGGCGGTGGTCTGCGGCAAGGCGCTGCTGACGTCGGGCATCGCGGCGGAGAAGGTCGCGGCGCTGGAGGGGGCGGGGGTCGAGATGGTGGGCGTGCCCGAGGAACCCGGCGGATCGGGTCGGCTGCGGCTGGACATGCTGCTGGAAGCCGTTGCGTCCCGCTTTGATGTGACGAACCTGCTCGTCGAGGCGGGGCCGGGGTTGTTGGGGGCGTTGTTCGAGGCGGACCTGGTGTGCGAGGCGGTGGTGTATGTGGCGCCGGTGCTGCTGGGTGACGCCGAGGCGATGGCGGCGGCGACAGGGCGGATCGCGGAGCGGCTGAGCGAGGGTCGGCGGTTTGATCTGTGTCGGGTCAAGCGGGTGGGGGATGATGTCGAGCTGACGTATCGGCGGCGCGTGGGGGATGCGTAATGCGTGCGCCGATCCGGGGTCGAAATGGGAAGGAGGCCCGAGCGGGAGCGAGGGCTTACCTCTGGATTTGTCACCGGATTCGATAGTCCATGCAGAGCCTTCGATTTCGCTTGGGTTTCATTTTGAAGGCATTTGAAGATGATGGAGAGACGGGCTGGAAGCCTGTCCCACCGAGGAGAGGGAGGAGAAGAGGAAGTGACGGGCAAGATGCCCGTCCCACGAGGGAGAGGAGAGATGGAGTGACGGGCTGGAAGCCCGTCCCACAAGGGAGAGGAGAGATGGAGAGACGGGCTGGAAGCCCGGCCCACCGAGGGAAAGGAGAGGGGGAAGAACTCGGCTCGGAGAGCCGAGGTACCCACGGAAGCACACGGGCGATCTGGAGCGAGTCGTTCCGCCCTACCCGCGCTGGTAGAAGGCGAGTTTCTCGCGGACTTCGCCCGTCAGCAGCACACCCTCGGCCTGGACGGCGAGGCGGGTGCCGGGGTCGGCGTGATCGCCCTTGACGAGCGCAAAGCAGACGGGTTCGCCGCCGAGCATCGGGCTGATGGTGGAACTCGTCACGATGCCGACGGGATCGCTGGAGGGGTTGTCGGCGGGGAAGACGTGGGCGCCGCCGACGGGCTGGCGGGCGAGGCCCTGTTCGTCGCGGAGGTTCTCGCCCTCGGGCTTGAACGCGACGAGGCGTTGTTTGGGCTTGCCGAGGTTGTGCAGCCGGGCGACGATCTCCTGGCCGAGATAGCAGCCCTTGGTGAAGCTCACGCGGCTTTCGAGCAGGCCCGTCTCGGCGGGGAGGCTCTCTGTCGAGAAGTCGATGTTGAACAGGGGCGTGCCGGCCTCGATGCGGGCGGTGTTGTAGGCGAGCCAGCCCGCGGGGCGGAGCTTGATGCGTGAGGCGGGGCTGGATTCGTCCTCGCCGTCGTGGGGCTGGCCGACCTCGACGAGGTGTTCGTAGACGGCCCGGGCGGCGTCGGTGTCCATCGTCAGTTCCAGCCCGACCTCGCCGGTGGTGTCGACGCGCTCGGCGATGACCTCGGCGCCGGCGATCTCGACGGTGCACGCCGAGAACGGGGTCAGGTCGGCGGGGTGCGGGCCGTCGCGGTGGACCGAGGCGGCGTCGAGCAGGGCGGGGGCGGTCGGGCCGTGCAGGGCGAGGCGATGGAACCGTTCGCTCGCGTCGGTGATTTCGACGTCCTCCATGATGACGAAGCCCGAGAGCGATTCGACGGTCGGGGCGACGGCGTGGGCGTCGAGGTCGAGCAGCATCCGGCCGCCGAGTTCGAGCACACGGAGGTCTGCGATGATGCGTCCCTGCCGGTTGAGCCAGAAGGAGGGGGCCGACCGCATCGGGGCCAGCCCCTTGATCTGTTGGGTGAGCATGTTGTTGAGGAATTCGTGGCGGTCGTCGCCGGTGATCTCGACGGTGCCGCGGTGGGGTTCGTCGAGCAGGATGCAGGACTTTCGGATCGCGGCGTACTCGAAGTCGAGCTCGCCGAAAGATTCGACGAGTTCGATGCGGGTGCCCGCGGGCCCGTATCGCATCAGGGCGGCCTCGGCCTGGAGGTGTCTTTCTCGCAGCGGGCTGGCGTGTGCCATCTCGTGCTCCTCGCGTCGCGGGGATCTGTGCGGAATGCGCGGTTCCGATCGCGCGTCGGGTGATGGTACGCCTTACTGTTGGGTATCAACACACCCTCGCGGCCCGCGTGATCGGGCCGAGAAACGGAGGACACCGTGAATATCGATCTGCTGAAGCGGCTTTGTGAGACCCCCGGCGTGCCCGGCCGCGAGGAGCGCGTGCGCGACCTGATCATGGGCGAGATCAAGGGGCTGTTCGACAGCGTGGAGACGGACGCGATGGGTTCGCTGATCTGCCGGCGTTCGCCGCGGACGGCGGGCAAGGGCAAGGCGTCGAAGAAGCGGGCCACGCGCGGCGAGCCGACGCGGGTGATGCAGCTGTGCCACATGGACGAGATCGGGTTTTACGTCTCGTGGATCGACGACAAGGGTTTTCTGTGGGTCGATCCGGCGGGGGGGTTCGACCCGCGGAACCTGTTCAGCCGGCGTGTGCTGGTGTGCGCGTCCGACGGGGATTACAAGGGCGTGATGAACCCGGGCGGCAAGCCGATCCACACGCAGAGCCCGGAGGACCGGCAGAAGGTGCCGACGGTCAAGCAGTTCTTCGTCGATGTCGGGATGAGCCCCGACGAGGCGAAAAAGAAGATCAAGATCGGCGACTTCATCGTGATGGACGAGCCGTTCATCGAGATGGGCGACAAGCTGGTGTCCAAGGCGCTCGACAACCGTGTAGCGTGCTGGCTGGGGATCGAGTCGGTCCGCAAGCTGGTCAAGAGCGGGTCGGGGCACGCGGCCGAGATCGTCGTCGCGTTCACGACGCAGGAAGAGGTCGGTCTGCGCGGGGCGAAGACCGCCTCGTTCGCGGTCAAGCCTGATTACGGGCTGGGTATCGACGTGACGCTGGCGTGTGACACGCCGGGCGTGCCCGAGGCCGAGAGCGTGACGACGCAGGGCAAGGGGTTCGCGCTGCACATCAAGGACGCGAGTTTCATCTCCGACCACGGCTTCGTCGAGCGGGTCGAGGCGCTGGCCAGGAAGAAGCGGATCCCTTATCAGCGGTCGATCCTTGCCGCGGGCGGTCAGGACGGGGCGGCGGCCCAGCAGGCGGCCGCGGGTGCGAAGGCCGTGGGGATCACGGTCGGGACGCGGTATATTCATACTGTGACGGAGATGATCGACCGTCGTGACCTGAAGGCCGCGTGCGACATCCTGGCTGCGGTGATGGCGGACGTGAAGTAAGCGGATGCGGCGCGTCCCGCGGGGGCTCCCCGCGGGGCGGTACGGATACAGACGGCTCCGGGACAATCCCGTGTGCATCAACCAGACCCGGGCGCGAGCCCGGGTGTTTTTCTGGAACGTTGGCTCTATCCGTATTCTGGGCTTCGGGTGTGGGGTTCGGGAGTCCAACCTCACCCCGGCCCTCTCCCGCCAGCGGGGAGAGGGAGGGAAGCACACCCGGCTCTTGATCCGGAAAGCACGAGGGTGTTCTGGCATCCGTATGGTGTGATCTTTCTGTATCATGCCGGCGATGCACGGTTCGCTCATCAATCCCGATCTGGCCCCGGTGCCGCCGGAGAAACGCGATTGGTCGGCGTGGAACATCGCCGCGCTGTGGATCGGGATGGCCGTGTGCATCCCGACGTACATGCTCGCGGCCGGTCTGATCGGGCAGGGCATGAACTGGTGGCAGGCGGTGCTGACGGTCATGCTGGGCAACGTGATCGTGCTGATCCCGATGATCCTCAACGGGCACGGGGGCACGAAGTACGGCATCCCGTTCCCCGTGCTGGCCCGCGCGAGTTTCGGCACGACCGGTGCCCACATCCCCGCGATCGCGCGGTCGCTGGTGGCGTGCGGCTGGTTCGGCATCCAGACCTGGATCGGCGGGGCCGCGATCTACGCGATCGTGACGACCCTCGGGTGGATCAGCGAAGACCCCGAGACGGCCCGCATCGGTTTCCTCGGCATCACGGGGTGGCAGTTCGCGTGCTTCGTCGCGTTCTGGCTGGTGCACGTCGTGATCGTCATCCGCGGCATCACGTCGATCAAATGGCTGGAGGCATGGGCGGCGCCGTTCCTGATCGCGGCGGGGCTGGCGCTGCTGGTGTGGGCGATCGTCAGCGTGGATCACCCGGGGCAGCTGTTCAAGAGCGAGAGCGAGTTCACGAGCAACGGGCAGTTCTGGAGGGTGTTCGTCACGCAGCTGACGGCGATGGTGGGGTTCTGGGCGACGCTGAGCCTGAATATCCCGGACTTCACGCGGTACACGAAATCGCAGAAAAGCCAGATCATCGGACAGGTCGTGTCGCTTCCGCCCACGATGACGCTGTTCTGTTTCATCGGGATCATCGTCACGGGCGCAACGGTGGTGCTGTACGGCGAGGCGATCTGGGACCCGGTGCAGCTCGTCGCGCGGATGGGCTCGAAAACGGTCGTCGTGATCTCCATGATCGCGCTGCTGCTGGCGACGCTCTCGACCAACATCGCGGCCAACGTGGTCAGCCCGGCCAACGGGTTCTCGAACCTCGCCCCGAGGCTCATCGGGTTCCGGGCCGGCGGGTTGATCACCTGCGTCATCGGCGTGGTCATCATGCCGTGGCGGCTGATGGAGGACCTGGGCGCGTACATCTTCACCTGGCTGATCGGCTACAGCGCCCTGCTCGGGCCGATCGCGGGGATCATGATCTGCGACTATTTCCTCGTCCGCAGGACGCGGCTGGATGTCGAGGCGTTGTACGACCCGGAGGGCGAGTACGGCGGGGTCAAGTGGCGGGCCGTGGTGGCACTTGTGCTGGCGGTGCTGCCCAATCTGCCGGGGTTCATCAACGCGGCGACGAACACGGCCGGGACGGACCGCGCGGTGTTCCCCGCGATCTTCGACACGATTTATGGATATGCCTGGTTTGTCGGGCTGCTGCTGGCGGGGTGTTTATACTTCGTGTTGACGGTGGGGCGTGCGCGTCCCGCCGCGACCGAGGGATAAACCATGACACCGACACTCCCCCCGTTCGATCATCAGCCCGCGCCGTACACCGGCCCGAGCAAGGCCGACGTGCGCGGCATGCGATCGGCCCACCTCGCCTCGGCGATCCTGACGTATTACCGCGACCCTGTGATGATCGTCGAGGGGAAGATGCAGTATCTGTACGACGAGACGGGCCGGCGGTATCTCGACGGGTTCGCGGGGATCGTCACCGTGAGCGTGGGGCACTGCCACCCGAAGGTCATCGAGCGCGTGCACGAACAGAACAGCCTGCTCCAGCACACGACGACGATCTATCTGCACCCCAACATCGCGCGGTTCGCCGAGATGATCGCCGACGCCATGCCCGCCGGCTCGGGGCTCGACACCTGCTACTTCACCAACTCGGGCAGCGAGGCCAACGACCTGGCCTGCATGATGGCAAAGCTGCACACCGGGGCCAACGACATCATCGCCCTGCGCAACGCCTACCACGGCATGTCGCCCACGGCCATGGGGCTGACGGCCCTGCACACCTGGAAATTCCCGGTTCTGCAGGGCGTCGGCGTGCACCATGCGCTGAATCCGGATCGCTTCCGAGGCCCGTATGGCTATGACGACCCCGACGCGGGGGCGAAGTATGCCGCGGACGTACGCGACCTGATCCGTTCGAGCACGCCCGGCAAGGTGGCGGCGTTCATCGCCGAGAGCATCCAGGGCGTGGGCGGGGCGGTCGAGCTGCCGCCGGGCTATCTGAAGGATGTTTATGCCGCGGTGCATGACGCCGGCGGGGTGTGCATCGCCGACGAGGTCCAGACCGGGTTCGGCCGCACCGGCGAGCATTTCTGGGGCTTCGAGAACCACGGCGTCACGCCCGACATCGTGACGATGGCCAAGGGCATCGGCAACGGCGCCCCCATCGGCTGCGTGATCACCCGCAAGGAGATCGCCGAGCCGCTCGCGCAGCGGCTGCACTTCAACACCTTCGGCGGGAATCCCGTCTCGATGGCGCAGGGCATCGCGACGCTCGAGGTGATGCGCGAGATGGACGTGCAGAAACGGTCGAAAGAGATCGGCGGTTTTCTCAAGGCGGGGCTGGAATCGCTCAAGAACAAGCACGACCTCGTCGGTGACGTCCGCGGCATGGGTCTGATGCTCGGCGTCGAGCTGGTCAAGGACCGCTCGACGAAGGAACCCGCCTCGGCCGAGACGTCCGACGTGATGGAGCACTGCAAGGACATGGGCCTGCTGATCGGCAAGGGCGGGCTGTACGGCAACGTGCTGCGGATCAAGCCGCCCATGTGCCTGACGAAAGACGACTGCACGTTCATGTGCGGCGTGCTCGACGAGGCGCTGGCGAGGGCGGCGAAGGGATAGGGCATGTCTGGTGGATCAACGCGCCGCGGGCGCAAGCCCGCGGAGTTCATGGCCGACCGCTCCACGGGCTTGCGCCCGTGGCTCGTCCAGCGCGGGGCGGAGATCGTGGCTCGTAAAAACGCGCGGTTTGTCACTGGGGTCCTGAAAAAGATACACAGCGGGTGATACAGGAGAACAACCGATGTCACTGCTCATCAAAGGCGGGAAAATCGTCACCGCGACCGATGCCTACGACGCGGATATCTACTGCGAGAACGAGACGATCACGAGGATCGCCCCCGCGCTCGACGCGAAGGATCTGCCCCCGGACACCGAGATCATCGACGCGGCCGGCAAGTATGTCTTCCCCGGGTTCATCGACCCGCACGTGCACATCCACCTGCCGTTCATGGGCACCAACGCGATCGACGACCACGCGTCGGCTTCGCGGGCGGCGCTGGCGGGGGGCACCACCTCGATCATCGAGATGATCTGCCCCGGCCCGACCGACGAGCCGATGGACGCGTTCAACGAATGGAAGTCCAAGGCCGACGAGTTGGCGGCGGTGGATTACTCGTTCCATATGTCCGTCGTGCGGTTCGACGAGTCGGCCCGGCAGCAGTTCCGGCGGATCGTCGAGGACGAGGGCATCCCGTCGTTCAAGGTCTTCCTTGCCTACAAGGGGGCGCTCGATCTCTCCGACGAGGACCTGTTCGCCATGCTCACGATGGCCAAGGAACTCGGCGTCATCGTCACCGCCCACTGCGAGAACGCCGAGGCGATCGATTCGATGCAGAAGCGGCTGCTGGCCGAGGGCAAGACCGGGCCCGAGTGGCACGAGCCTTCTCGCCCGATCAGTGTCGAGGCCGACGGGGTGCATCATCTGGCCACGATGGCGGGTCTGACCGGGGCGCACATTTATACCGTGCACACGTCGTGCGAGCCGGCGGTGCGGGCGGCGGTCGATGCCCGATTGCGGGGCGTGAATGTCTGGATCGAGGCGGTGCTGCCGCATCTCCTGCTCGACAAGACAGCCGCCGAGAAGCCTGATTTCGAGGGCGCGAAGTATGTCATGTCGCCCCCGCTGCGCGAGCGTCAGCATCAGGACGTGCTGTGGGCCGGGCTCGCGGGCCGGGCGATCAGCACCATCGGCACTGACCACGCCCCGTTCAACTTCAACGGCCAGAAGGACATGGGCAAAGACGCCTTCACCAAGATCCCCAACGGCATCCCCTCCATCCAGGAACGCCCCGTCATGGTCTACACCCACGGCGTGTGCGCCGGCCGGATCGATCTGCATACTTTCGTCGACGCGTGCAGCACGCAGGCGGCGAGGCTGTTCGGCATGTACCCGCGCAAGGGCGATATCCGCGTGGGGTCCGACGCCGACCTCGTGGTGTGGGACCCTGATTATGCCGGGACGATCTCGAAAGAGACGAGCCTGAGCGCGGTCGACTACAACGCCTTCGAGGGTTGGAAGGTGTGGGGGCGGGCGTCGGTGGTGACGGTCCGCGGCGAGGTGCAGGCCCGCGACGGGGCGTTCGTCGGCACGATCGGGCGGGGCAGGCTCATCCCCCGCGAGGCGACGCATTTCTGACCGCGGTGGATCGGGAACGGGCCGGGTCTCCCCCCGGCGGTCGATTGGTGTGCCGCGCCCGGGCGGTGTGCCCGCCTACCCTGACGCGATGGTTTCACCGCACGCCGCGAACACGTCTGGAACCACGACCCGGCAGCGATTCGGGTATTTTTTTCTCGGTCTGGCGATCGGTGTGGTGTTGCTCGGGTTCTTCGCGAGCCACAAGCAGCAGGCCGAGCGTGAGGAGGCCGCCCGGCAGTCTGCCCGGCAGGCCGGGGGGCAGGCCGCGGGCGCGGCTACGGGGCTTGACGATCAGGCCGCGCCCTCTGCATCTGATGTCGGGCCGGCCGACAGCGACACCCCGTGAACCGCATGGCTGGGCGTCGATCGACCGAATCCGGAGGGAGTGCGATGCCGCCCGATGCCGCGGGGATAGTCGAGGTGAAGGAATCCACCGGTTCGTCTGGTCGTCGGGCCGACGCCGGGCGGGTGATCCGTGTGCGCGGCGCGAAGGAGCACAACCTCAAGAATGTCGACCTGACGCTGCCGCGGGATCGGCTGATCGTGATGACGGGGCTGAGCGGGTCGGGCAAGAGCTCACTCGCGTTCGACACGATCTTCGCCGAGGGGCAGCGGAAATACATGGAGTCGCTGTCGGCGTATGCGCGGCAGTTCCTCGACCAGCTGAAGAAGCCGGACGTCGAGGAGATCGAGGGCATCCCCCCGACCATCGCGATCGAGCAGCGGTCGAGCGCCCACAACCCACGGTCGACCGTGGCGACGACGACGGAGATCTATGACTATCTCCGGCTGCTGTACGCCCGGTGTGGCACGCCGCGGTCGTGGGCGGCGACGCGGACGAAGAAAGACGGGACGGTCCTCGCCCGCTCGGGGCGGCTGATCGAGTCGAGCAGCGCGAGCCAGATCGTCGACCACATCATGGGTTTCGACGAGGGCACCCGGCTGATGGTCCTCGCCCCGGTCGTCCGCGGCAAGAAGGGGCATCACAAGGACACGCTCGAAAATCTGTTCGGTGAGGGGTGGGCGCGCGTCCGCGTCAACGGCGAGATCATCGATCTCCGCGGGGCGCTCAAGGAGGGCGGGGAAAACCCGCTCGGCCTGCACCGCTACAAGAAACACACCATCGAGGTCGTTGTCGACCGCGTCGTCATCCGGCAGGACGCCCGGCAACGCCTGGCCGAGAGCATCGAGGCGGCGTTGCGGCTGGGGGATGGCTCGGTGGTCGTCGCGGTTCAAACGGGCCGCGACCGTGCGGGAGGGGATTCCGGGTTGGGCAAGAAACCCCTCCCTGACGGTCGGGGCTCGTCAGAGACTGCGTGGGCCGACCATACGTTCTCGGAGAAATTCGCCGACCCGGACCACCCCGGCGTCGCGCTCGACGAGCTCAGCCCGCGGCTGTTCTCGTTCAACTCGCCGTACGGGGCGTGCCCCACCTGCCACGGACTCGGGGCGATCCTCGAATTCGCCGAGGATCTGGTCGTGCCCGACCCGGACAGGCCGATCCTCAAGAATGCGATCGCGCCGTGGAAAAAGAACGGCCCCGGCGGGATGATCTACCCGCGGTATCTCCGCCGGTTCTGCCGCGCCTTCGGCATCCACGGCTCGACGCCCATCGGGCAGCTCGACGACGAGACCCGCGGCATCCTCCTGCACGGCACCACGCCGGCGCAGGAGGACGCGCTCGGTGTGTCGTGGGCGGGCGTGCTGCCCATGCTGCACAAGTGGTTCAACAAGACCGAGTCCGCGTGGGTCAAGGACCACCTCCACCAGTTCCAGCGCGAGCAGACCTGCCCGGACTGCCACGGCGACCGGCTCAAGATCGAATCGCTGCACGTTTTTCTCGAATCGTCGCACAGGGCCGAGAAGGCCCGGGCGTTTTCTCAAACTGTTCTGGGTCGGCCCCGCGACGACGGCACGATCCTCAACATCTCCGAGCTCAGCCGGCTGAACATCAACGACGCGATCGGGTTCATCGACGGGCTGAAACTCTCGAAAGAACAGGCCCGGATCGCCGAGCCGATCCTGCGCGAGGTGGGCAACCGGCTTCGGTTCCTGACGAGCGTGGGGCTGGATTACCTGAGCCTCGACCGGCGCACGGCGACGCTCTCGGGGGGCGAGGCGCAGCGCATCCGGCTTGCGACGCAGGTCGGCTCGGGCCTCGTCGGTGCGTGCTATGTGCTCGACGAACCCACCATCGGGCTGCACGAACGCGACAACGCGCGGCTCATCCGCACGCTGCGGCACCTGACGGATATCGGCAACACCGTGCTGGTGGTCGAGCACGACGAGGACATGATCCGGTCGGCCGACCACGTGGTCGATATCGGCCCGGGGCCGGGGGTGCACGGGGGGCGGATCGTCGCCCAGGGCACGATCGACGACATCTGCGCCGCCGACGAGAGCCTGACGGGCGACTACCTCGCGGGTCGGCGCGAGATCCCGGTGCCGAAGAAGCGGCGGGCGCTGAATGAAAAGAACGCCCTCGTCGTCAAGGGCGCCCGGCACAACAACCTCAAGAAGATCGACGCGGCCTTCCCCGTCGGTGGGTTCGTCTGCGTCACGGGTGTTTCGGGCTCGGGCAAGTCCACGCTCGTCAACGAGATCCTGCTCAAGGCCGTCCGGCGGCACCTGCTGGGCTCGAAAGACCGGCCCGGCGAGCATACCCGCGTCAACGGGCTGCACCGCATCGACCGGGTGATCGAGGTTGACCAGAGCCCCATTGGCCGGACGCCCCGCTCCAATCCCGCGACGTACACGGGCATCTTCGACGAGATCCGCAAGGTGTTCACGCAGACGAAGGAGGCGAAGATCCGGGGCTATCAGCCCGGCCGCTTCTCGTTCAACGTGCCCGCGACGCGCAAGGGCAAGGCGGGCGCGGGGGGGCGCTGCGAGGCCTGCCAGGGGCAGGGGCTCAAGAAGATCGAGATGCACTTCCTGCCGGATGTGTACGTCGAGTGCGAGGTCTGCCTCGGCAAGCGGTACAACCGGGAAACGCTCGAGGTGCACTACCGCGGGAAGAACATCGCCGACGTGCTCGACATGACCGTCGAGGAGGCATGCACGTTCTTCGAGAACCACCCGAAGATCCTGCGATTCGCCGAGTGCCTGCGCGACGTGGGGCTGGGGTACATCAAGCTGGGCCAGCCCAGCACGACGCTCTCGGGGGGTGAGGCGCAGCGGGTGAAACTGGCGACGGAGCTGGGCAAGGGCACGCGATACGACGGCACGCCGAGCGCCGAGCACACGCTCTACATTCTCGACGAGCCGACGACGGGGCTGCATTTCGAGGATATCCGCCGGCTCCTCGGGGTCCTCGACCGCCTCGCCGACGCGGGCAACACGCTGATCGTGATCGAGCACAACCTCGACGTGATCAAGTGCGCCGACTGGATCATCGACCTCGGCCCCGAGGGCGGCGACAGGGGCGGCGAGATCGTCGCGTACGGGCCGCCGGAGAAGGTTGCCGGGGTGAAGGGGAGCTTCACGGGCGGGTATCTGAAGAAGATGCTCGGGCGTTCGTCGGCGGATTGATTCCGGGCAACGCAGCCGCTCAACGACCGCCCGCTGGCGTGCTCATACAATCCGAGCATGACCAACATCAAAACCGCCACCCTCCTCTCCGGCGTGCCCGCGATCAACAAGGCCGTGTTTCATGCGATCCGGTTCGATGCCCACGACCCGGCTTCGATCATCGTGACGCCCGACGGCAAGCGGACACTGATCCTGCGTGATGTCGAACTGATGCGGGCGAAAAAACAGGCCCGGGCCGACGAGGTGTATTGCTACGAGGATTTCGAGCCGGCGGAGGGGCTATCCGGCGATCGAGAGATCAGGGCGGCGCAGGCGACGGCCGAGTGTCTCCGCCGGATGGGCGTGGGGCGTGTGACGGTCGACCGCACCCTGCCGATGGTGGTGTACGACGCGCTGCGCCGGGCGGGCATCGACGCGGAACTCGACCTCGAGCTGGGCGTCAAGGATCGTCGGCAGAAAGACGCGCAGGAAATCGACGCCCTGCGGACCGCACAACGAATCACCGAAAGCGCGATCCGCATGGCGTGTGAACTGATCGCCCGGACCGACGCCAACGCGGCCGGCGAACTGCTCGACCCGACCACGCCCGGCGAGGTGCTCACCAGCGAGCGGGTCAAGGCGCTGATCACGGCCCACCTGGCCGAGCGGAACACCGTCGGCGAGGGGCACATCGTCGCGGGCGGGCCGGAGGGGGGCGACTGCCACAACGCGGGCTCGGGCGTGCTGCGGACGGGCGAGCCGATCATCGTCGACGTGTTCCCCAAGCACCTCGACACGGGGTATCACGGGGACTGCACGCGGATGGTGGTGCACGGCGACATCCCCGACGAGGTGAAGAAGATGCACGCCGTCGTGGTCGAGGCGAAGGCCGCGGGCGTGGCGGCGTTGCGTGCGGGCGTGACGGGCGAATCCGTGCACCGGGCGGTGACCGACGTCATCAAGGGGCGGGGGTATGCGTTGGGGTTCCCGCCGGAGGGAGCGCCGGCGTCGTTCTGCTCGATGCCGCACGGCACAGGGCACGGGTTGGGGCTGGACCTGAAGGAGCCCCCGCTGCTGGATTTCAAGGGCCCGGAATTGCTGGTGGGCGACGCGGTGACGGTGGAACCGGGGCTGTATTCGATGGCGGTGGGGGGGATGCGGATCGAGGATCTGCTGATCGTCACCGAGATGGGCTACGAGAACCTGAACGAGCTGCCCGAGGGGTTGGAGTGGAAATAGACCCGTCGGCATCACGGAACGCGATCGAATCTTGGGTTCAACGAGCCGCGGGCGCGAGCCCGCGGAGCCTGACTGCTCACAAAGGGCCAGGGAGATCGTTCATCGGGTGTTCTGCTTGTGATGCGGAACGCGATCGAATCTTGGGTTCAACGAGCCGCGGGCGCGAGCCCGCGGAGCCCGACGTTTGCGGGATGCTCCACGGGCTTGCGCCCGTAGCTCGTCAGAATGAGGGTTTGCTTTGTCGTATTGAGACCGGGTGAAGCGAAATGGATTCCAAAAGATTCTCGTGGTTTCTGGAACAGGAGACGGGTGTTCTTGCCTCTCTCCCCGCTGTCTGGGCTTGGGTACGGAGGTGATCGGCGTCACTTGAGTCGGCGTTCGAGGAAGTGGATGTCCACGCCGCCGCGGACGAAGGCGCTGTCGGCCATCAGCTCGCGGTGCATGGGGATGGTGCTCTTGATCGGGCCGACCTCGAACTCGGCGAGGGCGCGCGCGGCGCGGCGGATGGCGGCGTCGCGGTCGTCGGCGTGGACGATCAGTTTGCCGACCATCGAGTCGTAGGTCGGCGGGATCCGATCGCCCGCAGAGATGTGCGTGTCGACGCGCACACCCGGGCCGCCGGGCACGCGCCACGTCTCCACCTTCCCCGGGCTGGGCATGAAGCCGCGGGCGGGGTCCTCGGCGTTGATGCGGCATTCGATCGCGTGGCCCGCCGTGGTGATGTCCTTCTGCTTGAACGGCAGAGGCTCCCCGGCGGCCACACGGATCGAAGTCTGCACGATGTCCACGCCCGTCACCATCTCCGTGACCGGGTGCTCGACCTGAACCCGCGTGTTCACTTCGAGCATGTAGAAATTCTGGTCATCGTCCATCAGAAACTCGACCGTCGCGGCGCCGGCGTACTCGGCCGATCTGACCAGCCGCGCGGCCGCCTCGCAGACGGCGTTGATCTTCTTGCGTTCAACGCCCGGCGCGGGGGATTCCTCGATCAGTTTCTGGTGGCGACGCTGCATCGAGCAGTCCCGCTCGAACAGGTGCACCGCGTGCCCGTGCTTGTCGCCGATGACCTGCACCTCGACGTGCCTGGCTTTTTCGAGGAATTTTTCGAGGAAGACGGAGCCGTCGCCGAACGCGGCTCGGGCCTCCTGCGCACAATTCCGCAGGTTCGTCCGCAGCGACGCCTCGTTGTGGCAGACACGCATGCCGCGACCGCCCCCGCCGGCGGCGGCCTTGATGATGACCGGATACCCGATCTCGGCGGCGGTCTTGACGGCCTCTTCCTCGTCCTCGATCGCGCCCTCGGAGCCCGGGAAGACGGGGACCTTGGCGACGCGGGCGTAGTTCTTGGCCTCCACCTTGTCGCCCAGTTTCCGCATCGCCTCCGGGCTGGGCCCGATGAACTCGATCTTGCAGTCGCGGCAGATCTCCGAGAAATCCGCCCGCTCGGCGAGGAACCCGTAGCCGGGGTGGATCGCGTCGACATCCGCGACCTCGGCGGCGGAGATGATGCGCGAGATATTGAGATATGAGTCCTTCGCCGGGGCCGGACCGATGCAGATGGCCCGGTCGGCCAGACGGAGATACGCCGCGTCCTTGTCGGCCTGTGAATAGACACAGACCGCCTCGACGCCCAGCTCGTGGCAGGCCCGGATGATGCGGAGCGCGATCTCGCCGCGGTTTGCTATCAGGATTCGTCTGAACATAGATGAGGTACTGCGCTCAAGGGACAAGGCACTGGGTCAGGAGTGGTTGAACACTAGCGCCTTGTGCCTAGTGCCTGATGCCACGATTCCATCCGTTACGTCGGCCTGACCATGAACAGCGGCTGCCCGAACTCGACCGAATCGCCGTTGCTGACGCAGACGCGTTCGATCGTCCCGGAACACTCGGCCTTGATCTCGTTGAACACCTTCATCGCCTCGACGATGCAGACCACCGTGCCGGGGCTGACCTGCGATCCGACGCCGACGAACGGCTCGCTGTCCGGGTTCGCCGCCGCGTAGAACGTCCCCACCATCGGCGATTCGATCGCGACCAGCCCCTCGTCGGCCGTGGTCGGTGCAACCGGGGGCTCGGCCGCCGAGCCGTTCGGCGACGGGGCGGGCGGCTGCGCGGGCTGGGCGACCTGATGCACCACCGTCGGCACGGCGGCTTCCGACCCGCCCCGCCGGATGGTCACCTTTTCTTCCTGATCGCGGAGGTCGATCTCGGATAGCTCGTTCTCGACCATCAGCTTGACGAGTTCTTTCAGTTTGCGGATATCGATCATTGTTTCGCTCCGCGTGGGCCGCGTGGCCGGTCGCCCGGTGCGGCACGCCGGTGAGGTTTCTCAGATTGTTGCCCATTCCGGGTCTTTGGGCAGGCCGCACAGGTTCCGCGAACCGCGGGCGGTCACGACGAAATCATCCTCGATGCGGACACCACCCACACCCGGAAGATAGATCCCCGGCTCGACCGTGACAACATGTCCGGGCTCGAGCACATCACTCGACGCGAATCGGTTCAGCCCGGGCGATTCGTGGACGTCCATGCCCAGCCCGTGGCCCAGCCCGTGGCCGAAGCAGTCGCCGTAGCCCGCGTCCTCGATGATCTCGCGGGCCACCGCGTCGATCTCGGCCCCGGTTTTCCCGGGCTTGATGGCGGCGGCGGCGGCGAGGTGGGCCTCGAGCACGATCGTGTAGATCTCCCTGATCTCGCGTTGCCACCGGCCGAACGAAAACGTGCGGGTCATGTCTCCGCGGTAGCCCCGGTATGTCGCGCCCCAGTCGATGAGCAGGGGCCGGCCCCGGCGGATGGGCGTGTCGGCGGGGCAGTAGTGCGGCAGCGAGCCGTTGGCGCCCGCGGCGACGATGGTGCCGAACGCGGGCTCGGTCGAGCCGCGGGTCTTCATCTGGTATTCCAGCTCGGCGGCGAACTCGATCTCGGTCATCCCCGCGCGGAGGTGTTCGAGCGCGGCGAGCAGGGCGTCCTGCTGGATGCGGATGGCACCCTTGATGAGCCGGATCTCCTCCGGCCCTTTGACGCGCCGGAGGGCGCTCACGAGCCCCGTCGTCGGGGTGATCAGCCGCAGGGGCAGCCGCTGTTTCTTCATCGCGGCCCGGAGCGAGCGTTCGGCTGCGAGCGTGAGGTGTTCGCTCTGGACGCCGAGGCTGTCGAGCGTGCCCCTGTCGTGCAGTGCCCGGAGGACACCGGCGATAGCGGGCATCATCGCGCCCCGCCGCATGACGACGCGGACCAGCGGCTTGAACGATTCAAGCTCTTCCTGATAGCGTGAATCGCTGACGAGCACGGGCTTGCCCGGGCCGACGATCAGCACGCTGTCGCCGCCGAGGAATCCGGTGAGATAGCCCACGTCGGTCGGGTTGCTCACGACGAGGTGGCTGATCGACCCGGCCCGCATCGACGCGCGCAGCCGCCTGATCCTGCCGCGGAACGCGTCGAACTTCGCGTGCCCTGATCTGGTTGCTCTTTGACGCCCGGCCATGAACGCCCATGATAGGCGATCCGGGCACCGACCGGGGCGATTCGGGTTGTGCGGATGATTCCCGCTTTCGGGGCATCCCGCGGATGAAAGAACCCCGCCGATACTCCGCCGACACCCGACCGACACACGGATTGAACCGAACGAGGCTGGCTGTCGGCTACGCTCTCGGCCGATGAACAAGAACGCGCCGGCGGGTGAGCCGCCCGCGTCGCCGAAGGAGTCAGGACCCATGCCACGCTTTTCACACGACATCGCCTATCTGAGCCTCGAGATCGGTTTCGACGCGGCCATCCCGACGTATTCGGGCGGGCTGGGCGTGCTCGCGGGTGACACGCTCAAGGCGGCGGCGGACGTGGGGTTGCCCTATGTCGGCGTGACGCTGCTCTACCGCGGGGGGTATTTCTCGCAGAAGATCGGTCCGGACGGCTCGCAGACGCCCGAGCCGCACCCGTGGGAGCCGGAAAAGATCCTCCGGCCCATGTCGCCGCGGATCGTCGTCCCGCTCGACGGGCGCGAGGTCGTCATCAAGGCGTGGCGTCTGGACATCCACGGCATCCGCGGGCACATCGTCCCCGTCTACTACCTCGACAGCGACCTCGAAGAAAACGACGAGGCGGCTCGCACGCTCACCAACCGGCTCTACGACGGCGGGCCCGACCACCGCATCCGGCAGGAGGCCATCCTCGGCATCGGGGGGCGGCGGATGCTCCGCGCGATCGGCCACGACGTGGGCATCGTGCACATGAACGAGGGGCACGCATCGTTTGTCTGCGTCGAGCTGCTGAGCGAGTATTTCTCGCGCGAGCACGAGATCACGGGGCGCGAGGTTCCCCTCGACGCCGCCGCCGTCGCGCACGTCAAACAGAAATGCGTGTTCACCACGCACACGCCCGTCGAGGCCGGGCACGACCGCTTCGGGATCGATCAGGTCCGCGCGATCGTGGGCGATCACCCGTTGTTCAATCGGCCCGACCTGTACGGCGAAAACGGTGTGCTCAACACCACCCGGCTGGCGATGAATTTCTCGAAATTCTCCAACGCCGTCGCCCGGCGGCACGGGGAGATCAGCCGGGAGATGTTCCCGGGTTACCCGATCCGGTCGATCACCAACGGCATCCACGCCGCCACATGGGCGTGCGACGAGATGCGCGACCTGTTCGACGAACACCTGCCCCAGTGGCGAGGCGACAACCACGACCTGCGCCTCGCACCCCGCATCGACGACGACGCGCTCTGGAACGCGCACGATTCGGCCAAACGGCGGATGCTCGCGATGGTCAAAGAAAAAACCGGTGTCTCGCTCGACCCGGCCGTGCTCACCATCACCTTCGCCCGCCGGATGACCGACTACAAACGCCCCGGGCTGGTCTTCGCCGACATCGAACGCCTGCGCGCCATCGCTCGAAACGTCGGCCCGCTCCAGTTCATCTTCGCCGGCAAGGCCCACCCGCACGACGGACGGGGCCAGGACATCATCCGGTCGATCCACCGTGCCGCGGGCATGCTCGGGCGCGACGTGCCCGTGGTTTTCATCGAGGACTACGGCATCGACATCGCCAAGCACCTCGTCGCCGGCTCGGACGTCTGGCTGAACAACCCCCGCCCCCCGCTCGAAGCCAGCGGCACCAGCGGCATGAAGGCCGCACTCAACGGCGTGCCCAGCCTCTCCACGCTCGACGGGTGGTGGCTCGAAGGCTGTGTCGAAGGTGTCACCGGGTGGTCCATCGGCGACGGCTCGCCCGCCCCGGCCAAGGGGCCCGCGCTCGACGATTTCGACGTCTCGCACGCCGAGGCGATCTATGAAAGGCTCGAACGCGAGATCCTGCCGCTCTACCGCCGCGACCGCGAAGGGTGGATCCGCGTGATGAAGGGCGCGATCGCGCTCAACGGGTCGTATTTCACCACCCAACGCATGGTCAGCGAATACGCCCTGCGTGCATACACCGCATGACCAGACCGGACCGGCGACGAGAGCACTCATACGGATTCCAGAATATTCTCGTGCTTGCTGGAACAAGAGACGGGTGTTGTTGCTTCCCTCGCCCCGCTGGCAGGGAGAGGGCCAGGGTGAGGGGCTTTCTCTCTTCTCGACTTCCCCTCGTGGGACGGGCATCCAGCCCATCTCTCCATCTCCTTCAACTTCTTCCCAAAAGAGGCCCGAGCGGAAGCGAGGGCTTTCTTCTCTCCCCGAAGCAAACATCCGATCGTGGTACCCCGATTCACTTTGCTGCATCGGGTACCTCGGCTCTCCGAGCCGAGCCCTTCCCCTCTCCAAAACCCGGTGCTTCGAGCCGGCTCTGCTGAGTCCGGTTTCTGAATCAACCTGACGCCGACGCTGAGCCTGCGAAGCGTCGGATTCTCCGACAGATCCATAACGCGTAGATACCTCCCCCTCCCCGCTGGCGGAGAGAGGGCCGGGGCGAGGGGTTTCATTCTCTTCTCTTCTCTTCTCTTCTCTTCTCTCGCCATCGCCTGGCGTTGACGCGTCCCGATACCGCTTCGGGGACCGTGTGAACCCGCTGTATGTCCAGCACGACGCGGTGTCCCGTCGGCGAGATCGCTTTTCATTTCTGCACTACTGTCTGCCGTGAACGGGTCCGTTCAAACTTGGGTTGCGCTGCTCCAGCCGGAACACGCCGCGTTGCGCAAAGCCGCCGCCTCGATCGATCCGTCGGATGTCTCCGCCGTCGCCCGGCTCCGAAAGAAATACCCCGCCGATCTCGTCCACGCCGCACTCCGGCTCGCCTCGGCCCGTCGCAAGCTCGAACGCAAGTGGCCGGGTCGGGTGTTTGTCGCCGATCCCGAAGGCGCCGAGATGGCCTCAGGCGAACTCGCCGCGCGCCACAAGGCCGATCGGTTCGCCCAGGCGTCACCCGGTGCCGAAATGCTCGATCTGTGCTGCGGGATCGGGGCCGACGCCGTAGCGCTCGCCGAGGCCGGGCTGCGTGTTTCGGCGATCGACCGGGACGATCTCCGTGCCTGGATGGCGGGGAAAAACGCGGGTTGCCCCACCCGCACCGGGGACGTCGAACAACTCGACCTCGGCGATGCCGTGTTCCACCTCGACCCGAGCCGGCGCGACGCGAAAGGCAGACGAATCCGCTACGAGCTGCTCACCCCCGGGCCCGCGTTCATCGAGCGGCTCTGCGAAGGCAGATCAGGGGCGGTCAAGCTCCCCCCCGGTGTCGACCCCGGCGAGCCGCCGCCGGGCGAGCTCGAATATCTCTCCGAACGGGGTCGGCTCACCCAGGCCGTGCTCTGGACGGGGCGATTCGCCCGGCACACCGTCGCCGCGACACTGCTCCGGGATGGGCACCCCCCGGCGACGATCTCCGGCGAGCCCGAGCCGGTGTTCGAGATCCCGTATGCCCCGCTCGAAGACGGCTGCTGGGTGCACACGGTCGATCCGTCGGTCGAGCGGGCCGGGCTGCTCGTGTCGATGTGCCGCCGGGCCTGTCTGGCGATGCCGCACCCGCACACCGGGCTGCTCATCGGCGGCTCGCCGTCCGAAGACCCGATGCTGACGTCATATAGGTTGGTCGCCGAGATGCCCTGGCGTCGTGCGAAGGTCCGTGACTGGCTCCGTGCGCACGACGGCGGCCTTGTCGTCGTCAAAACCCGCGGCAAGGCGGTCGATCCGGACATCGAACAGAAAGCCCTGCGCGCTGAAGGCTCAACACCCTACACCGTCTTCGTGCTCAGGTTCGATCGTGCGGTGCGGGCGCTGATCTGTCGGCGGGGTGATGAAGACATCGGTGAAACGCGGGACTCATACGAAACACGATAACTTCTCGTGCGTGATCTTTTCTCGGAAATCATGGTGTGGAGTGTCAGGATTCACCGCTGAGGTCGCGGAGGGCCGCGGAGTAGATTCTGTTTCACACTGCCTTCGAAGTCTTCGAGCTCTTTGCGACCTTTACGACCTTTGCGTTGAAATCATTTCTCCGCGTTCTCCGCGTTGATCCCCTCGGCGCTGCCAGACGCACGAGCACATTTTGGGATACATATCAAGGGCCGGCGTTCAGCCCCGGCGCGGTCTCGTCGATCATCGTGCCGCTGAAAAGCCGGTTGGTTGTGCCGTTTCCGCGAGCCTCCACCGCACCGTCCGAGCGGATGGCGTAACCCATCTCGACAAGACCGAGACGCTCGACATGCCCATCGCAGAACGAAACATTCGCCTTTCCCACGTGCCGCTCGTGCGGCGCCGAGCGGTGTGCATCAGACCGGAATCGGGGGTCGGCGTAGTCGCTGTCGGACTCGGCAAGACGCGGGGGATCGATGATGTACCCGTGCCCGCCCATCGCGTGCAGCGGGGTCGCGTCATCGTCACGCGAACCGTCCGCCCGGTTCGGCTCACGCAAACGCGCCGGCTTCCCCGCGGCCGTCCCCATGCTGTCGGCCGCGAGCACCGTCCGGGAGGCGTGGATGTTGCTCGCCCGCACCGGAAAATGGATAAAACCGGACGAGTCGTCGTTGATATCCCTGAAACGGGTGTTGCCCAGGAATTGATGGTTGTAGCCGAACGCATAATTCCGGGAACTCGTCCACTCGGGGACACTCGGGCAGAGAAAAACCTCGGACCCGTCCACCGGAAGCGAGTGCTCATCAGCCCGGTCGGTAGAAGGACGCGAATACGCGTCAAAGCCGGCCGCCGCTCCGATCAACGCGAACCACCGCGGCCTGTAGTGCAGCCCGTTGCCCAGCGGGTAGAGATTGCGCGATTCGTCGGCGTAACGCCCCGGCTGGCCGGGCACGGAGATGTCGTCGTTGTCGTGCGCGTAGAACTGCCACCCGGCCGCGATCTGCCGCATCCGGGATTGACAGACCAACCCTACCGCCGATGCTCTGGCACCACCCAATGCGGGGAGGAGTATCCCGATCAGCACGCCGATGATCGCGATGACCACCAGTAACTCGATCAGTGTGAAGCCCGATCGGGCCGAAAAAGGACCCGGCGGGCTTGGTCGGGATGTCGGCGTGGGTATGATCATCCGTATTTCCGCATGAACGGTAATAACGTGGGTGCTCGGCGATGCATTTTCAGGACATGTTCATCAAGCACCCCGCGACGTTCTCCTTCGAGTTCTTTCCCCCCCGGGACGGTGCCGGTTCCGACGACCTGTATCTTGCGATCAATGAGCTGGTGCCGCTCCGTCCTACGTTCATCTCGGTGACCTACGGCGCCGGCGGGAGCACGAGCGAGCTGACCCACGAGCTCGTGTTGCGGATCAAACGCGAGGGCCGGCTCGATCCCATGCCGCATCTCACGGCGGTGCTGCACGATCGCACCAAGATCCGCTCGATGCTCGAAGGGTACGCGGCCTGCGGCATCAGCAACGTGCTGGCGTTGCGGGGTGATCCGCCGAGGGGAATGGATATCTCCGAGTCATTGGTCGGGGATTTCCGGTACGCCGCGGAACTCGTGTCGTTCATCCGATCATTCAATGACGAGGGGGTGCACCCGGACCCGCGCGGGTTCGGCGTCGCGGTGGCGGGCTTCCCGGAGGGCCATCCGCAGACACCCAACCGGCTCTTGGAGATGGACTATCTGAAAGCGAAGGTGGACGCCGGGGCCGACTGCATCATCACGCAGATGTTCTTCGACAACCGCGATTTCTATGACTTCCGCCACCGCTGCGAGCTCGCGGGCATCAACGTGCCGATCATCGCCGGCATCATGCCCATCCTGTCGGTCAACGGCATGCGCCGGATGGCGGAACTCGCCGCGGGGGCCCGTTTCCCGGCGTCGCTGTTGCGCGCAATCCGACGCACCGGCGGCGAGCCCGACGCGGTCCGGCGGATGGGCATCCACTGGGCGACCGAGCAGGCCCGCGACCTGCTCGACAACGATGTCGACGGCATCCATTTCTACACACTCAACAAAAGCAACGCGACGCGGGAGATCTACCGAACCCTCGGCGTGAGCGATTCACGCGGTATGGTGGTCTGAACCGCTCACCCGCGGACTCCGATCCGCGGGAGTCCGAGGACCGGATCCGGGCTTGCGTGCGCACACCGAGACAACGGCATCGTGGACATCACAACGACGCCAGCCGACGGGCGGTTTCCTGTTCCAGCAGCGCCTCGATGATCGGCCCCAGCTCGCCGCGGTCGAGCACGGCCGATTTCTGGAATTTCTGCGTCAGCCGCTGGTCCGCCACGATCCCGTCCTGATACCGGTACACCCGCACCTTCTCGCTGCGCTGCCCGGTGCCGATCTGCCCGCGCCGCTCGGCCGACCGTTCCGCCTCGGCCCGGGCCCGCTCGATCTCGTAGACCCGCGCCGTCAGCAGCCGACGCGCCTTCTCCCGGTTCTGCGCCTGGCTCTTGGTTTCCTGCATCCGCACCTCGACGCCTGTGGGTTTGTGGATCAGGTGCACGGCCGTCGCGACCTTGTTGACGTTCTGCCCGCCCGGACCCTGCGCGGTGGTGATGTGTTCCTCGACGTCGTTCGCCCAGTCGATATCCACCTCGACCGCCTCGGGCTCGGGCAGAACCGCGACGGTCGCGGTGGACGTGTGGATCCGCCCCTGCGTCTCGGTCGCGGGGACGCGCTTGACCGAGTGCACACCCGCCTCGAACGCGAGCTCGGCCCAGACCCCGTCGCCCCGGACATTGACCACCGCGTGCCGGACGCCGCCGACGGAATCATCCTCGGTCAGGTCGAGCGTTTCCCATTTCCAGCCCTTGCCCGACGCGTATTTCTCGTACATCGCGAGCAGGTCCCGCGCCCACAGCCCGGCCTCGTCGCCCCCGGTCCCGGCGCGGATCTCGAGTATCACCGACCCCACCCGGCGGTCGTCGGACTGCACCAGGGCGGCCTTGACACGCTCGATCTCGGCGTCGGCCCGGGCCTCCAGTTCCGGCAGTTCCTCCCGGGCCAGCTCGGCCAACTCCGCGTCGTCGCCCGAGGCGACCGCGGCCCGCAGCTCGGCGATCTCGTCCAGCATCGCGCGATACCGCCGGTAGCCCTCGGCCACGGGTTCGAGGGCGGCCCGCTTGATGGAGAGCTCGCGCACCTTGTGGTGGTCGGCGAGAACATCGGGGTCTTCGAGTTGCCGCTGCAGGTGCGCGTACTGCCCGCACAACTCGTCGAGTTTGCGCGCGATGGTGTCGGCGAGCGGTGCCACGGCCATGCCATGAGCCTAGCCCACACGGCCCGCGAGCGGTGGGGGCGGTGGCGGCGGTGCAGGCGGTGGGACAGGTGTTCCGCCTCTTTCTGTCGATGCACGGTTCTTGCAAGGACCGGCACGCGGGACGCCCGTCCCACCGGACATCAAACAAGAATGACAGGCGGGACGCCTGTCCCACCAGATCCCGGAAGCACCCCCCTGTCACCACCGCGCGACGATCCCCCCTGCCGGCCACGGGTCAGAAAAAATCGGCCCTCCACCTACGCTCAGCGATCTTCTCCATGCCGTACACTCGTCGTGCCGCGATCCGTGTAAAGACGGCCGGCACCGTTTCCGAGTAGGTCTGATTCAAGGGGATGCCGGCTTGGACAGAGCGATCACGATGAGCAACGTCCGCAAGACCTTCGGCCGCAAGGTGGCGGTGGAGGGCATCGACCTCGATATCCCCGTGGGCGATCTGGTCGGGTTCATCGGGCCGAACGGCGCGGGCAAGACGACCACAATCCGCATGATCATGTCCATTTTATTCCCGGATTCGGGTGAGCTCACGGTCCTGGGCAAAAAAACCGCCGTCGAGAGCAAGGACCGCATCGGGTATCTCCCCGAGGAGCGGGGGGTCTACAAGAAGATGAAGGTCGGGGCGTTCCTCCGCTACACGGGTCGGCTCAAGGGCCTGCCGCCGCGCGGGCTCAACGACCGCGTCTCGGCGTGGCTCGAAAAGGTCGAGCTGCCCGGCGTGTGGAACAAGAAATGCGAGGAGCTCAGCAAGGGGATGCAGCAGAAGATCCAGTTCATCTCGGCCGTGCTGCACGAGCCGGAACTGCTGATCCTCGACGAGCCGTTCAGCGGGCTGGACCCGGTGAACATGCGGCTCCTGCGCGACCTGATCGGCGAGCTGCACCGGGGCGGGACGACGATCATCTTCTCGACGCACGTGATGGCGCAGGCCCAGCAGCTGTGCGACCACATCGTGATGATCCACAACGGGCGCAAGGTGCTCGACGACCCGCTCAAGGAGATCCGGTCGAGGCACACGCCCCGGTCGGTCTGGTTCGAGCCGATGCTCGACGGTTTCGACCCGACGGTAGTCGAGGCGCTCCCGCAGATCGCCTCGGTCCGCAAGAACGAGGGGCATTACGAGGCGGCACTGGCCGACGGGGCCGACCCGGCATCCGCGATCGGGGCCGTCGCCTCGGCCGCCCCGATGTCGCGTGTCGAGTTGCACCGGCCCACGCTCGAAGACATCTTCATCGAGATCGTGCGGGGCGACGAGCCGGGGCGTGACGACGAATCGATCCGCGCCTCGCTCAGGCTTCATCCCGAGTCGGCCCACAAGCCCGAGGGGGTGACGTCATGAATCCGTCGAAGGTCATCCGCATCGCGGGCCGGGAATACGCCTCGACGGTCCTGACAAAGGGGTTCATCATCGGGGCACTCGTCGTGCCCGCGTTGATCGCCGTGGTCATGCCGCTGGTCATCATGCTCATCAACAGCGCCAAGCCCCCGGCCGAGCGGGGCGAGGTGGACATCATCGACCGGGCCGGGGGCGTCACTGAACTGGTCGCCGAGAAACTCAAACCCGAGCAGATCGTCGAGAGCCGGTTCGACCAGGCCGAAGAAATGATGCAGACCATCGGGCGGATGATCGGCCGCGACCTCTCGAGCCTCAGCGAAGAAGCCCTCGACACGCTCCCCAAGGACCAGCTCGAGAAGTTCTACGAACAGTTCGGCGTCCCCCAGCTCCGCGTCAAGGAGCTGCCGCCCGACACCGACCCCGAGCAGATCAAAGCGCAACTCCGGGCGAACATCGGAAAGGCCAAACGCGGTGAGGACCGCGGCCTTCTCGCCCTGGCCGTCGTCGACGAACACGCCGCCACGCCCGACCCCAGGACCGGCAAGTACGGCTCATTCGAGGTCTACACCGTCCCGAAGGTGGACGACCGGACGATCGACGAGATCCGAACGGCCCTGCGATGGTCGATCCTCGAACGACGCTACGAGGCGGCCGGCATGGACCGCAACAAGATCGACGCGCTGACCAACGTGGCGTACACCCCCACGCAGGAGGTCACCGAAACGGGCACGCGCGACAGCTCGATGGAACTGACGATGCTGCTGCCCGGCGCGTTCATGATCCTCATGCTGATGGGGACGATGACCGGCGGGCAATACCTCATGACGACCACGATCGAGGAAAAATCGAGCCGGGTCGTCGAGCTGCTGCTCAGCGCCGTCAGCAGCATGGAACTGATGACCGGCAAGATTGTCGGCCAGATGGCCGTCGGGCTGACGCTCATGCTGATCTACAACGCGGTGGGCATCGTCGCCCTGATCGCTTTCCAGCGGCTGGACCTCATCGAGGGCTCGTCGATCGCGTGGATGCTGCTCCTGTTCGCGCTGGCCTATTTCATGTTCGCGTCGATCATGGCGGCCATCGGGTCGGCGGTCAACGAACTGCGCGAGGCGCAGGCCCTGCTCACCCCCGTCATGCTGCTTGTGATGGTGCCGTATTTCTTCTTCATGCCGATCTCGCGCGACCCGAACTCCACCCTGGCGGTGGTCACGAGCTTCATCCCGCCGATCAGCCCCTACATCCTGATGATGCGGATCGCAAGCAGCGCCCCGCCCCCGCTCTGGCAGGTGCTGCTGGGCGTCGCGGTGAATATCGCGGGCGTCGTGTTCTTCGTCTGGTTCGCGGCCAAGGTCTTCCGCGTGGGCCTGCTGATGTTCGGCAAGCCGCCGAATCTGCTGACGCTCATCAAATGGGTGCGGATGGCGTGAAACGCACCGGGCCACTTCCGGTAGGATGAGGGGATATCACCTCGACGAGCCGCGACCGTCAGGGAGCGGTCTTCAACCGACCGCGCATATCCCGTTCCTGCTCAACCGCCGGCGCAGTTTGCTATTCTTCCCCCGGTGACGCCGGAGAACTGCGAAAGGAAGGAAGCCCGCATGCCGCACGACAACCCCATCCCCTGCGCCTCGTGCGGCTACGACCTCCGGGGCATGAAGATCGGCGACCAGTGCCCCGAGTGCGGCACCGTCGTCCGGCAATACCCCGTGCAGGATCAGGTTGCGGGCAAGGCCGTCGCCTCCTTCGCCCTCGGCATCCTCTCGCTGGCGATGTGCATGTACTACGGCATCCCGTCCATCATCCTCGGCTGGCTCGCCATGCGGTTCGCCAAAACCGCCCGCCTCGCCGTGCAGGACGGCGCCGCGCCGACCCTGTCGCTCAGCCTCGCCTCGGCGGGCCACCGTTGCGGCCTCATCGGGCTGATCCTCGGGATCGTCATGCTTGTGATTATCGTTGCGTACACGCTTTTCATCGCGTTGTTCATCGGGGCCGCGGCCGTCGGGGCGGCCGGCGCAGCGGGCCCGGGTCCGATGCCGGTGCCGTTCCCGTGACCGAACCCCTCAGCAAACACGACCTCTACGAACTCTGCGTGCAGAGCCCGAGGCACCTCGTCCCGTTCATCCGGGCCGTGCACGGCTCATCACCCGCGGTGCTCGGTGAAGACTTCGCCGGCTCGGCGGCCCTGTCGCACCTCTGGGCGGAGTCGTCGCCCGACGCGCGCGCCGTCGCGGTCGATCTCGACCCCGACGCGCTCGGCTTCCACGGCGACCACGAGCGAGTCATCAAGCATTGCGCGGACGTGATGGACGCCGCCGACCCCGCCGACGTGATCTTCGTTGGCAATTTCTCGATCGGATATCTGCACACCCGCGCCGAACTCGTCGCATACCTCCGGCACAGCCGCGAACGTTTGATTGCAAGCAAAAAAGAGCCCGGAGCGTCAGCGACGGGCCAAGCGACGGGTCAAACAACAGGCCAAGCGACGGACGGGAAAAGTGCCACACCCGAACCCCTCGCTCACGCTCGGGGCTCTTTGCAAACCCCCAACTCACGCCCCGGAGGCGTCTTCATCTGCGACACCTACGGCGGCGAGTCCGCGTTCCTCACGGGCGAGGTGCACCGCGACCACTGGATCCCCGCCGACGAAAAGTTCGGCGACCACAAGGGCAAGCGCGTGCGCTACACCTGGGAACAGCGCAAGGCCGACCCGCTGACGGGGATGGTCACCGACGTGCTGCACTTCCGCGTCGAGTCCGGCGGCATGATCGAGCAGGAACTGCTCGACGCGTTCATCTACGACTGGCGGCTGTGGAGCGTGCCCGAACTCCGCGATGCGATGCTCGAAGCGGGCTACGCCGCGACGGAGGTCTACGCCAAGACGGCCGACGCGATCGACGAGGACGGCAACGCCTATGTCCTCCCCGTCGAGGACCCGGACGAACTGGACGACAGTTTCATCGTTCTCGTAGCGGCCCGGGTTTGAGCGGCATGCCGATATACAGCGGGGGTGGCCACGGTTGGCCATCTCATCCGGCCCATTGTCCGCCCCGGGCCATCTCCATCTACGCGTTGAGTACGAGAAGCATGTTTTCCGGACCGAGAACAGCCTTCCCGGATCGGCACGAGATTTGTAGCATGCCGGGAATGAAATACACACGTCTTGTTTGCATTGGTGTCGGGGCCGCCGTGGGAAGCTCGGTGTTCGCTGAATCCGTCACTTCGCGAACCCAGCTCGAAAACATGCTCGGCGACACCCTGATTATCGAAGATTTCGAGGGCCTCAGCGTCCACGGCGGATCGGGCGTTTCCGTGCCCAACCCGCTCTCGAGTGATACCGCGACATGGGGCATGGAGCCGGGCGTGACCTATTCCTCCGCCGACGGCGACCTCATGCTCTACGGCAGTTTCGTGCTCGGCGAGGGCAGCGTCGTGCTCGAATGCACGGGCGACCTGACGATCGTGTTCGACCCGCCGCAGGCGGCCGTCGGGTTCGAGGTCGTCAACGTCACCGGCAACGTCTCGTGGACGGACGAGGTGACGTTCTACAACGGGAACGACGCGCTCGGGATGGTGTCTGCAACGATCTCCCCCGGGCAGGCCTCGTTCGTCGGCTGGCGGAACGACCCGGGCATCTCCTCCGTCGTGGTGCACAAATCCGACGGCAGCCCGTTCGGCATCGTCACGATCGACAACAACACCTGGGGCTTCAATGTCGCCCCATGCCCGGCGGACGTCGCGCCCCCCGCCGGCGTGCTCGACCTGAACGACATCGGCGTGTTCGTCAACGCGTTCGCCAACGGCGAGGACTCCGCCGACATCGCCCTGCCCGTGGGCGTGCTCGACCTGAACGACGTGAACCTGTTCATCGGCTCGTTCCTCGACGGGTGTCCGTAGCCGGCAGTTCTCAAAAGAGCCCGGAGCGTCAGCGACGGGCCGGGCGTGCAGGGATGCCCGCTCTGCATGAAGCACCTCGACAACCCATGGATTCATTGCTGCAATGATCCCGCGGGTCTGTTCATCTGTCGTTGATTGCTTCCGATTCAAAGAATGACAGTGAACGCATGCCGACGCCGACGCTGAGGCTTTGCGAAGCGTCGGATTCCACGGAATATCTCGGCGCGTCGCGCGGCCGGGCGATCCGACGCTTCGCAGAACATCAGCCTCGTTGTCGGGTGATCACGTCTCGTCGCTTCTTCTCCTATCCTCCCCGCATGAGCGACACACTGATTTCATACAACCCCGCCACGGGTGAGCCCGTGGGCGAGGTCCCCGTCACCCCCGCCGCCGAGATCCCCGCGATCGTGGCCCGTGCCCATGAGGCCCGCAGAGCATGGGGTGCGCGCACCGCGCAAGAACGGGCCGAGATCCTCAAGCCCGCGGGCGCCGTGCTCGTCGAGCGGGCCGATGAACTGGGCTCGTTGCTGACGAGTGAGATGGGCAAGCCCCTGTCCGACGGCATCGGTGAGGTCAAGCACACGGGCGAGGGCCTCCCCGCCGAGGCCGACGAGATCGCCCGGGCCGTCACCCCCCGCACACTCACCGGCGAAGGCGTAACGACGGAACTGCGATACGACCCGCTCGGCGTCGCCGGCGCGATCACGCCGTGGAACTTCCCGATCCTCATGCCGCACTGGATGGTCCTGCCGGCGTTGATCGCGGGCAACGCGGTGGTGCTCAAGCCGAGCGAGCAGACGCCGTTGATCGCCCAGGCCTACGCCGACGTGCTCAATCAGTTCCTGCCCGAGGGCGTGCTGCAGACCGTCCATGGCGAGGACGATCAGGGCAAGGCCCTCGTCGCGGCCGACGTGAACCTGATCGCGTTCACCGGCAGCAAGGACACGGGCCGGAAGATCATGGCCGCCGCCGCCGACGGGCTCAAGCGGCTCATCCTCGAGCTCGGCAGCAAGGACCCGCTGATCGTGCTCGACGGCGCCGACCTCGACGCCGCCGTCGCCTTCGCCGCCCGAAACTGTTTTCGCAACTGCGGGCAGGTCTGCGTGAGCACCGAACGCGTCTATGTGCAGGACACGATCGCCGAAGATTTCACCGCGAGGCTCGTCGACGCGGCGCGGCAGATCTGCCCCGGCGACCCGACCGGCGACGCCTGCTCGATGGGCCCGATGGCCATGCCGGCGCAGAAGGCCCACGTCCTCGCCCAGATCGAAGACGCGGTCCGGCGCGGCGCCACGCTCCGCCTCGGCGGTGGTTCACTCGACGGGAATTACGTCCAGCCGACCGTCCTCACCGGCGTCACGCACGACATGGACATCATGCAAACCGAAACCTTCGGCCCCGTCGCCCCCATCATGGCATTCAAGGACGCCGACGAAGCCGTCACGCTCGCCAACGATTCAGAGTACGGCCTCGGGGCGGTCGTGTTCGGCCCCGAAGAACTCGCCCACGAAATCGCCCGAAGGATCGACGCGGGCATGATCGGCGTCAACCGCGGCATCCACGGCGCCCCCGGCTCGCCCTGGGTGGGCGCCAAGCACTCCGGCATCGGTTACCACATGGGCCCCGAAGGCCACCGCCAGTTCTGCCAGGTGCGCACGATCTCGCGGAATGCTTGAGCGGAGGGTGAACCGGGCATGACGGCGTCCGTATTGCTCTCTGAATGTCGCGCGGGGATGGGTGTCAGATGCATGAGCCAACTCACTTCTGAATCAACTCGATCCCATACTGACCCCGATGAAGCGGACGAATTGCGGATGCCGCATTGTGCCCGGTGTCTCTATCCGTTGGCCGGTCTTCCCTCCGATGCGCCGTGCCCCGAGTGTGGGAATATTCACCGGCAGGACGGGCCGTATCCTGTTGTTGACGGTGAAGTCGCCTACTCGGTCACCTTTGCAATCCTTACCGTTCTTTCGCTCTTTCTCTTCGTATTGGGATTCTGGCCCGGGCTGAGCGTCACCTCGTTCTTCGCACTGCTCACGATTCATTTCGGTGAAATCAGCGTTCGCAGCAGAAGACATCGAGATTTGAGTCCGTCGGTCGCGGCCCTGCTTGCTCGGTGTGTGGCGTGGGGGGTGATCTCGATATACATTTCGCTCCTGACGGTCTGGGTGGTGCTCAGCATCTTCCCACTTCTCTGATCGCCGAAAGAAATGACCGGACAGGGCACGATGCACGATCTCGCGGAATGCTTGAGGAGAGTTCACCACGGAGGGCCGCAGAGAGAAAAATTGATCAGCAATGCGAGAGAGTCGTCAATCCGATTCCGATCTCTTCCTTTGCTGCTTTTCTGCTTTGCTGATTTGCCGTTCTGCTGCTCCGCTGCTCCGCTGCTCTCTCCCCGATGAGAGATCTACCCTCCCCCCATGTGCGGCATCGCCGGTGTTCTGAAGATCTACAAGCCGGGCCGGGCGCCCCCCGGGCACCGCGAATCCATCCCCGACGCCTGGCTCGACATCCTCGACGATTCGATCAAACACCGCGGCCCCGACGGCTCAGGCCGATTCCGTGACCGGGCCACCCGTCCCGACGGCACCGTCGTCGACGTCGCCCTTGTCCACCGCCGAATGAGCATCATCGACCACGCCGGTGGCGCCCAACCCATGGTGCACGTGCGTCGCGCGGAGGGGTCGGATGAACTGATCCAACCGCCGATTGCGTCCGACATCTTTCTTGAAGGAGCCCCTCGCGCAAGCGAGGGGACGGATGTTCACGCGGGGCTTGGCAACCCCGACTCCCCACGCTTGCGAGATGGGCTCTTTTCCGGTGGAACAGGCGTCTCTCCACCCTCTCCACCCACAATCGACGCGACCGAAATCCACAACCCCGACCTCGTCGCCGTCGCCTTCAACGGGTGCATCTACAACCACCGCCGGCTCCGGGCCGAACTCGAAGCCGAGGGCCACCGCTTCCACACCGACCACACCGACACCGAGGTCCTCATCCACGGCTGGCGGGCGTGGGGCAAGATGATGATCCCCCGCCTCCGCTCGATGCACGCCTTCATGCTCTGGGACAGACAACGCGCCAACATGCTGATCTCGTCCGACCGTTTCGCCCAGAAGCCGCTGCTGATCGGGCGCAACGCGGACAGATACCGAGATGCAGATCTTTTCGTCTTTTCAAGCGCCGCCCCCGGCCTCGTCCGCGTGCTCGCCCTCGCAGACCCCTATGAGGCCCCCCTGATCAGCGGGTTCAACAGCGCCGCGAACATCACCTATGGCCACGCGGGATCGTGCACCCCGTGGGACCGGGTCATCGTCCTGCCGCCGTATGTCGCGGCGGTGGTGCTCAGTTCACTCGACCGGACCGGGACGGACGGAGATCCGCTGCAACGCCGTCTCGATCACGACGACGAGGACCGCATCCTGCCCAAACGCCCGATGCACAGCTTCCAACTCGCGTCGAAACGCACGATCGAGAAACGCACGATCGGCCCGCTCGACGACCTGCTCGCCGATGTCGTCATCGACCACCTCGACGCCGACGTGCCCGTGGCCTGCCTGCTCTCGGGCGGGGTCGATTCGTCGCTCATCTCGCACTACGCCAAACAGGCCCTCGGCGATCTGACCACCGTCTGCGTGCGCATGCCCGACCCGCGGTACGACGAATCCGAACACGCCCGGCTCGTGGCCGACCATCTCGGCACCGATCACGTCGAGGTCGACGCCGACCCCGACGCCGCGTCGGATCTCGTGCACCTGATCGAAATGCTCGGCCTGCCCTTCGGCGATTCGTCGCTGCTGCCGACCTACTGGGCCTGCCGCGCCGCCGGCGCCGTCGCCCCGGTCCTGCTCACCGGCGACGGGGGCGACGAGATGTTCGTCGGATACGACCGACACATGGTCGCGGGTCGGCTGAACGAACTCAGCATGTTGCTGGTACCCGTGCTCATCGCCCGCCTCATCCCCACGGTGATCCTGCCGCAACGCGATCCGAAGGCGTTTTCCACGCGTCTCGCCCGGCTCATCCTCGCTCTGCGCCGCGCGTCCTATGTCAGCCTGCTCTCGATCTTCCCCGCCCCCGACGCCGCCCGGTTGCTCGGCAAAGATGCGCGCAAACCGGCGTGGTTCTCCCTGCCCGGCAGCCCATACGAGGCCGCCCTGCTCGACCGCCGGCACACCCTCCCGGGCGATTATCTCCGCAAGGTCGACATCGCCTCGATGGCCGTCCCCGTCGAGACCCGGGCCCCCTTCCTCGACGACCGCGTCCGCCGGGCGAGCGACGAGATCGGCGAGCAGCTCACCGCCCGCGGCCGCAAGGGCTTGCTCCGCATGCTCGCCCGGCGTCATCTGCCCCGTTCGATTGTTGATCGTTCCAAACAGGGCTTTGCGATCCCGATCGGCGAGTGGTTCCGCGATGATTTCGGCGGCATGCGGCAGCTGCTGTATGACCACCTCGAATCGGCCGACCCGTTCCCGGGGCTGGCCGAGGCCGGGTTGGAGATCCGCATGCCATTTGTTCGCAGGATGCTGCGAGAGCACGACGCCGCCGGCGAGGCCCCGCTGAACCCGTGGCACGGCCGAGACCACACCCAGCGGCTCTACATGCTCCTCGTGCTCAGCATCTGGGCGAAATGGCTCCATCGAATCGGACCTGCCCCCTCTCCCCGAGGCCGATAGCGGACCCGGAACCACCCCGCGACCCGCATGATCCGTCGAAGCGGCGGCGCGGGGACGTCCGAGCCGGTACCATTGGACCATTCCAACGCCACCGGCCGATGCAATGAGCGTGACACACCGAGACAAGCAGGAAATGAAAAGCTCGCTGTCGAGGCGCGACATACTCGGGCTGGCGCTCGGCGCGGGCGCGGCCTGGCTCACCGGGTGCGGCTCCACCCAGACACGCCTCAGCCACGTCGGCGACCCGATCCCCGGTTCACCGGTCTACCGCCCCCTGCCCAGCAGACGCCGACTCCCGCACAGAGGCCAGGCACCAACGACCCCGCCGACTTCGGGCCTTTCGGTTATCGGTCGGAGGACGTGGGCCACGCACGGGCCGATCGTCTCACGGGCCGACCGCATGGGCCGGGTGCGGTATATCACGGTGCACCACGACGGCATGTCCCCGTTCACGAGCACGCTCTTCGACGACGCCGCCCGGCGGATCGAGGCGATCCGCCATGCCCACGTCGCCAAGGGTTGGGCCGACATCGGGTACCACTACGCGATCGACCCCGCGGGCCGGATCTGGGCCGCCCGGCCCGAGGCCCTGCAAGGGGCGCACGTGAAAAATCACAACCCGAACAACCTCGGCGTCCTGATGCTCGGGAATTTCGAGAAACAACGGCCGACCACCGCCGCCAAGAGAACACTCGACGCGTTCCTCACGATGAAGATGGACGAGTTCCGCGTCCCGGTCAACAAGGTCTACACCCACCGCGAGTGGGCGCCCACAGCCTGCCCGGGCCGGCATCTCCAGTCGCATATGCAGGTCGCGCGCGCACGCGGCGGGGCGATCCGCACCGCCTCGGCGGCGAGGACCACCTGATCTCATCTCTCGGAATCATGCCGCCCCGGTTCACGCTGCCCGGGTCGAATCCCAGAACTGCATATCGCGGATGATCGCCTCCACCGCGTCCGGCTTCGGGATCACGTCGTCGAAGCCGTGCGTGTGTTGGAGGTCCTTCACCGTGATGTCGTCGGTATGGGCCGTCAACGCCACGATCGGGGTCTTGACGCCGGCGTCACGCAGCAGCTTGATCACGTCCCGCCCGTCGAGCCTCGGCATCTCGATATCGAGCACGATCAAGTCATACGTGTCGTTCAGACCGGCGACACTCGCCTCGAATCCGTCCTGGGCCAGTGTCACCTTCGCCCCGCGAATATGCAGCTTGTGCGAGAGCAGACGCCGCATCGCGTCCATATCCTCGGCCACCAGAAGGTGCCGACCCCGCAGAGCGTCCGCTTTCGCATCGCCCTCGGTCTCCCCCGGCTCGAAGCCGATCGATTCCAGGTGGGCAGCGAACATGTCCCGCAGATCCGGTTTCTTTTCGAACACGGGACACCCGTACCGTTCCCCGACGCTGCACGCGATCTGCGAGGAGCTGACGAACACGGCCGGGATGACCCGATGCTTGGGGCACGCCCGCAGCGCCGAGATCAACGATGGACCGGGCATCCCCTCGAGCTCGATCGCCGTCACGATGAACGCGGGTGTGTTGTGGAGCACGGCGTCGATCGAGGTATGAAAATCCGTCGCGAAAACCGGTTCAAAGCCGAATCTTGAGGCAACGTCGGCGAGCCCCCGGGCGACCAGAGCCGAGGATTCCACGATCAACATGGTTCGGCTAGTGTTCAGAGGAGGCACCTCACGCGACGATTGTTCACATGCCCGCGGCGTGTTTCATCGTCATGATGCCGGCAGGGGTCTACCAAAACTCGTTCGGCTACCCGGATTCGAACCCGGTCGGCTTCAGCACCGCATCAATCAATTCAGTTTGTTGATGATCTCCCCAATCCGGGTGGTGCCTCCGCGGTGGGCCGAATTGAGACCTTGGCATCCGAACTGATGCCGTCCGTGTGTTGACACCGCGGGGCGGGGAGATGGCGAGCGGCTCGTTCGGCGGCTTATGCCTTCGGGGCACCGAAGATCGCCGACCCGACGCGGACGATGTTCGCGCCCTCCTCGATCGCGACCTCGAAATCGCCGCTCATCCCCATCGAGAGCAGGTTGAATGCGCCCTCACCCGCCCCGGTCGCGCGGATTTCCTCGAAAAGCTCCCGGCATCGGGCAAAGTGCGGCCGGGCGTCCTCGGGGTTCTCGCTGTAGGGAGCCATGGTCATCAGCCCGCGGAGACGGAGGCTGTACATCGAGTCGATCTGTTCGACCATCGCCGGGACGGCCGGCGGCAGGCACCCCTGCTTTGTCGATTCGCCGGAAATGTTCACCTGCAGCAGCACGTCGATCCGGCGGTCAGTCTTGCGGAGAACGGATTGCAATTCCTCGGCCAGTCGCAGGCTGTCCACGGAGTGGATCAGCCGGACGAGATCCACGATCTTGCGTGCCTTGTTCCGCTGGAGATGCCCGATCATGTGCCACCGGGGCGGCTTGTCGGGGTCCAGAGCGTGTGTGATATGCGGGTCGTCGCCCTGGCCCAGCACGCGGACACGCTCGAGCCATTCGGCGGCCATCGAGGCCCGCTGGATGAGCTGTTGCGGGCGGCTCTCCCCGAAATCAACGTGCCCGAGTTCCATCAGCGCGCGGATATCCTCGGGCTCGGCGTACTTCGTCACCGCCACCAGGATCACGTCGCCGGGTGATCGACCGGCCGCCGATGCCGCGGTCGCGATCCGCTCACGCACGGTCTGGTATCGCTCGGCGAGACTCATCGTTTCTGCTCCCTGCATCCCCCTAGCATAACCACCCGACGAGGGCTCGGCTGTCCCGATCGCCCCGCTCGACAGGAGATCCACCATGACACAAAGCACCATACGCGAATCGGTCATCCCTCCCGGCGAGACCGCCCCCGATTTCACCCTCCAGACCCAGGACCGCGAGGACTGGTCGCTCGCCGAACACGTCCGCAAGGGCGACGTCGTCCTCTGCTTCTTCCCGTTCGCATTCACCGGCGTCTGCGGCACAGAAATGGAGTGCCTCAGCAAGGAGATGCAACGCTGGTCCGACACCGGGGCCGCGGTCGTCGGTGTCTCGTGCGATTCCTTCGCCGCGCTCAAGGCGTGGGCCGAGAAAGAGGGTTTCCGGCACACCATGCTCAGTGATCTGCACCGCACCGTCTGCAAGGCCTACGGGCTGTACTGGGCCGACATGAACGTCGCCCAGCGCGGCACGGTGGTCATCGGGCAATCCGACGACGGGGCCGGCAAGGTCAAGTGGTCGCAGGCCCGCGCCCCGAGCGACGCGATGGACTTCGACGAGGTCCTGACGCACCTCGCCTGAACGCGATCACATCACAGAGCACGGTCGCCCCCGGCATCGATCGGTCTGTTCATCGGTCGACGCCGGGGGCTTTGTGCGCAGAAAAAAGCCCGGCTGCGGAGCCGGGCTGCGAAAATCAGAGTGATGAACCCCGAGGCTCAGTCGTGGAAGGAGCCCTTGACGTTGTTGCTCCGGGCGTTGGTGTCGTCCAGAACAGGCGCGTCGCTGGCGATATCGACCATGTTGTACATGACAAGGAACGCGTTGCGGTTATTGGCGCCCGGGCTGGTCAGATCCTGCTCGGCCCACACCATCTTGCCGGTGAGATCGTCCTCATTGGTGAAGACGTTGTCGGCCGCCGTCACGCCCGCGTTGCCCCCGCTGGGGTCGGGCGCGTCAGAGAAGGTGAACGTGATGTTGTCGGGGTCCGGCTTGTTGTCGAAATCGACGTGGGCGTCGTTCAGCCCGATCAGGCCCTCCCAACGGTTGCGGTTGCCGTACATCTGGAGCGTGATCGAGCCTTCGCCGGTCGAGCTGTCCTGTTCGAGAACCCACGGATCGGTGGCCTGGTTCCGTTCGTCGAACGTCGGGCCGCGGTTGCCCATGATCGCCAGCGTCGACGTGAAGTTATTCCGCCACAGCGAGCGGCGGGCGCCGAAGATCGGCATGTGGAAGTACGACAGGTTGCCCGCGATCCCGCTGTCGGGCGACGACATGAACGAAGGATCCCACAGGGCGAACTGATCGCTGTCGTCGGTGCCGTTGCCGCCCGCGGCCGTCGGGTTCGAGTACATGTAATTGTCGTCCGGCTTGAACGCCGCGGAAGGCTCGGACGGGCTGATCAGCACCTCCGGCGAGACGAACCCGTCGTGGATCAGGATCGAGAAGATGTTCTGGCTCGTGTCCTTCCGGGCCGTGTCCGTGGTGCTGCCCGAATAGTTGATCTGACCGGTGATCTGGGTCGAATCGTTGATCGTGTTGTTGGCCTCGTCGATCCGGCTCGGGATCGGGTAACGGCCTTTGTTGCTGTCGGAGAACACCGCCAGCGACTGGATCGTCGAGCGGATGTTCGCCATGTCCTTCAGCCGGCGGGCCGCCTTGCGGGCCTTGCTCAGCGCCGGCAGCAGGATGCCGATCAGCAGGGCGATGATCGCGATGACCACCAGCAGCTCGATGAGCGTAAAGCCCGAGCGGCGACGTTGCAGTGTCTTCAACATGAATGAGACCTTTCCGTAACTCGTCCCGCGTTCTGTCTTTCTGGATCGCGGGAACCGACACCCCGCCCGTCTCCACCCCCCGCGACACACGGGTGGGGTTCGACGGGTCGCTCGCGCCCGATGGACCACCCACCGGGCATCACGACGGCTCGCGGCCGCCCATCGCTGCCGGATTGTCGGTTGTGGTCGAGCCGGTCAGGCATACTTGGGCCGCCGTCAGACGGCCGATGAGGGCAGGTAAATCAGATCCCGGCCTCGCCACCACCATGTCACACGCGTGCGACGTGAACCTTACACGCTCTACGATGCGCCCGTCAAGGCCCATCTGTTCCATTGAACGAGGGAATCCGGCATCGCACACGCCCGGATACCGCCCACCAGACGGAAACAAGAAAAATGAACATGCACCAAACAAATACATCCCGTCTTGCCGCTCTGGGGCTTTCGCTCCCTGAACCCCCCAAACCGGTCGCCGACTACGTCCCGTGGGTTCGCAGCGGTTCGCTCGTCTTTGTCAGCGGACAGATCCCGGTGCGCGACGGCGGGCTGATCGCCACGGGCCGGGTGCCCGACGGGGTCCCGGTCGAACTCGCCGTTGAATGCGCCCGGGTCTGTGCGCTCAACGCCGTGGCTGTTGCCGCCGATGCCGCCGGTGGTTTGGATCGGATCACCCGGATTGTGCGCATCGGGTGTTTCGTCGCCAGCGACCCGGGGTTCACCGACCAGCCGGTGATCGCAAACGGTGCCAGCGGGCTGCTGGTGTCGATCTTCGGCGAAGCGGGCCGACATGCTCGGGCGGCGGTGGGCAGTGTCTCGCTCCCGCTCGGTGCCCCCGTCGAGGTCGAGATGATCGCTGAGATCGCCACGGACTGAACTTCCCCGGAGGGTTCTCGCCTTCCTCTCCCCGCTTGCGGGGAGAGGGCCGGCATCATCTTCAACTTCCTTCAAATAGAGGCCCGAGCGGAAGCGAGGGCTTTCTTCTCTCCCGAAGCAAATCATCCGATCGTGGTGCCCCGATGCACTTTGCTGCCTCGGGTACCTCGGCTCTCCGAGCCGCGCTCTCCCCCTCTCCGAAGCCCGATGCCCCGATCCAGCCCCGCTGCGTCGGGCTTCTGAACCAACCAGACGCCGACGCTCGCCAGTCGTCGACCGCTCCCCGGCGACCGGGCAGAGGTGGGGCGGGCGGCTCCTGAGTCCATACCACATGCGGGTGGGGTCGCAGATCCCTGTGGCTGACACTGGATCTTCTCACGGTCGTGGTTGATTGTGAGATGACCGCTCCCTGCCGAGCGAGTTGCCCTATTCGTCGATCCGAACGCCCTTGGCCTCGAGCTCGGCGATCCGCTTCTCGACGCGCTTGCGCTGCTTTTCTCGGTGGATCTCGAGGGCCTCCTCCGCGGCTTCCTTCTCGTTCAGCGAGAGAAGCAGCCGATAGACATACGGCGCCCCGCCCAGCCAGCGGCGCCACTTGACAAACGCCCAGATCAGTGTCGGCGGTGAGACGATCCCCGCGATGATCAGGTTCGTTTGTGTCTGGTTGAAGATGGCGTAGATCAGCACGCTCAGGCCCGCCATCGCGACGATCAGCCCGATGACGAACATCCCCACGTCGCTGGTCAGGTGTCCCGCGATGGTCGAGCGCCCCCCGATGCGGGTCTGTCCCGCCTCGGGGTCGAAGCCGAGCATGTCGATCTCGTCGACCGTTTCTTCCGTTTCCGGCTCGACCTGATCGAGCGATTCATCCAGTTCAACCTCCGCGACCGTCTCGTCGAGGGCCGTGTCGTCCAGCGCGGGGTCGTCGGGCCGGTCGGGCGGCTCGTCGGGCGTGAAGATGATCGGGTCGTCGCTCATGGTTCTGTGGCCGTTCGTATGGCCGATGTGTTACCCATCTTCGCTTGATCGGGTTCATCCCGCAACCGTTTCATCCCGGGCCGGTCTGCTGAATTGTCTATACTTCCGCGCCTCGTGGTGCGTTTGGACAATCGAACACATGGAGTTGCAAAAATGAAAAACGGAATCGCCGCTTTGTTGGTGGCCCCCGCGATCCTGCTCGGGGGTCTCGCCGGCGCTCAGGATGCCCAGCCCGAGCCGGCGCCCCTCCCCGCCTACAACGAGGTGTGGGAAGCATGGACCCCGACGTGGTCCGATGCGGACATCCAGCAGGCCGCCGAGGCGTTCATCGGCACGTGGAAGACCACCGCCGCGGTCGCCGAGTCGGGCGGGGACGCCGAGGGCACGACCGACATGTACATGCTCGTCAACCCGGCCCCGGTGACCGGGGTCTCGGACGCCCTGTACGTCGAGCAGTACCGCGCCGACACCCCGCGTCCGTTCCGGCAGACCGTCATGCAGTTCTATCGCTACAAGAACGGGCTGCGTCTGCGGACCTACGAGATCATGCGTGACGATTCCGGCAAGGGCGTGCTGGCCGGTATGGGGTTGCTCCCCGAAGCCTTCCCCGAACTCAGCCGCGACGAGTTGATCGCGACGCTCGACCTCGATATCCAGGTTTCCGGCGACGGTTTCAAGGGCCGGACGCCCTACCCGTATCCCACCGGCATCGGTGGTGCGGTCGAGATGACCAGCGAGATCATGGTCTCGGGTGATTCGATGACCACGGCAGACCGCGGCTACGCGGCCGACGGCTTGGTCGTCTGGGGCGCGGAGGAGGACGGGCACTATTCCTGGACCCGCACCGAGACCCCGTTCAAGGTCCAGCGTCTCAACGGCGGGCTCGCCCTGATCGATTTCGCAAACCCGCAGGACGATGTCCCCGAAAAGGGCGGTCGTGTTTACGTCCACTACACGGGCTGGACGGCCGACGGGCACAAGTTCGATTCCAGCCGGGACAAGGGCCAGCCCTGGCCGCTCACCTGGCCGGTCTCCGAGATGCGCGTGATCCCCGGTTGGCAGCAGGGCTTCGACGGCGTGATGAAGGGCACCGTCCGCAAGCTGGTCATCCCGGCGGGCATGGCCTACGGCGAGCGGGGCGTGCCGCGGGCCGGCATCGCGCCCGGCGCGACGCTGTATTTCGATACGGAGATCATCGCCGTGCAGGCCCCTCCGCCCCCTCCGCCCGCTGAGCCGGACGCGGACAAGCCCGGGGGCAACGCCGATTCGGGTTCCGACAGCAACAACTGATCCCTCCCGATTCATCCAAAGCACGAAAGGGCGGCCCCGGCCGCCTTTTTTCGTGGTTCTCGGGGACCCGTAACCCGGCGATCAGCGCGGCTCCGATCTACGATTGCACACAATGGCAAACAAGAATTTCTATGACATTCTCGGTGTCGACCGGGGGGCCTCGGCCGACGAGATCAAAGCCGCCTACCGCAAGCTGGCGAGGAAACTGCACCCCGATGTCAACAAGGCCACGGACGCACAGGCGAGGTTCACCGAAGTCCAGGAGGCCTACGACGTGCTGTCGGACCCCGAAAAACGCAAGCTCTACGACCGCACGGGCCGCGTCGGGGTCGGGGTCGGCGGTGCGCCCGGCAGGGGGTCGGCCGGCGCGACCCACCACGGGTTCACCGTTGATTTCGAGGATCTCGACGACATCGGGTCGGTCTTCGATTCGTTCTTCGGGGGCCGAGGCGGATTCTCGGCGCAGGCCCGGCGAGCCCGTCCCCCGCGTCCCCCGCGCCGCGGGAGTGATCTCCGCCAGACCGTCCACGTCGATCTGTCGGATATCGCCCGCGGCACCACACTCCGCACGACCACACCCTCGGGCGACCACGTCGAGGTCAAGATCCCCGCGGGGTGCGCCGACCGTACCACGTTGCGGCTGAAAGGCCGGGGTGCGCCGCCCCCCGCACCGGGGGGGCAGAACGGCGATCTGCTTATTACCGTTCACGTCAAGCCCCACCCGTTGTTCAGCCGGGGCAAGCCCAACGCGCCGGATCCGAAAAGCCCGGATCTCTCGATCACCCTGCCTGTCACAATCGCCGAGGCGACACTCGGCGCCACCGTCGACGTGCCGACGCTCGAAGGCCCGGTCCGCCTGAGCATCCCCCCGGGGACCGCGAGCGGGCGTCAGCTCCGCCTGAAGGGCCGGGGATTGCACACAAAAACAGGGGTGGGGGATCTCTACGCCCTGGTCCGAATCGTCCCGCCCGATCCGGGGTCGCTCGACGAGGCCGACCGCGAGGCGCTCGAGAGAATCTGTCGGCGTCAGCCCTCGCCCCGGGCCGGCATGAAGACCTGATATGGAGATCCGGGGCGGGCCGCGACGATGTCATGTCGCCGGGCATCGGCCGACCGCCTCGGGGTGTTCAAGCGAGGCGGGGATCGCGGGCGACGGGCGTTGACAGCGGGGCGGCTCGATGATCTGATACCCGTTCAAGAAGGGAACCGTGCTCAAGCAATACAACCAACTCTTTGTGTGCATGCTCATCATCGCCGACGCGACGATGATCGCGGCCGCCTCGTTCGGGGCGTGGGTGTTCCGGCTCAAGATTCTCGGTGAGTCTCCGCCCTCGGATTGGGAGGGCTACGTCAAAGGTCCGCTGATCCTGTTCACCATCCCGATCATGCTGTTCGTGCTCTACGCGACCCACCTCTATGAGCCGAGACGCGATCGGCGGGTGATCGCCGAGTTGGGCGGGGTCCTCAAGGCTTCGCTGATCGGATCGGCCGGGGTTGTCGTCAGCATGTGGGTCGCGGGCAATGACCTGATCGATTCGTCCCCGGCCGGCGCGGGCGGTGGCGGCATCGGGGGCTTCGCGGGTGTGCTCGGGCCGGCCCGGGTCCAGATCGCGACGTTCGCGGTTCTGATGCCGTTGCTGGTCGGTTCGCAGCGGGCCGTGATCAGGCTGGTGCTCCGCCGTCTCCGCCGCAGCGGCCGGAACCTCCGCCATGTCGCCATCGTGGGCACGGGCCGGCTCGGGCAGATCGTGGCGAGGACCCTCAGCCGGAACTCGTGGACGGGGCTGCGTGTGTCCTATTTTATCAGCCACCATGCGCAGACCCGGCGAGAGCGGTGCCTGACCCGCCCCGTGCTGGGGGGGCTGGACGATCTCGAATCGCTTCTCGAACGGCACAAAGTGGATGCGGTGTATCTGGCCCTGCCCGGCAGCCGAGCGGGGTTGCTGCCGGGGTTGCTGCGTCGGCTCGACCGATTCGCGGTGAACGTGCGCGTGGTGCCGGACATTCTGCCCCGTCACATGCCGCTGAGCATGCACGTCAGCCAATTGGAGGGGATGCCGATCCTGAGTTACCGCGAGAACCCGGCGATGGGGCTGGGGGGTGTGACGAAACGGGCGATCGACATCGTGGGGGCACTCACGGGGTTGATCCTGCTCAGCCCCTTGTTCGTGGTGATCGCCGTGCTGGTTCGGCTGAGCGGGCCGGGGCGGATTCTGTTCAAGCAGAGCCGCGTGAGCGTGGGGGGGGAGGAATTCAAGATCTACAAGTTTCGCACGATGCGGTCCGATATCCGCGAGACGGAGCCGGGCTGGACGAGGCGGAACGACCCGCGTGTGACGCGGATCGGTCGGGTGCTCCGCAAAACGAGCCTGGACGAGATCCCGCAGCTGTTCAATGTGCTCCGCGGCGAGATGTCGCTCGTCGGTCCGAGGCCCGAGCGGCCCGAGTTGATCAAGCGTTTCCGGGAGGACTGGCGGGGGTACATGCTGCGTCAGCACGTCAAGGCGGGGATGACGGGGTGGGCCCAGGTGCACGGGCTGCGGGGGGATACCTGCCTGCGGAAACGGCTGCAATACGACCTGTACTACATCCGGAACTGGTCGATCTGGCTAGATATTCGTATTTTGTTTATGACAATTCTTCACGGATTTCTGCATCGCAACGCCCACTGACTGACGTATAGAGAGCAAAGCCGGGCGTCTGCATACCGAATGGACCGGTGGAAGAAAGCCCGGCGGACCCGCATTTGTGTGTGACAGGACATTGAAATTATCGTTCACATCTGGTAGGCTGATCGCCTCCAAGGGGATGGACACGGTCTGGGGCGCACAGACGCCGCCGGAGAACACTGACTGAAAGGGGTACCCGTGAAAACGCGGAAGGCATTTACACTCATCGAACTGTTGGTCGTGATCGCGATCATCGCGTTGCTGATCGGCATCCTGCTGCCGGCACTGGGCAAGGCCCGCCAGGCGGCGCGTTTGATGGCGTCGCAGTCGAACCTCAAGCAGCTCGCCCAGGGCAACGCGAACTACGCGTCGCAGAACGACGACAAGATCGCCGGTTATGACTGGTCGGTCGGCGCGGGCGACGTCGGCGCCAACGGTTTCGCGGGCCGGGATTTCCCCGACGGTTGCGGCGGGACCGAGACCGCCCGCGACAACCTCGAAGCGGCCCAGATCGAGCAGTGGTCGATCATCCGCCGCGCGGCCGGGCGCTGCGCCACGAGCGGTCCCGAGAAGCTGCCGCTGGGTGACACACGCCTGCCGCACCGCCGGTATCTGCACGTCCCGCTGATCGACCAGATGACTGGGAACATGCCCGAGCCGGTGGCGATCAGCCCGATGGACGTGAACCAGCAGGACTTCGCGGACAACCCGTTCGACATCGACCTCCTGCCCGGCGGTGATGCCCAGTATGTCGAGGCCGATCAGTCGTGGACCGCGAAGAAGGTCGTGAAGTACTGGCCGTACGCGTCGAGCTACCAGACGACGGTGTACGCGTGGTCGCCCTCGCGTCCCGATCCCTCGACGTGCCAGCTGCCGATCATCCCGGCCGCGGGCGGCACGCTGATCCAGATCAACGACACGAACGCCCTGGCGCAGCGGAGCATGAACGAGGTCGCGTTCACCAGCAGCAAGGCGTTCTTCTTCGAGGAGTTCGATTACACCAAGGGTTCCGGCCCCGCGGGCAAGTATTTCGCCGACCCCGAGGCCCGGATCAACGTGCAGTTCTTTGATTCTTCGGTCCGCCGGGTGACGACCGGTTCGCCGTCGCTGAACGCCACAACGCAGATCTATTCGGGCAACGACGCGAACCCGGGCTGGGACCCCGCGAACCCCGATCAGACCAACCGGTTCGCGCAGCTTCTTTACCAGTCGATCGACACGCGGTACTTCCCGGACTACGCCGACTTCCGCGACGCGGACGGCAACACGTTCTTCGCGGGCTTCTACAAGTGGACCCGCGGCGGGCTGTTCGGCATCGACGTCGGCGGCCAGGAGGCCGACACGAGCAAGTGGTGCAACTGATCCGGAATCGGAAAGATCCGCCATCCGCGGATGAGACGAAAAACCCCGGAAGCGGCCGGTTTCATACCGGCCGTTTTCCATTTCGACACTCTTGTGGTATTCTGGTTCGTGCGTCGAGGACTCGACATCCGACGTGGATTTGTTACTCTCTTTTCCGGGGGTAGCATCGCCGGGAATGCAACTGAAAGGGGCGCCTCGTGCAGAAACGTCGTGCATTTACACTCATCGAACTGTTGGTCGTGATCGCGATCATCGCGTTGCTGATCGGCATCCTGCTGCCGGCGCTTGGCAAGGCGCGGCAGGCGGCGCGTCTGATGGTGTCGCAACAGAACATGAAGCAGCTCGCCGTCGCCAACGCCAACCACGCCTCGTCCAACGACGAGGAGATGGGCGGGTACAACTGGAAGGTTGACCCGAACTCCGTCGACTCGAACGGCTTCGCCGGCCAGGAGTTCCCGATCGGCTGCGGCGAGACGGAGACCGCCCGCGACAACCTCGGGGCGGCGCAGGCCCAGCAGGTCGCGATCCTGCGCGAGGCGACGGGGCGGTGCAGCGGGCCGGACGAGATCAAGTTCGACGGCAGCCGACTGGTGCACCGGCGGTATTTGCACGTCCCGATGATCGACGAGTTGACGGGCCAGCAGCCCGAGCCGGTGGCGGTGAGCCCGCTGGACGTGCACCAGCTCGATTTCCAGGACAACCCGACGGACTACGCGAACCTTCCCGGGGGGCTGGGCAACGGTGTCTCGGGCTGGAGTGTGCGGCAGGTGGTCAACCGCTGGCCGTTCGCGTCGAGCTATCAGAGCACGGTGTACGCGTGGTCGCCCTCTCGGCCGGACCCGGATTCGTGCACGATGGGGACGTACCCGGCGGACGACGGGACGCTGATGTATGTCGATGCGCGGACGATCGCGCCGCGGCACATGCAGGAGGTCGCGTTTACGAGCATGAAGGCGTTCTTCTTCGAGGAGTTCGATTACACGCGTGGTTCCGGGAATCAGGGCAAGTATTACGCCGACCCGGAGGCGAAGATCAACGTGCAGTTCTTTGATTCGTCGGTCAGGCGGATCGCCACGAGCGACGCGAACCCGGGGTGGGACGCTCTGAACCCGGACGACATGACCAAGACGGCCCACCTGCGGTACGACTCGATCGATGAGCGGTTCTTCCCGGATTACAGCGACTTCCGCGATATCAACGGCGACACGTTCTTCCCCGGGTATTACAAGTGGACGCGCGGCGGGCTGCAGGGCCTCGACGTCGGCGGGCAGGAAACCGACACCAGCAATTGGTGCAACTGACCGCGGCACCGACGACGAGTCTGTTCTTGTCGGTGACGGCGAACCGATTGTTCGATATGCGGCGTGGGAAGATCACGGGGCTCTCGGTGGGGGGCGGAAGGAGGCGGACGTGTCCAGACGCTCGGCTTTCACGCTCATCGAATTGCTGGTGGTGATCGCGATTATCGCGTTGCTGATCGGGATCCTGTTGCCGGCGCTCGGGCGTGCGCGTGATTCGGCCCGCTTGATGGTGTCGCAGGCGAACCTGAAGCAGCTGGCCGTGGCCAACGCCACACACGCCTCCGACAACGACGAGCAGATGGCGGGCTTCGACTGGCAGGTGAACGAGGGCTTCGGGTCGGCGACCGAGGTCGACATCACGGGCGCGACGATCATGGTCAACAACAACCTCGAAGCGGCGCAGGCGCAGCAGGCGGCGATTCTCCGCCGGGCGACGGGTCGGTACGGCCCGGGGATCAGCCCGCCGGTGAAGATCACGCCGCACTGGGCGCGGATCCCGCATCGGCGTTACCTGCATCTTCCGATGATCGACGAGCTGACGGGTCAGCAGCCCGAGCCGATCGCGGTGAGCCCGCTGGATGTTCACCATCTGGATTTCCAGGAGAACCCGCTCGATTTCGCGAATCTGCCGGCGGGGATCCCGGAATACAACCAGACCGACGATACGCGTTGGCGTGACGATCAGGCCGTGAACCGCTGGCCGTTCGCGTCGAGTTATCAGTCCACGGTGTACGCGTGGACATCCGAGCGCCCCGACGAGAACGGCAACCTGCCGCTGGCGCCGGCGCCCGGGGCGACGTTGATCGTGGTGCGCGACCTGAACGCGTTCTACCCACGCGAGATGAACGAGGTCTCGTTCCCGAGCATGAAGGCGTTGTTCTTCGAGGAGTTCGATTACACGAAGCACTCGGGGAACCAGGGGCTGTATTACGCCGACCCCGAGGCGACGATCGACGTGCAGTTCTTCGATTCTTCGGTCCGTCGGCTGAAGACGGGGACACCGACGTACAACCCGGCGACGGATTCGTGGTCGGGGAATGAGGCGCTGCCGGGCTGGGACCCGAACACCCCGTGCGAGAACGACGAGTTGCCGGCGTTGCTGTATCAGTCGATCGATCTGCGGTACTTCCAGGATTACGACGTGCCGAACAACGCCGGCGTGAACTTCCCGGGGTTCTACAAGTGGACCCGCGGCGGGCTGAAGGGCATCGACGTCGGGGGCAGCGAGATCAGCACCGAGAACTGGTGCCGGTAGCACCGACGCCCGACGGGGAAAACGCCGTCAGCGGTTCAGCCGACGGCACCACAGAATGACGGCGTCCCGTGTCGTGATGCGCCGGCCGCACTCGGGGCAGATGTCGGCGGTGGGGGGGCGGCCGGTCAGGTCGTGCCCGCACCAGACGCACAGCCGGCAGCGCGAGCGCAGGAGGATCGCCCTGGCCAGCGGCCCGGCCCGGAGCGCCCACCAGATGCTCATCGGCGCCCCGAAGAGCCAGCAGAGAATGAACAGCGACGACAGCACACGCTCGACATCCGGGGGCAACCGCCAGATATGAAACTTCTGTCCCATGACGGCGATGCCTGCGGCGAGCATCGAGACGGTGAGCACCGCGAGCGTCCGGCCGACGTGCACGTGCGTCGGGTCTGTCCCGAGGACAAGCCCGAGACGCGGCAGGTCGTGTTCGAGGGCGGGGTCGCTCAGGCGGGCGCGTTCGGCCCAGCGTTCCCGGCGTGATCCCCGCACGTTGAACAGGGCGTCGTCGAGACGCTCATCGGTGTTCGGGTTGACCGGGTCAGCGGGGGGCATGGGCGAACGCTTGCGGGTTGCCGGCGTCTCAGGCGAGATCCTGCAACGCCGAGACGGACCAGACGCCGGCGCGCAGGGATTCGATGGCGCGGACGGCCTCGACAGCCGCGGGGATCGTGGTCAGCATGGGGATGCCGAGCCGGACGGCGGTGGCGCGGATCCGCCCCTCGTCGGTCCGCCAGCCGGTGCGTGTGGGGGTGTTGATGACGAGCTGGACCTTTCCGTCGGCCATGAGGTCGATGACGTTGGGGCGGACGCCGGTCGCGATTTTCTGGAGGATCGCGGGGCGGAGGCCGTGCCTTGCGAGTTGTTCGCCGGTGCCGGCGGTGGTGTAGACCGCGAATCCCATGGCCATGAGCGTGCGGGTCGGGCCGATGATCGCGTCGCGGTCTTCTTTTCGGACGGAGATGAAGACCCCGCCCTCGCCGGGCAGCCGGGTGCCCGCGGCGAGCAAGGCCTTGAGGTAGGCATTGGGCAGGGCGACATCGACCCCCATGACCTCGCCGGTCGAACGCATCTCCGGCCCGAGGACAAAGTCAACACCCGGGAATTTCTGGAAGGGGAAGACGGGAGCTTTGACGGCGTAGACGCCGGTGTCGGGTTTCTCTGTCACACCCTGTTCGGCGAGCGGGACGCCCATCATGGCCTTGGCGGCGGCGGCGGCCCACGCCTCGTGCTTGGCCTTGCCGACAAACGGCACCGTCCGGCTGGCGCGGGGGTTGACCTCGATGATGTAGGCCGTGTCGTCCTTCACGGCGATCTGCACGTTCATCAGGCCGCAGATTTTCAGCTCGCGGGCGAGATCGCGGGCGATGTCTCGGATTCGATCGACCATGCGCGGGGCGAGGGTGAAGGGGGGGATGACGCACGTGGAATCGCCGGAATGCACGCCGGCGTGCTCGATGTGTTCCATGACACCGGCGATGATGGCCCTCCCTGCCCTCGTGGGACGGGCATCTTGCCCGTCATCTCCATATTCTTCTCCGGACTCTTTCCCTGAGCGGGAACAAGGGGGAGAAGATGTAGAGACGGGCTGGAAGCCCGTCCCACGAGGATGTGTAGGTTCAAAGTCCGCCACCACATCCACGTCGATCTCAACGGCCCCGTCGAGGAACTTGTCGATGAGCACCGGGGCGTTGTCCTGATCGCTGATGCGCAGGGCGTTGGTCATGAAGTGTCGCAGGGCGCTCTCGTCGGCGCAGATCTCCATGCCGCGTCCGCCGAGGACGTAGGACGGGCGGACGAGGACGGGGTATCCGATCTCGTCGGCTTTTTCGGCGGCGCTTTCGATCGAGTATGCGATCGCGCCGGGGGGGCGCTTCAGACCCAGTTTTTCGAGCATCGCGTCGAAACGTTCACGGTCCTCGGCGAGGTCGATCGAATCGAGACTGGTGCCGAGGAAAGGAACGCCGGCGAGCGCGAGGCCGTGGGCGAGGTTCAGGGGGGTCTGGCCCCCGAACTGGACGATGACGCCGCGGACGGGGCCGTGTCGATTGACCGGGGAAGAGCCTTCGCTTCCGCTCGGGCCTCTCTGGTTGAGCCTCTCGATCACGTTGAGGGTGTCTTCGAGTGTGAGTGGCTCGAAAAACAGCAGATCGGACGTGTCGTAATCGGTCGAGACGGTCTCGGGGTTCGAGTTGATCATGACCGACTCGAAGCCGAGCTCGCGGGCGGCGAAGGCGGCGTGGACGCAGCAGTAGTCGAACTCGATGCCCTGGCCGATGCGGTTGGGCCCGCCGCCGAGGATGATGACTTTTTCTTTCGCGGGGTCGCCGCCGATCTCGTCCTCTGGGGGTATCTCTCTGCTGTGTGCCACGGCCGTATCGGCCGTGCCTGTTTCCCCGGATGGTCGTGGTTGGCCTGAAGACACGGCCGGAACGGCAGCGGCACAAGACTCGGGTGAATCAACTTCCGTCCACCCCGGCTGATATGTGCTGTAGTAGTACGGCGTGATGGCCTCGAACTCGGCGGCGCAGGTATCGACGCATTTGAACACGGGCCGCACGTCCAGCGATTCGCGGTGCCGGCGGACCGCGAGGATCGTCTCGCTCGTGATCGTGCCGAGGTAGAGGTTGGCGAGTTGGGCGTCGGAGTAGCCAAGCCGCTTCGCTTCGAAAAGCACCTCGCGCGGCACGTCCTCCAGAGAATCGTAGCCGCAGAGCACGTCCTCGAACTCGACGAGTTGCAGGATCTGGTCGAGGAAGAACGGGTCGATCTTTGTCTGCTCGAAAACCTGCTGGACCGTCCAGCCCATCTTGAAGGCGTAGCGGATGTAATACAACCGGCCCTGGCTGGGCACGCCGAGTTTTCGGCGGAGTTTGTCCTCGGCGATGGGCCACTCGATGGGCTGCCCGTCGGCGGTCCGCAGGCCGAGACGCACACGCCCGCCCGCGACCGGGTCGGATGTCGTGTTGTCCGTGTCGATCTCGGGGCTCGGCAGGACGGTTTCGAGCGCGACGCCCTCCCGCTCGGCCGCCCGCATCGCCGCGAGCCACTTGTCGTTGCGGTCCAGCCCCAGCCCGAAGCGTTTGACGTCCATCGAGCGGATGACCTTCTGCAGGCTTTCCTTGAGCGTCCGCCCGATGGCCATCGCTTCGCCGACGCTCTTCATCTGCGTCGTCAGTGTCTCGTCGGCCTCGGGGAACTTCTCGAACGTCCACCGCGGCATCTTCGTCACGACATAATCAATGCTCGGCTCGAAGCACGCGCTGGTCGAACCCGTGATGTCGTTGCGCAGCTCGTCGAGCGTGTAGCCCACGGCCAGCTTCGCCGCGATCTTGGCGATCGGGAAGCCAGTCGCCTTGCTCGCCAGCGCCGACGAACGCGACACCCGCGGGTTCATCTCGACCACGACGAACTCGAAGCGGCGTCGCCCGTCGGAATCCGGCTCGGGGTTCGGGTTCACCGCGAACTGCACGTTCGACCCGCCGGTCTCGACGCCCACGCCCCGCATGATCGCGATCGCGGCATCGCGGAGCACCTGGTATTCCTTGTCCGTCAGCGTCAGGATGGGCGCGACGGTGATCGAATCGCCCGTGTGCACGCCCATCGGGTCGATGTTCTCGATGCCGCAGACGATGACGCAGTTGTTTTTCTTGTCGCGGACGACCTCGAGCTCGTATTCCTTCCAGCCCAGCAGCGACTTGTCGATCTGCACCTGATCGATCATGCTCGCGCGGAGGCCGCGCGTCACCAGCTCGTCGAACTCGTCGGTGTTGTAGGCGATGCCCCCGCCCCAGCCGCCGAGGGTGAAGGCGGGGCGGATGATCGCGGGCAGGCCGATCTGTTCGAGGAACGCCCGCCCCTCGTCGAGTGTCGTCACGGTCTTGGATTCGGGCGTCGCCAGGCCCGCCCCGGCGCAGACCGCGGCGAACTGCTCGCGGTCCTCCGCTTTCGAGATCACTTCCCGGTCGGCCCCGATCATCTCGACGCCGAACTCGGCGAGCACGCCCGAATCGTGCAACGCGCACGCGCAATTCAGACCGGTCTGCCCGCCCAGCGTCGGCAGCACCGCGTCGATGGGTGTCCCCGCCTCCGCCTCACGCGCGATGATCTTCCGCACGGCGTCCGGCGTCACCGGTTCGATGTACGTCCGGTCCGCGATCGACGGGTCCGTCATGATCGTCGCCGGGTTCGAGTTCACCAGCACCACCCGGTAGCCCTCGGCCGTCAGCGACTTGCACGCCTGCACCCCCGAATAGTCGAACTCGCAGCCCTGCCCGATGACGATGGGGCCCGAGCCGATGATCAGGATGGTGCGGATGTCGTCTCGTCTGGGCACGATGCTGTCTCGCTGGTGTCGCCGCGCCGGGAGCATATACGGCGGGCGGCCGCGGCGCAGAGAGGGCGGGGGGCAAGGCACGCGATCCCTCAGACCGTCTCGATCTCGCCCGAATGCAGCGACCGGGCCTCCGCTTCGAGCACGGCGAGCGTCACCCCGGCATCGGCGAGCGTCACGGGCGGGTCCTCTCCATTCTCGACCGCGTGCAGGAATGCCCCGATCTCACCGTCGTACCCGGTGGCGGGCGCACCGGGGGGTTGCACCGCCTCCCGCTCGCCGGCCCGAAAGACGACCAGCGGCGGGTCGGCCGCCAGATCGAACACCGCCGTCGCGTGCTCGAACTCCGCCGTGTACCGCATCGTGAAGCCCGGCCCGCCCCGCATCCAGCCCCCGCCGGCGACAACATGCCCCGGCCCGGTGTCATAGCGGTACATCGTCGTCAACCGGTTGATATCGCCCGAGGACAGGACCGACGCGGGAGGGCCGAGCAATGCACAGATGAAATCGGTGTCGTGGATATGCAGATCGTGCAGCGCCCCGCCGCTGCGGGCCGAATCGGCGTAGAACCCCACGCCCCAATCCGGCATCGGGCCGAGACGCTCGAAAGACAGGCTCCGAATTTCACCCAATTCCCCGTCCGCGATGCGGTCCCGCAGCCAAGCCCATTCCGGCCAGAACCGCATGCACATCGCCGGCATGCACACCCGCCCGGCCCGCGTCGCGGCCGCTTCCAGAGCGTGGATCTCGCCCCGGTCGAGCGAGACGGGCTTCTCGACCAGCACGTGTTTGCCCGCTTCCAATGCCGCCGACGCGATCGCCGCGTGGGTGTCCGTCGGGGTGCAGATGCTGACCGCGTCGACCCCCGGGTCGGCCAGCAACGCCGAGAGTGAATCGAACACCGCGACCGACGCGAGTGGGTCTTCCCTGTCCTGACCTTGCGGGAGATTGCCCCCGCGCGACCCTGCCCCATCACCGGAGAGCCGGGACGGGTCGGTGTCATACGCGGCTCGCAGTCGGCACCGCGGACCCGCGTCGCGGTACGCGCGCGCATGCGTCATGCCCATGAACCCAAGACCGATCACCGCGACCCCGACCGTCACGCCGACCCCTCCCCGGCTGAACCCTCTCCCGTAAGGTGCGATTCGACGAATTCCCGGGCCGCGGCGATCTCGGAGATCCGCTCATCCCCCGCTTCACGCTCGATCATCAGGTCCACGCCGGTGAGTCGGCCGCGGACAATCCCGAAAAACGCCCCCCAATCGACGGCCCCCCGGCCGACGGGTGTCTCCGTGCCCCAGACCCCCGGCAAAGCCGGTGGGCGGGCGTCCTTGATGTGGATCTGGAAAACGCGGGGGGTGAGCCGGTCGAGCGCCTCGATTGGGTCTCCCGAGCCATACAGCAGCATGTTCGCCGGGTCGAAATTCACACCCACTTCATGGCCCAGTCCGTCGAGCATGGCGAGCAGGTCCGCCAGCGTGTCGGCGTCTTCCTGCCCCGTCTCCAGCGCGACGCGGACACCCGCGTCCGCGAAGACCCCGGCGAGATCCGCCAGCCGATCGACCATCCGCCCTCGCTCGGGGTCGTCCGGGTCCGGCGGGATGAACCCCGCGTGAAAAGTGACCAGCCCGATCCCCCGACGGGCGGCGATCTCGGCGAGACGCTCGGCCGCCTCGCGGTTGGCGGGCCATGTCGCGTCCGGCCGGACACCCCCCGTTCGTCGGATCGAGTTGATCGTGGAATAGTCCTCTCCCGCCATCGCCATCATCCCGCTGGGGACGGCGATCCCCGCCTCGCCGAGCCTCTCGAAAGTCTCTTGCTCGTCCCATTCCCCCCGGCGGATGGGGTCCAGCGCCAGCTGCACCGCCCGGCACCCCGCAGCGAGCACTCGCCCGACAAGGTCCGCCGGTGATGCGGGATTGAGCGACCACGAGCACACGCCGATCTGTCCCCGCATCAACCACCTCCCCGCGGCTTCCCGCATTGGACCACACGGGCAGGATACCCGCGGCCGAACCCGATTGCCCCTGTTTCCTCACGATATGAACGGTATCGCGACCCGCATGGGCGCTATCCTTGTGCCCACCATACACCACGGAGAAAAGAACATGGAAACCACGCTGATCATCCTCAAACCTGATGCCGTGCAGCGCGGCCTGATGGGCAAGATCATCACCCGTTTCGAGGACAAGGGCCTGCACATCGTCGGTATGAAGATGATGCAGATCACCCCCGAACTGGCGGCGACGCACTACAAGGACCACCAGGGCAAGCCGTTCTATGACGGGCTTGTCCGGTTTATGACGTCCAGCCCCGTCTGCGTCATGGCCGTGCGGGGCGTCGGGGCGATCGCCATCTGCCGGTCGATGATGGGCGCGACGTTCGGGTCCAAGGCCGACGCGGGGACGATCCGCGGCGATTTCGGCGTGTCCAACTCGTTCAACCTGATCCACGGGTCCGACAGCCCCGAGGCCGCCGAGCGTGAGCTGGGCCTTTTCTTCAACGCCGGCGAGGTGCTCGATTTCGACCGTGCCATCACGCCGTGGGTGTACGACATGTCCGGCGGCGAGCCGGAGTAATACGGTTTCCAGAAGATACTCGTGCTTTCTGGAACAAGGGCCGGGGTGAGGGGCTCTTTCTTCCTCTTTCTCTCGGTGGGACAGGCGAGACGCTGCTTTGTAGACACCATATATCAGACAGCGACTTCGTCGCGGCGGACCGCGTAGGCCAGCACCTTGATCGTTGCTTCCGCGACGAGGGTCCGCTCGGTCCGGCTGCTCAGGCTGCCCATCGTC